>CALIMB010000022.1 GCA_938028665.1 uncultured Thermomicrobium sp. | reverse complement strand
CGATCCTCACAGCAGCAACACCTGCTGAAGCTGCTCGTCACGCCCTGCAATTGTCAACTCATCACCGAGGCGCAGGCGCTCGCCACGATGAGGGTTCATGATGACTTGGTCGCCGCGACGCAAAAACAGCGGCGTGACGCCAAAGCGCTCGCGGAGATCCAGCTCTTCCAGCGTCTTGCCCGCCATTCGCTGGTCGACAACGACCTTCGCAAGACCATAGCCTGGGCCGACGTCGAAGTAATCCTTTGCTAGGGGCATCGTCAGGCTATGTGCGACGCGAATACCGGTCTCCCGTTCGGGATAGACCACACGATCAGCACCGACCATCGTCAGGATGTCACCATGTAGCTGATTCTGCGCTTTGGCGAGAACAAAGCGCACGCCGAGTTTTTTGAGCAACACTGCAGCCATGATACTCGACCGCTCATCGGCGCCGATCGCGACAACCGCCGCGTCAAAGTCCTGAGCGCCCAGTGTTCGCAACACCTCCAGATCAGTCACATCGGCAGTGACCGCATGCGTGACATAGTCAGCCACCGACTCAATCGCCCGCTCAGAGCGATCGATCGCCAGGACTTCGTGTCCCAGCCGTTCCAGCTCGATCGCCACTGCGCTCCCGAACCGCCCGACCCCGAGCACCATAAACTGCTTGCGCATCTCCTTCCTCCTAGCCGAGCCGTATCGATTCTTGAGCGTAATGCACCACTTCCCGCGGGATTTCCGTTGCGAAGATCAATGCGAGGGCAAGCGGGCCAAAGCGCCCGAGTACAATGAGGATCGCCAGCACCGCCTGTCCAGCAAAACCCAAACTGGCAACCAGTTCACTCTCCGACCCAGCCAGCCCGAATGCTTGCACCACCAAAAACCACACGACCGGCAACTCATACGGTGCCCAGACCGCCAGTATCACGGTACCGCCAAAGGTGACCAACAGGGCAAAGATGGCAATCGCCAGGGCACGAAACACCTGCGTATCCGCAACTTCTCGACCAAAAGCTACAACATGCCGGCTGCCGCGTACGGTAGTAAGAATTGCGAGGAGGAGCAAGCTAAACGTTTGGAGCTTGATGCCACCCGCGACCGAACCGCTCGCACCACCGATGAAGGTCAGCGCCCCCAGAAAGAACGACGCTTCTTCACCGAGCATGCGCGTGTCGATCACCCGAGGACCACCGGTGCGACTGGCAACGATTGCGAAGGAATCTAGCAGCTGTTGATGCCAAGGCAAGCCCGCAAGTGTCGCAGCATTCGAACGTTCCATGAGCCAGATGCTTCCCGTACCAACCGCTAAGAGGATTGCCGTCGAGATAAGCACCAAGCGAGTATCAGGATAGAGGCGCCGCCACACGCGTCGCGCGACCACATTCGAAAGCGCCGGAAAACCAGTCGCACCGAGCAGCACCAGCAAGCTAATTGGGAGAATCACGCTCGCATCGCGCTGATAGGCTGCAAGCCCTCCAAAGCCCGGCTCAAAGTCGAAGCCAGCGTTGTGAAACGCTGTTACCGCCGTGGCAAACCCCCACCAGAGTGCTTCTGCTAAGTCGGGATGGAAACGAACACTGGCCGGTAACAAGACCAGGAATCCGGCAAGCTGAATTGTGAGCGTCGCTGCAAGCAGGCGACGCAGTAACGGCCGGAGCTCTCCCAGCTGCTCTTCACCCAACCGCATGCCAAGCACATGATGCGCCTCAAAGACCGTGCTCCGTCGCATGATACCAGCCAAAAGCAAGGTCGCCGTCGCAACATAGGCGAGTCCACCGATCTCTACTAACAGGACAATGACTGCCTGCCCCCAGCGATTCCACACCGTGCCAATATCAGCCGGCGCGAACCCAGCAGTGCAGACTGCCGAGAGCGCGACAAACATTGCCTCCCACCAGGACACCGCCTGACCCGACTGCCACGTTGCGGGCCAACGCAAGAGCAGCGTACCAGCAGCCGTTAAGAACGCTGCACCACCCCAAAGTGCGACCAGCAACGGCACGGTCAAGCGTCGACGGCGCGCCACGCGAAGTCGTACCACCTCGCTGGGCAAAGTCTCACGCCGGATCGTCCGGTCACCCGGACGACGCACCAGTGACGGGGGGCGACTGGGATGTTTTGGGCGTGGTGAACGTTCCACTGCGGTCGCCTGCTCTCAGGGAGGCAGTTGCGCGCCCCGACCAAATGCGCCCTGTAGCCTACGCCGACGTGGTCGCGCTGTCAACCAAGGCCTTGACCCCGCCAGAGCAAAGAACAATGACACCGTTCGTGAGGGCACCAAGTGCTTTATCCCAGAGCAACTGCAGTGCGCGCATAACGCACCGGCTCCGGTTGGGTCCGTTCTGCTAACGCCAGTGCCAGCGTCAGTGGCCCAAGCCGTCCAGCGAACATTGTCCCCACGAGGATGAGCTTGCTCAGCGGCTGGAGTTCCGGCGTGATCCCCATACTTAACCCGACCGTTCCAAAGGCTGAGGTCGCCTCAAACCAGATCTCCAGCAACCCAAACGGCTCGATCAGCGAGATGAGAAAACTCGCGAGGAAAACAAGCGCAACCGCTAACAGTGCAATCGCCATCGCGCGGAAGACGAATACAGTGGGAACTTCCCGACCAAAAACAGCAACATGCGGCCGGCCCCGCAACACAGTCCACACAGCGAGAATCAGAATGGCACAGCTTTGGACCTTGATCCCACCCGCGAATGAACCGCTCGCCCCGCCAAGAAACATCAGTCCAATCGTCACGAACAATGACTCATCGTTCATGCGCGCCACATCGAGCGAATTGAATCCGGCAGTCCTCGGTACCACTGCCTGGAAGAAGGCATGGAGGAGGCGATCACGCAGCGGCAAGATGCCGAGCGTCCGTGGGTTGTCCCACTCAAATGCCAAGATGAGCAACGTGCCCATCACGAGCAGCGTTACCGTTGTGGCCAACACGATCTTGCTATCGAGCGTCAGGCGTCCCCACCGGCGTTCGCGCACGACGTCTGAGAGGACTGCAAAGCTCAGACCTCCAAGGATGATCAGGATGGCAATCGGGAGTAAGACTGCTGGGGCATGCTGATACGGCGTCATTGAGCGGAATCCACCCACGATGTCGAACCCTGCATTGTTGAACGCCGAGATACTATGGAACAGCGCCCACCAGGCACCATGCCAGAACGAACCGGTTGCCGCGATCCCACTCGGCAGGAGAACAAGCATCCCAGTCAGCTCGATTGCCAGCGTGAGGACAGCAAGCCGCTGAAGTAGCCGAACCACACCGCCTGGTCCTGGCTCACCAAGACTCATCCCACAGGCTAAGCGATCGCGTAACGTCGGACGGATACCTAAAAGTGCCAACAAGAGCGTCGCGCTGGTCGCGAACCCGAAGCCACCGAGCTGGATCAGGGCCAGAATGACTGCCTGCCCAAAGCCACTCCACGAGGTCGCGGTATCTCGAACAACAAGCCCGGTCACGCAGACTGCTGACGTCGCCGTGAAGAGCGCATCGACGAGCGAGGCGCGCTCGCCATTGACCGAGGCAAACGGTAAGCTCAAGAGCAGAGTGCCTGCAAGGATCAGCAGCGCAAATCCGATGGTGAGTCGCAAGGCAATGGGACGCGGGCGACGCGGTGCACGCGGTCGCGGCAGTTGCACCGCCTCCCGCGGAGCAACAGCACGGCGCACGACCCGATCGCCAGGGCGACGCACTTGTTCGCGAGGGCGACTCGGATGCTTAAGGCGATCCATGAGCTGGCTCGCTTCTACTCTCCCACTCCCGAGCAAGGCTAAGGGATAGCCGTGACGCTCGTCAACGCGCTATACTCTGCCGGTGACATGCGTTCCCGGAAGGGACCCTCTTTCGACCAACGTCGTTCGGGAGACGGGTGCACCACGAGCGGTGCGGAGGTGAGAAGGAAATGGTGCAGCACGACGTATTCGACACAACCATCATCGGCGGTGGACCGGTTGGGCTCTTTGCAGCCTTCTACGCCGGAATGCGTGGCCTGAAAACCAAGATTATCGACAGCTTGCCAGAGCTCGGTGGTCAGCTCATCGCTGTCTACCCTGAAAAGTATATTTATGACGTTGCCGGCTTTCCGAAAGTGCTCGCCAAGGACTATGTGAAAGGTGCTGTGGAGCAAGGACTCTCGACCGGCGCTGTCCCATGTCTTGGTGAGACTGCCCAGACTCTGCAGTGGCTCCCCGAAGACGGCTATTACCGACTAACCACTGACAAGGCCGACCACTACACTCGTACAGTGATCATCTGTGCCGGGGTCGGTTCCTTTGAACCCAAGCGACTGGAGGCTCCAGGAGTCCGCGAGTTCGAGGGACGAGGCGTGACCTACCTTGTCCGCTCCCTCGAAGAGTTTCGCGACAAGGACGTTGTCATCGTCGGCGGCGGTGACTCGGCGGTCGACTGGGCTTTGGCAGTCCACCCCCTTGCTCGCTCGACAACGCTCGTCCACCGCTCCAAGTTCCGAGCCCACGAACGCTCGGTGCAGCAGTTGCATGACTCACCAGTTGCCCTCTACTACCCGTTCTATGAGGTCAAAGCAGTGCGTGGGAACGCCTGGCTCGAGGAAGTCGTCGTCCATCAGACCCGGACGGGCGAGGAGCGTGTCTTCCCTGCCCAGGCTCTGATCGTTGCCATCGGCTTCGCCGCCGACCTTGGTCCACTCAAGACCTGGGGGCTGACCATCGAACGCAACAACATCGTCGTCGATCCGCGCACCATGGCAACCGGATTGCCCGGCGTCTTTGCTGCTGGTGACGTGGTAACCTACCCGGGCAAGTTCAAGCTCATTGCCACCGGCGTTGCAGAGGCGATCACTGCAGTCAACCATGCAGTCGTCCACCTCGATCCTTCAGCCCGGCTCGATGCGGGCCACTCCACGAACGTCATGGAAAAGCGCGAGCGCACCGCTGTTTCGGCCGATTGAGCAAGCTTGCGAACCACTCGAGTCCTCGCCGGACCATGCAGAGCGCATGGTCCGGCGATTTCCTTTTCGGTCCATTGCCCACGCACAGCTGCCGCCACGCCGCAGAAACCCGTCTGTGGCACGCAGGAGTGGTTCCGCTCGGTTGAGTGGTCAGCCGAGTAGACCGGCAAAACTCCACACGCCTGCCGTTCATACCGCTCTCCTGAAGGCATTGACAGCGATTCCGTCACTGTGGTAGTGTGCGAGTGCAGAAGGTCTCACTGAGTGGTTTCGGCCACACGGGGTACTCCGACCGAGGTCACGACGGAAGCGAGGAGTGAATACTAATGGCGCAGTACATTGTGCGCCGACTTCTCATGGTCATCCCAACACTCATCGCTATCTCCCTGATCACCTTCATCATTATGCATGCGACGCCGGGGAGCCCACTGCAACCGCGTGCCCCACAGGCCAATCCACTCCCACCCGCTGCCCAAGAGGCGCTTGCTCGCAAGTACGGGCTCGATAAACCCCTTTGGCAGCAATATCTCACGTACCTTCGCCATATCTTCACGCTCGACTTTGGCTATTCCTATCAGTACCAGACGCGCGAGGTCCGCGACATCATGGCAAGCACGCTCCCCGTCTCGCTCCATCTGGGCATCATGGCGATGGCCTTGGCAATCCTTGTGGGCATTCCACTCGGAGTCATTGCCGCACTCAATCAGAATGGCCCGGTCGACTACCTTTGTAGCTTTATCGCAACGCTTGGCGTTGCCATCCCGAACTTTATTCTCGCGCTCTTCTTGATCGTTCTCCTGGTCCTGCTTATCCCCATCATTCCCCGCACCGGCGGCTGGGACTCCCCAATCGACTGGGTTTTGCCGACGATCGCCCTTGCGCTCGGACCGATTGGTATTATTGCCCGCTATACGCGTTCCAGCATGGTCGAGGTACTGCGGCAGGACTTCATCCGCACCGCCTATGCCAAGGGCTTGAGTGACCGGCAAGTTATTGTGCGTCATGTACTCAAGAATGGACTCATCCCCCCGATTACCATTCTTGGCCCCATGTTCGCCGCAATCGGGACAGGCTCTCCCTTCGTCGAGAAGATCTTCCGTGTCCCCGGCATGGGGCGCTTCTTTGTCGATAGTTTGATCGCACGCGATTATCCGATGATCATGGCCGTTATCTTGATTTATGGTGCCTTCCTCGCCATTATGAACATCATCGTGGACATCCTGTACGGCGTGATCGATCCACGGATCCGGCTGACTTGACGCCTGAGGAACGACTGGGAGGACAGATTTCTATGACGACAACCGGTGCTGGAATGACTGGACAGGCACAACGGCTGGATGCTTTGGTCTGGGCAGCCCGACCGCACCGGACACTCTGGCGCGATGCGCTGAGCCGGCTCTTTGCAAACCGCTTAGCCATGCTCGGGCTCATCATTGTCATCATCTTTACTATTATGGCCGTTTTCGCACCTGTACTTGCCCCCTACCCTTATGACAAGGCTGATTTCACGGCGGTTTCCCAGTTCCCCACCTGGACTGGTAAATATCCGCTCGGCACAGATCTCGTGGGGCGGGACATGCTGAGCCGCCTCATTTGGGGTGCCCAGGTTTCGATGGCAGTGGGGCTTGGTGCCCAAGTGATAGTCTTCCTCATTGGAGTACCGATCGGCGCCCTCGCTGGATATGTGGGAGGCCGTGTCGACTCGTTCCTCATGCGCTTTGTCGACGTCATGTACGCCTTCCCGCAGCTACTATTCGTCATCCTCATCATGGCGGCGCTCGGCCGCGGCATGCAAAACATCTTTATCGCAATCGGCGTCACTGGCTGGGTCACACTGGCGCGCCTCACCCGCGCTGAGTTTCTGGCACTTCGTGAGCGTGACTTCGTGACAGCTGCTCGTGCAGCCGGAGCCTCTCCGTGGCGGATCATCACCCGTCATATGCTTCCCAACGCCCTCTCGCCGATCATTGTCACCCTCACCTTCGGAATCCCACAGGCAATCTTCACCGAGGCAGCACTCAGCTTCATCGGCATCGGAATCCCTGAACCACGACCGAGCTGGGGCAAGATGGCCGGTGAAACGCAACAGTACATCACTTCGTACTGGTACATGCCCCTTTTCCCAACCATCTTGATCGCGCTTCTCATGCTTAGCTTCACCTTCCTCGGCGACGGACTGCGCGATGCTCTCGATCCGCGCACGCGCAAGCGTGAGTGAGAGGGGGTGACACGAGGAGGCGAGCTCCTGCGATCTGTTGAGCCATCGACAATGTTCGAGTTGAGCAGCTCTGCTTGAGAGGAGGAGGTACGATGAGCGATAAACTCCGCTGGTGGGAAGATCCGGAGCAGGTAGCACTGCTCTGGAAACGTTTCCAGGCAGTCAACCTGGATCGCCGCGAGTTCGTGCGCATCGTTGGCGCCGTCGGTGGCACGACTGGTGCCGCATTGGCCATGGCTGCCTGCCAACGCGCTCCGGAGGCGACACCCACACCAGCCGCCGCTGTGACTCCGCCGCCAGTTCCGACGCCCACACCACCGCGCGCTGTCGGTCCAACACCGACTACTGCCCCCACTCCGACAGCTGCTGAGGGGGAGCTCGCCCCTGATCAGGTCTTCCGCACCAATATGGAACGCGACCCGCAGAGCTTTGACTTCAACCGCGACCTCTACTGCGAGGGAGACCCCGCCTGCTTTGCCATGCTTGGGATGTTCACCCCCGATCTCGAGGTCGTCCCCGATATCGCTGAACGCTGGGAGCCAAACCAGGATGCATCTGTGTGGACGTTCTATCTGCGCAAAGACACCTACTGGAGCAACGGTGACCCGGTGACCGCGCACGACTATGAGTGGTCCTGGAAGCGCCAGCTCGACCCGGCCACTGCAGCGCCCTACGCCGGGTTCTTGTACGACATCAAGAACGCTGAGGCGTTCAATACCCAGCAACCTGGCGTCACTCGTGACGACGTCGGTGTGAAAGCACTAGACGACTATACGCTCCAGGTCACGCTCGAGGGTCCGCGAGGGTATTTCCCCATCCTTGCCGCCTACATCGCCGCTGCCCCCGCACATCGCCCCTCGGTCGAGAAGTACGGCGACAAGTGGACCGAGGCAGCGAACATCGTCTGCAACGGCCCCTTCAAGCTCGTCCGCTGGGAGCACGACAAGATCGTTGTGCTGGAGAAGAACGAGAAGTACTGGAATGCCAAGAATATCACGCTCCAACGCGTCGAACGCCCCATTATTCCCAGCGAAGCGGTCCTCCAAGCCTACGAAAACAACGAAATCGATTGGATGTGGCGAGGCCCTCTCGGCCAGCTCGATCGTGTCCGCTCGGATCCGAAGTTGAGTAAGGAATACCAACAGTTCAACCTGTATGGCACGTGGTATCTTGTCCCCGACCCAAACTTCGAGCCATACAACCTCAAGCAAGTCCGCCGAGCAATGGCTCATGCTATCGACCGGGAGACGATCGTTAAGCAGGTTCTTAAGGGCCTGGCCACAGTCGCCTACACCTTCAACCCGCCGGGTATGCCGTACTTTATCGAGCCAGACGACAAGATCCGCGAACTGACCGAGTACAACCCCGACAAGGCACGCCAGTGGCTCAAGGGAACACCTTACGAGGGCGGGAAGAATTGGCCAAAACGACTCACCCTGACCCATCGCGAAGAGGGTGACGCCCCGAAAGCCGCTGCCGCTGCGATTATCCAGATGCTCAAGGAAGTCCTCGGCATGGAACTCGAGCACATCGTGGGTGAACCGCGTGAGACCTACGAACGAATGTGGAAGCATGAGATTCCGCTCATGTGGGTCCGCTGGTACATCGACTACCCCGATCCGGCCAACACCCTCTTCCAGGTCTGGTACTCGAAGGCTCCCACCGGCCACCGCCACAGCTGGACGAACGACGAGTTCGACCGGCTCGTCCTCCAGGCCAACGGAGAGCAAGATCCGCAGAAGCGGTACCAGCTCTATTACCAAGCGCAATTGATTCAGCTAGAGGATGCTGCGGCAATCTATGTTTATAATCCGTGGAACTACGGACTCATGAAGCCTTGGGTCACGAATCTTCCACGGAACCGACACGGCGATTTCACCCCAGAATGGAATATCTTCATTCGGCATTACGATTACTACAAGATTCTCAAGCACTAAGGACACCGCACACGTCACGGTTGTCCCCTTATCCCGATTGCGGGATAAGGGGACAACCATCTTTGCAGAACTATCCCTTTCTCATGCTCCAGGATGGAAGTGACAAGAGATCAGTGAGCAATCAAGAAACCCCTTGTCAGTTGACAACGCACCCCAAACCTGTCGTGGCACGATGAGACATTCGCAATCAGCGTCTGTGACACCACGCAGTGTCCTCACTCCAAAATCCACCATCCGGCAAGTCCCTGAAGTCCAGCGCACCACTGCCAGCAGCCAGATCTCGGATGCTGTCTCTTGGAGCGGCCGATGAGAAGACTCCCCGTTAGGGTTCAACCGTGCCCCGCGTCCACGCGCGGACGGACGATCCCCTAATGAGCCGCCCACCCTTCCCAGTTCCACGTACATCCAGCAATCTGTTTGCCGGTTGGCTGCGCACTGCCTTCCGGTCCTGGCTCGACGGTGATTCCCATCCCCCGGTACGTCGTCCAGGGCTCCCGCGCTTGGATCACCAAGAGTGCTTTCCCATCGGGATCCGGGAGGAACACTCCCGCACTGTCTCGTCCACCATCCGATCGGATGAGCCACACCTGGTAGATGCGCCGGTCTCCGGGAAGCGGGAGCTCCTCCAGGACCAACAACCCAGTCCGTTCTTCACGGTCGAGGTACACACGCCCCACTTGGGCTGGCAAGTCAGCTTCTTCGCCCTGCATCGCTGTTGACCAGTCGGCAGCTGCCAAGACCGCCACAATGCGCGCTTGCCGCGCTAGAACATCGTCGATACGCCGATCCGCTTGGAAGACCGCCAGCAGCAGCGCGAAGACGAGCAACACGGCCGCTGCCGCGAGCAATCCACGCGCCCATGCCAACCGCCACCGCTGGCGCCCCTCGAGCGCGGCAGTGGTCAGAATACGGGCACGCAACGCTGGTGGGGGCTCAACTTGTGGCACCGCCGTCCCCAGCCACCCGAGTGCCTCTTCGATCCGCACCAACTCTGACCGGCAGTGCTCACATCCCTCAAGATGCCGCGCGATACGCGCAGCTGTCTTGGGATCAAGCTCCCCAAGAGCATACTCCACCAGTTCCTGCTCATGTCCACTCACCTCGTGTCCGCCCATGGCTCTCGATCTCCCGCCAATGCTGCCGCAAGACGCTGCAGTGCCGTCCGCACCCGCGTCTTCACTGTTCCGAGCGGCATCCCCAATCGCTGCGCGATCTCCCGCTGCGTCAACCCCCCTAAGTACGCAAGCTCGATCACTTGCCGTAGGCTGCTGTCCAGTTCAGCGAGCGCCTGCCGCACACGCGCTGCTGCTTCGTTCTGGAGCACAGCATCGTCGGGATCATTCTGATCGCTGGTGGCATGCGCGGTCACTTCCAGGCGCCAGCTGAGCTGCCGCTCGCGAGTACGCCGGCGCAAGAGATCGATGGCACGATTGCGAGCTGAGCGAAGGAGCCACGGGCCAAACGGCCCCCGCGCCGCATCGTAGAGGTGTGGGTACTGCCACACCTGCAGAAACAACTCTTGTGTCACCTCTTCAGCCGCTCCCGGATCGTGCAGGATACTTAACGCGAGCGAGTAGACCGACCGCGCGTAGCGGTCGTAGAGCACTTCCAACGCCGCTTGATCTCGACTGCGAACGCGCGCGACAAGTTCTGCGTCGCTCGTTTCACTCACACCGGTCCCATCCAGCCTGCCCGTGTACCGCGTCCTACCCGACGTCTCTATCATACGCGCTGCTTGGGACGTAGGATTGATCCGCGAACCGGCAACAGATGCCGGGGGAGGAAGGACGAACCGATGCGTCGTACTCTGATTGCTGCGATTACAGTGATCGCATTCCTCGCTGGTTGGATCGCTGGGGGCGGGTGTCTCAGCGTTCGCATCGCCGCAACCCCCACACAACCAACCCACAGCGCCGCAACAGCCACATCCACTCCTGTCACAGTACCGGTGGTCCAACGCTCCACACCGTCGAGCAGCCCTTCCAATCTCCTTCCTGCACCAGCTCCAAGCGGTGACTTCGCCACGGCGATCGAGAATGTCGCCACACAAGTTATGCCCGCTGTTGTCTACGTCGCTGTCCGAGCTATCGTGCCGAGCCTCTTTGGCTTCGGACAGATCCAGCAGGGTGTGGGGTCCGGTGTCATCTTTGATCCTCGCGGCTATATCCTCACGAACGACCACGTGATCGCCGGAGCCCAAGAAATCCTTGTTGTGCTCGGTGATGGTCGACAGTTTACCGGTCGCGTGCTCGGCCGCTCTCCCGCAAACGACATCGCAGTGGTGAAGATCGATGGGGAGAATCTTCCCGTCGCGTCACTCGGTGACAGTGATCAGCTTCGCGTTGGTCAGTGGGTGGTCGCGATCGGCAACGCACTTGGCCTAGAGGGTGGGCCAACAGTCACAGCAGGTGTTGTCAGCGCACTGAACCGCACCATCACACCTGGCCCAGGACAACCGCCGATCGGCCCCCTGATTCAGACCGATGCCGCCATTAATCCGGGGAACTCCGGTGGACCATTAGTGAATCTTGCGGGAGAGGTCGTTGGCATCAATAGCGCGAAGATTCAGACAGCAGAAGGAATCGGATTCGCTATCCCGATCAATAAAGCCAAGGAGATTGTGCAACAGCTTCTCGAAGCCCGCCCGCGAGCCTATCTTGGCATTACCTCGGTCACCGTGACCCCGGCACTGGCTGCAGCGTATGGGCTTCCGGTCAGTCGTGGTGTCCTGGTGGTCAACGTGGAAGCAGGTGGACCGGCAGATCAAGCTGGTATCCAACCCGGGGATATCATCGTCGGCTTTGGCGACCAAACCATCACCAAGACGAATGACTTGCAAGCGGCGCTCAGCAAGCATCAGCCAGGTGATCAGGTCACGCTCATCGTCAACCGTAGTGGCCGAGAAGAGCACCTCACCGTCACGCTCGGGAGCGCTCCGGTTGTCGAATAAGGAAAGGGAAACCACCATGGCGAGCCAGAGCGATCTTCTCTTCCACCGCCTTGTGCGTGACTTCGGACGCCCTGTCCCCCTTGATCTGGCACGCCGCCAGCTTCTCGATTCTCTTGCCCAGCGCAAGCTCCTCACGACCGGAACGAGCGTCCTCGCCCTCCTCGCCTCCCCAGAGCTCATCGCCGAGCTCACAGTTCGCGGTGCGAGCGTGACCGTAGTCGAGCCGCGGGAAGAGTTACTCGAGCAGGCACGAAGCCGTTTCACCGGAACATCCACGCCCGTGCATTGGGTGCGCCGCGATCCACATCGTCTCCCGTTTCGCCGCGCCTTCGATCTGATCCTCGGCATGGGGCTTGTCTTGGGAACCAGCGGGAACGAAGGAGAGGATCAAGAGCTCCTTCGTTCACTGGCTGCTGCGCTGCGTCTCGGTGGCACCCTCGTTCTCGATCTCCCCAACCGAGAGCTTCTGGTCCGTGAGTTCGTGGAGCGGTTTTGGGCCGAGCTGAATGGGCTACGCGTACTCGTCCGTCAGAACTGGGATTTCCCCACGGGAACCATACACCTTGATTGGCATTTCGTCTGGCCACACGGGACGATTGAAACTCGCCACGCCAGCCTCCGTCTTTATGCTGCCACCGAACTTGCTGCCCGCTGCCGCGAGGCCGGCTTGGCCACACTCGAGTGGTGGGGAGATGACGATGCGTCCCCATACGGGCTGTGGGCACCTCGTTTGCTGCTTATCGCGCGCCTTGGCAGCGAACCCGCCGAGCCACTTGTGGTCGGAGACGAACGAGGCTAGGGGGTCTGCGGATGCGATCCACCACTCGACCACTCGTCCAGATCGTCAATGCGGAGCGGATCGTTGTCCTTGGATGGGGCCGGGCCATTCTTGCCCAGTTGGCTCACCCCCTTGTCGCAGCTGGTGTTGCCGACCACTCCACCTTCGCCCGCGACATGTGGTCTGCATTCCGGCGATTCCGGTCCACCGTGCGAGCAATGCGAGCGTTAACCTTCGGCCCACCCGAAGCAGCAGAGGAAGCAGCACGGCAGATCGCGCGAAAGCACAGTCAGGTGCAGGGGGTTCTCCGCGAGCCACTCGCCCAATTTCCAGCCGGTACTCGTTACTCGGCTCACGACCCCGAACTGTTAACCTGGGTTCATGTGACGACTGTCGAGGCCACACTCATCGCCTACGAGTGCTTCGTGGCACCACTCACGCCAGCACAGCGCGATCAGTACTGTCAGGAAGCAACGGCAATGGAACATTGGCTCGGTGTTCCGCTGGGCACCTTTCCTAACTCCTGGCAAGCAGTCCTGGAAACAATTACCCATGCATGGCAAAACGGTATCGTTACCGTGACCCCACTTGCCACAGGATTGGCAAAGCGTGTCCTTGACCCACCGCACACATGGTGGCTCACCCCGGCAGCCGCATCCTGGCGCTGGCTGACGGTCGGCTTGCTGCCTGACTGGCTCCGCCAAGCGTATGATCTCTCCTGGTCAGCACGAGACGAGCAGCGCTTCCGCCTTTTCTGCGTCCTCCTTAGGTCCCTTTGGAACCATCTCCCGAACCTCATCCGCCAGTGGCCAGAAGCTCGTGCTAATTGGCCGCTCCCAACACCGCCGGGACATTGCTCAAGGTCGACAGCCAACGCGAGGGTGAGCTTGTGACGGCAGTATTCGGGCCGCTGCGCCGGTTTGGTCTCGCCTTTCTGCTCCTCACGCTCAGTATCACCATCGCCGGGCTCACGCTCACCCGGTACGGTTCACTGGGGACTGCCCTCTCCACACCGACAGTCAGCAATGCCCCGTCACCCGTACCCACACCACCACCATCGCCAACGCCAACCCCGCCCCCGGTGACCGCGCGTGCCACGTTTGTCATCGATCTCACTGCCGACCGGGTCTTGCTGGACCAGCAGAGTACGCTCCCACTCCCACCCGCAAGCACACTTAAGCTCCTCACTGCTCTCACGGCGCAGGAGATCTTGCCTCCCGAAGAGATCGTAATGGTTCAATCCGAGGATGAGGTCGACCCAACGGTGGAATCAACGATGGGACTTGCCGCAGGAGATACCGTCACTGTCCACGATCTCCTCATTGGGCTCCTCTTACCTTCCGGGAACGATGCGGCGCGTGCCCTCGCCCGCGTCGCCGGTGAGCGTCTGGCAACCCCCAGCGAGCTCCCGCCACGCGAGCGTTTTCTTGCCATGATGCAAGCCAAAGCGCACGAACTCGGCCTGGAACAGACGATTATCCGAACACCGGATGGCGATGACGTACCGGGGCAGGTGACAAGCGCACGTGATCTGGCTCGGCTCGCACATGCCGTGTTGGCCGACCCAGAACTTGCCACCATTGTCGCCATGCGTGAAGCTTACGTCCGCGTGGGTGGCCCCAACGCCCGCATTCTTTCGCTGACCAATACGAATGAACTCCTTGGTCAGTTTGGAGTCGTTGGGGTAAAAACGGGGACCTCTCCCGCAGCAGGCCAGTGTCTTGTCGCGGCCTGGCGGACACTTGACGAGCGGCTCTATCTCGCCGTCATCCTCGGCAGTCAAGATCGCTATGGCGATATGCGCGCCCTCATCGCTTGGGTAACCGCTGCAACCGGCAGCATACCCGCTCCCTGACGAGCCTGGATTACTCCGATAGGCAGCTCTCAGATCCCGTGCTGGGAAGAATCAAATCCGCTCTTCCCCGGGTGTCTGGTACCATTGAGTCCCGGCATGAGCGTCTCGCCACTTCGAACTTTTCTCTTCATGGAGCGCCAGTGTAGGAGTACTGTGTGTCACAAAACATTCCCACTTTACCTGCCAGCGAGCGAACCGTCCTCGCCCGCCTGCGTGACGCCCTCGGCCAGAGTGCACTGGCAGTTCCAGCCTATCGCCGCTTCTGGGGTAGCATGCTCCTTTCCAACCTCGGCAGCTGGCTACAGCTTGTCGCCCAAGGGTGGTTGATCCTCGCACTAACAAACTCTCCACTCTATCTTGGGCTTTATGGACTCATCCGCTCTCTACCAACGTTGACTATCACCCTCATCGGTGGTGCGGTTGCTGATCGCATCGATCGGCGCAAGATCTTGCTCGCCACACAGTCATCTGCAGCAGCACTTGCGCTCCTCCTCGGTTTTCTTGACCTCACCGGAATGGTTCGCGCCTGGCATATCCTCACCATCGCCTTCGCAACCGCAACTGTCATGGCGTTTGACAACCCTGCACGGCAAGCGCTGGTACCAAGCCTAGTTGGGCACGAACGCGTTCCCTCGGCAGTTGGGCTAAACTCGGCAGCTTGGAATGCAGCTGCCGTCATCGGGCCCTCGCTTGCCGGACTGCTCGTCGCCGCCGCGGGCACCGGTTGGGCCTTTGTGTTGAACGGGCTGAGCTATCTTCCAGTAATCTGGGCTGTCTGGACGCTAGAACCAGCACGCCCGAGCAAGACTGTGGGTGCCTCTCTTTTCGTTCATGTCGCAGTCGGCATAGGTGCGGTGCGGCGGGATCGCCGCCTCCTCGGACTGCTGACGCTCCTGGCTGTCCCAACGTTTCTCGGTCGCCCGTACCTGCAGCTGATGCCGGTCTTTGCTCGCGACGTGCTCCACGCCAATGCAGCTGGCTATGGGACTCTCATGGGGATCAACGGGGCAGGAGCATTCGCCGGTGCGCTGCTCGTCGGGCGAACAAGCAAGTATCAGAAACGTGGGCAGCTGCTCTTCTTCATCAATATCGTCTTTGCCACAGCGTTGATCGCCTTTACTGCTTCCCATCAGCTCGCGCTCTCCGCCGTGCTCCTTTTCGTGATGGGCGCAAGTCAGACGCTCCTTATGGCACTGACCAACACGCTCCTCCAGCTCATCGTGCCGGACGAGCTCCGTGGGCGTGTTATGGCGCTCTACACCCTGATCCCCATGGGATTGATGCCGCTCGGCACCATGGTACTGGGCAGTCTTGGGGCTGTGGTCGGTGTTCCCTTGACCGTTGCAGTTGCGGCCGGACTTGCCCTCGGTTTCACGGTCGCCGGTCGCCGCCTTTTCCCTGAAGCCTACCGACTTCCTTAAAGTTTGTGATGCGGCTCGGGAGCAAGTTCGGCGCGCAGCGTCAGCAGACGTCCCTGACGAACCACCCCGAGCACAACCGTGCTTCCCACCGGCGCACGACTCAGCATGCGCTGCAGATCAGCCGGGGAACGCAACGGCACCCCGTCCAAGCTGACAATCATGTCGCCTGGTCGCAAGCCGGCTCGCTCCGCGGGGCTACCAGCGATCACCTGGAGTACGGCAACGCCAGCCGCTCGAGACTCTCCTCGTTCCGGGACCAACCGACCCGGCACGGTGCGCAGTTCACCAATAATACCGAGCCAGGCCCGCTGCACGCGCCCCTCGCGGATAAGTTGTCCAATTACCCACTGCGCTGTGTTGGCAGGAACGGCAAAGCTCAAACCCTGCGCCCCCGCCACGATGGCGGTGTTGACACCGACCACTTTCCCACGCGTATCGACCAGTGGGCCGCCCGAGTTCCCCGGGTTGAGTGGCGCATCGGTCTGGATCACATTCTCGATCAGACGCCCGTCCGGACCGCGCAACGAACGTCCCAGCGCGGAGACAACTCCGGTGACAACACTTGCCTGCAACCCAAGTGGATTACCAATAGCGATGACCAGCTGGCCCACCTGCAGCCGATCAGAGTCGCCGAGTTCGGCCACCGGCAGACCGTCTGCTTGAACACGCACTACGGCAAGATCAGTTGCCAGATCTTCGCCCACCAGTTGTGCAACGAGTTCGCTCCCGTCCGCAAGTGTCACTGCAAGACGACGTGCACGGTGGACAACATGGCTATTGGTTAGGATATAGCCGTCCGGCGCGATGACAAAGCCCGAGCCGGCGCCAGGCAGCTCTGCCGAGTGGTGAGACGCCCCGCTGGCACGCACCACCTGCACCCCAACGACCGCTGGTGCCACCCGCTGCACAACGCGGACGACGGCCTGCGAGAAGGCATCGAGCAATGTCTCTGGCTCAGCCGTTTCGACGCGGTTCATCCCACCCGTAACCGGCTTATGCTCGTCACCCTGCAGAGGATGGATCCTGAACGATTGTCGCAGCATGATCTGCCCTTCCTCCAGTTTGTATTACGTCTCGCGCTTGGTTGATTCCGCCCCCGGGCCAGAGTAGCGCAGTTCCTGAACCCGTATCAGTGCCTGCCGGAGCTCCTCTAACCACTCGGCCTCATGTCGCCTGACCAAGCGAACGCACCAGGCCAGCGCTTCGCTCCGGCTCCGCGCGATGCCTGCTTCGACCAGCGTGTCGAGCACCTGCCGCTCGCTCAGGCGCAGCCGTGTCATCACTGGGACACTGAGAATCGTAAAAAGTTGCTGGACAGGCCCGCACCTTGCTCCCCAAGAGACTTTCCGCCCAAACCGATACTCGGCCTCGCTGGCAATCCGCATGCGCTGTCCACGCGTCTCCTCGCGAAAGCGCTGGATACGCGCCACGCAGGCTGCATGACGCTCTTCCTCGCTTGCCCCTTCGGGAAGGGTCGGCTCAGGAAGGCGGCCGATCACCAGAATTTCGTCCCGGTCATAGTCAATTTCTGGTGTCTCGACAAACCAGCCCTCGGGCAAGCGACCGAGAAACCACGCCACAAGTTCTGCAGCAAACGGATCCTTTTTCACGCGATGCTCCTTCCGTCAAATGCAACCATTACAGTATTACACCTGTTCACACGCGTAGCAACCCCCAGCACTGGCTCTCGACCAAGTAGTCATCAGCGCATTGCTGCACTCAGCGCGTGGTATTCCCAACCTCAGCGCATCGTTCACACATTAGCGTGGGTGATCTTCCCTTTGGTAGTTGCTCATCTCCGTACGATCGGAATACGTTCGCGGGGATACTCACCAGTGCACGAGACCACTGACACGTCCGCTCGCCCAGCCGATGTCTCCACAAGACGCAACTGACAATCGTCGAAAGTTCGCTCCCAGCTCATCTGTATCATCGCGTCGGTCTCGTCCCCTGGTGAGGCGCCTTGATATCCACGCTGAGAGCCCCACGATTTGGCACGTACCTGACGGAACAAAAGGAGATCACAACTGACCGTGTGCAGGATGACTTACAGACGGAGACTGCGCACGACGCATTTCCCACCAGAGGGCAGAGCCGTCCGGCTGGGTGCAATCTCGTCTCGCAACTGGCTGTGTTCGTCCCATGTGATGCTACCGCGGGGACTGCACACATCAACCCGGTTACAGACCACCTGCAGCCCATCTCTCCAAGACGCAATCCAGAGAAAGCAGAGTTAACCAGTACGTGAATACAGGCGCAGATAGCCTCACTCTGCATTCCCAGCCGAGCTTCTGACCATCCCGGCCGAGCAGTAACATTGTGGGCGATGACTGAATGAGCAAGCGGAACAGCCTCACAGGGAAGCGGCTGCTACCGCTTCCCGCTGGGCAAATACTGCACTCCCAACGCGTCTTTGTGCCAGCGGTTCAGGCGGTCCGCAACGAGTCTAGGAGCTGGACAATTTCACCAGAGATGCGGCGGACCTCCTCCACCAGTTCCCGCGCCCGCTCACGGTCGCCTCGATTCCAGGCACGTACCGCTTCGGCAGCCGTCTGGTGCAGACGCTGGTGCGGTGCTTCCAACGCACGGAAACTATTTGACGCACCGTACCGCTCGCGGCCACGTCCGTAGTACCAGCGACCAAGTCGGCACACTCTCCAATCAGCCACTTGCTCAGGCTGCAGTTGTTCACGACCATGGAGCATTGCAAGCAGGCGCTGGACCCAGAGCAAGTGATCAGCTTTCGCCACCTGGAGCAGCTGAGCATCGGTGAGTCCCAGCGTCGTCTGGGCCACCAGCTCCCGCATTGCCCGAAGGCGGTGCATTTGTTCCAGGACTCCCTCCGTCAGTTCGTCTGCCTGCCGGCCAACACGCTCGGCAACAGTAGCGACCTGCGTCACGTTCCGCGCCAGTTGCCCCACCGCCTGCGCCTGCTCCTCAGCCGCGGAAGCAATCTCCTGCAATGGCGCCACAATCGCGTCGACCGCCTTGCGAATCGCTGTCAGTGCCTCTTGCCCGCCGGCCGCAATTGCCGCTCCGTTTTCGACCTGATCAGCCACAACACCCATCGCCTCGCCAACGCGTTGCATCCCCTCGGAGAGGGCCTGCACCTGGTGCCGGATACCAGAAACCGCTTCTTGTGTCGAAACCGCCAGTCGCCGAACCTCCTCGGCGACCACGGCAAAGCCACGCCCATGCTCTCCTGCCCGTGCTGCCTCAATAGCCGCGTTGAGCGCCAGAAGATTCGTCTGCTTGGCAATCGTTGCAATGGTCCCTAAGACCTGCGTAATCGGCCCGACGGCTTTCGAGAGGTCCTCAATGCGTTGCTGGAGCTCTGCCACGGATCGAGCCACATTCGCAAGCGACTGCAATGCCTCATCCACCTGTGCAATCCCGGCCTCTGCACGCTCGGCCGCACCACGGGCTGTCTCTGAGACCTGGCCGACACCCCCTGAGACAACCTCGACCGAGGCCGCCAGTTCTCGTGCTACCTGGGCTGCCGCCGCCGCTTGCTCTTGCTGCTCCCGGAAGGCACGCAGGAATTCGTCAGCTGCCCGGACCGGTCTGAGCCCTTCTGCCACCGCACCCGAGGCAGCTAACAAGAGCTCGGCAATCCGCTCCCGCCAAGTCGTGACAACCGGCTCCCAAACTGGACGCATTTCTGGGGGTAACTGTCGGATCACCTGCTCTGCCTCAACAAGGTCGCCGCGTGCCAGTGCATGAGCCAACTCATCGAGCGTTTCCAGCCACGACGACCCTATCTGCTCCTCAGCGACCACTGCCCTCACCGCACGACCACTTCCTATTGGCGGTCGCGATTCCACACTGCGCGTACTGAGCTCCGCCATTGCATCCTCCCCCTGGCCGTCACAGTCACCGATCCCCCAACCGTCCTACTCAGGTGTATTCGGCGCGATGACCGGAGAACTTGAGATGGCATCGCTTCACGCCTCTTCTTTCCACCCAACAAGAGCTGCTCCCCACCGCTGTCCTTTCACGAAGAGCGGCACAGTGATGACTGTCATCACCTCCCCAGTATCGCGAGCATAGGTCTGGACGAGAAACTCTTCGCGTTGGCGCGGCGATTCGCGAAGATCGCACCCCGCTTCGATAAACTGCTGCCTTGTGGCCATATTGGGAAGTCGCTCGGCCGCTGCTCCGAGCCCGACCCGTGCTCCTCGGACAAGCACTCGCTGATCCCAGAAAAATCGCTTGACTCGGTTCCCGACCAGATCACGTTCTGGAATTCCCGTCCAGTCCTTACAAAATGCTCGGTTATGCATCGGTGCATAGGTGTTGAGATCGATCGGCAAAGCGAAGACGAGTCGTGGCTCTTTCTGCAGCACCGCCTCCATCTCCGCGGACAGCGCCAGATCCACCACCGCATCGTAGGCAGTCGCGTACTTGGGAGGCTGAAACCCTTCGGGGGGCACTCGACTCACGTCGAAGAGCCGCGCCAGCGAGCTGATCGCCGGGCCCTTGATCTCCGTATACTGGAGCTCAAGGACATCGCTCAGCCTGACACGACCCTCGTCGATCGCTCGTTCGAAGACACGCCGGCACCGCTCAGCCAGCTCACGGCACAACGCGAGCGCACGATGGAAGGTGGTGCCGGTGTCAACTTTGCCAAGATGCTCATACGCCACCTGCGTCCCCTGCGAAAGGACGAACGTTTCCTCAGCGACGTGCTGCGCTTCGCGCTCGATCGTGCCAACACTCTCTGTTGTCTCCTCCAGTGCACGTTTAGCGCTCTCCAACGCAGCCGTCTGTTGTTGAACTGCCGATGCGATCGCAGTAATCGCCTGCGCCGCTTCGCTGGCAAGGATGCTGGTCTCACGGAGGACGCGCCCTAACTCAACCGTTGCCCGATTCGAGCCCTCGACCAGCTCTCGACTTCGCGCCAGCGCTATCCGCGCCGGATCCAACTGAGCCGTAACAGCATCTGTCAGCGCACGAATCTCTCGCGTTTGGGTCGCCGTATGCTCGGCCAGCTTGCGCACCTCCTCCGCAACAACCGCAAAGCCACGTCCGTGTTCCCCTGCCCGCGTCGCCTCAATCGCTGCGTTGAGCGCCAAAAGATTGGTCTGCTTCGCGATACCAGCAATCAGTTCACTAACCCGTGTGATCGCTGCCACTTGCCCAAGGAGCGCCTCCAAGCGATCGGCAACCTCCCGCATCTGCTGGCGCAGCGCGGCAACGTGAGCCTCCGCGTCCTCGCTCGCTCGCAAGCCCTTCGCTGTAAGCTGATCGACTTCGTGCGCAGCAGCAGCGGCATTGCCAGCCGCCTGTGCGATCTCCTCTACCCCACCTTGTACGGCGCGAAGTGCTTGCGTCACCGACTCCATTCGCTGCCGTACACGATCGATCTCACGCGTCACCTGCTGGACACGAAGGGCACTTCGCGCAGCTCCGATCGCGGAGCGGCGCACAATCGACTCAAGCGCCCCCATAGTGGCCCGCAACTCGTTACGGAAGCGCTCAAGAGCACGTTCCATTTGACGCGTTTGTGGGTCATGGGATGCGAAAGTAACGGGTCGTGCGACAGCAGCAATCCCGGCTTCCAAGATTGCTCGGAGCGCTTCCAGCGTTGAACTTGATCTCTGTGCCTCCCATCCAGGCTGGTCTCCCACGGCGAGCATCGCAGAGTCATTTGCCTGTCGCACATCGCGCTCCATCTCCTTATCCCTCCTTGGCCCTTACCTCAGCCGTACCGGTCTACTGATGAAGATCGGTCAAGCTGGTACAGGATGTGAGAGTGAGAAGATTCTCAGATGAACAAGTCACAGAGACACGGGTATGCAACAAAGCTTTCCACCGCAGAGGCCGTATACCCAGACTTGGTACCGTGGCCAACGCTGAGAACCCGGAGCGTGCAAAGTGCCGACATCAGCGCACACCGCCCACGGACATCAGTCGGATCTCTACCGCCGAGCCACAGCCACACGAGTGGTCTGCCGCTCTGCTGCACAGCACAAGAGAAACCCCTTCACTTCAGTGCGCTTGTCAAGACTGTCCTCCACCTCTCGGAGGCATGTGCAGTGCACGCAGTGAAATGTCCGGCAATCAGGAGATATTCCTGCTCGTCACTTCGAGAGCACAAGCTCGAACAGGTTTCCTGGACTGTGAACCGGCAGGATATACCGCTGCATTGGTCACATCGACCATGTCCCCTCATGGGGGAACGGCCCCCGAGCGACAGTCACGAGTTCATCGAGCCAGCTACATCCGACCCTCACTGGAAACCACAGACCATGGCAACCTGGTGCACTCTCCTCAGAGTTGAGGAGAGGCGCCGACATCGCATAGTCGCAGTACAGCCGTTTCCTGACCCCCAGGCCAAAGAGCATTCCGAGGGAGACGCAATATTCAAGCGCGCTCTCAGACGTGCCACCCGCCCTGACGCACAAGCATGAGTGCTTACAACTCATGTCCAGAAACCGGAAAGCGACGCACGTCATCGCCGTGCGCCTCTCTAGCGGTACCGGTCACCGGATCACAGGGGATAGCGGCTGATGGCGGTCACCGCGTACTTGCCGCTTTTTCTTTCTGTTCTTCGGAAATCATCCAAGGTCTGAACACTGCGAGAGCCATGGCTTCCCCGAAGAGATGTCCAGCTGCCGTTGATCCTTTCGCTGTACCACTGCCCGCAGAAACAGCATCTTCTGGGGAACCTCGTGAAACGCGGCAAACGTATGCCGTCACGTGGTACAACATGCCCGCAACGACGTCACCTCAGTCAGGTCAGTTTGCACTCGACAGAACACAAGTGGTATACTTTGCGCTGGCGGGCGGGGAGCATCCCCGCTGTCCGACCCGCACCCCAATCCCTTCCCTTCCCTTGGCGCGCGGAGCGCTCTGTCCCCCAGTGCTCCGCGCGTTTTTTTGCCCATGTCTCCCCATCTCACATGGGGCTCAACCTCGGTAACGACAATAAGTCAGTGCGGCGGTTCAAGCACGCTTCCCCATCTCAAATGGGACTGAACCTCAACAACTTTCGCCCCATCCGAGCAGACAAGTTACCGCACTACTTCGGAAATTCGCTGACCGAAGCTCTCTCGCAGCACTTCCCCGGCTGTCTTCGGGACTCTCCGAAGTACCCATAAGCCGTCCTTAGATAGATCAGTTCGTCGTTCGGGATGGTCCGTACTGCAACCGAAGCAATCAGCCCCCAAGGGGTTGCCAGCGCTAGGCAGCCAGTTCCTGGGATAACCCGTCAGAGGAACGTGCCGCCCCTGACCGACACACCACTTGTTCCTTTACCCTGCTGCTTTTAGTGCTTCGGCAAAGACGTCCAAGAATGTGTCCGCCTGCTCTTGGGTGATGATCAATGGCGGAATGACACGGATCACCTGGTCGTACTCACCTGCAGTAATGAGTAACGTCCGGAGTTCCTGCGCCCGCTGAAGCACCCGCTTGACCCCCTCACCGTTGGGGGAACGATCCGGCTTGACCAGTTCCACACCGATCATCAATCCGAGGCCACGGACCTCTCCAATGACGGGGAACTCCTGCTGCATCTCGCGGAGCTGCGCCATCAGATAACTGCCGATACGGGCGGCATTCTCTGGCAGCTTTTCCTCACGCATCACTTCAAAGGTTGCCACTCCCGCCGCACAAGCCACGGCGTTCCCGCCATATGTCCCACCGTGCGCACCAGGTTCCCAGCGATCCATCAACTCACGGTTCGCCACCACCGCAGCGAGCGGCAACCCGGAGGCAATCCCCTTCGCCATCGTGACAATGTCCGGCACAATCTCAAAGTGCTCAAAGGCCCACATCCGACCGGTCCGACCGACCCCGGTCTGGATCTCATCCACGATGAGCAGGATGCCGTAACGGTCGCAGATGGCGCGCAGGTTCTGGAGGAATCGCTTCGGCGGTAGGATATAGCCGCCCTCCCCGAGCATCGGCTCCACGATGATCGCGGCAACGTCGTCTGGCATGACCATGGTCTGGAAAAGCCGCTCGAGCTCGGCAATACAGACAAGATCCACATCCTCAGGTGGCACATTGTAGGGATTCCGGAACGGATATGGATACGGTGCGTAGTAGATC
Source organism: uncultured Thermomicrobium sp. (assembly GCA_938028665.1). Lineage (GTDB taxonomy): Bacteria > Chloroflexota > Chloroflexia > Thermomicrobiales > Thermomicrobiaceae > Thermomicrobium. The sequence continues at coordinate 50,909 of CALIMB010000022.1, read as the reverse complement.
GAGGGGACGAGCGGCTCATAGTGGCCACGCACCTTCACCCGCGAACTTGTCAGCGCCATGGCGAGATGCGTGCGTCCATGGAAGGCACCGCGAAAGGCGATGACTGCCGGACGACCAGTTGCGACCTTAGCCAGCTTGACCGCTCCCTCCACCGCTTCCGCACCTGAGTTGGTGAAGAAGACCTGGTTGAGTTTCGGTGGAAGCGTTGCAGTAATCAGTTGTGAGAGCCGAAGCATCGGTTCGTGAATGAGGATATTGGCCTGCGCGTGGATAATCTTCCCCGCCTGCTCGCGGATCGCTGCAACAACGCGTGGATGGCAGTGTCCCGTATTCACGACAGCGATACCAGAGGTGAAGTCCATCCAGCGCTCGCCGTTCACGTCCCACACATAAAGCCCCTCAGCCCGATCCACAACGACGGAGGAATACCGGGCCAGCACCCGCGGGACAATCTGCAGCGGATCAACTTCTAGCCGCATGATTCATCGTCCTTTCCTCTGCGCCTCATCCGTCCCATGCTTTCTTTAGAGACGATGCAGCAACGCTGCAAGAAGGGCGGTGCGTTCGATCAATCCAGCAAGACTGATCTGTTCGTGCTCAGCGTGCGCCCCGTCGCCTGGGCAGCCCAGCCCATCCAGCGTGGCGATGCCCAGCGCCGCGGTGAAGTTGCCGTCACTGGCTCCACCAGTCGCTGCTTCGGTCAACTCCAGACCAAGTTCACGACCGATCGCCCGCGCCCGCTCGAAGGCTGCGGCAATCACCGCCGTCCTCTCCATCGGTGGTCGGTTGATCCCGCCCTCGACTGTCAGGGTCGTTCCTGGAAGCCATGGGCGTGCAGCAAGCACTGCCGCACACAGCCGTTCGGCCTCCTCTCGCGTTGCCACCCGCACGTCAATCTGCGCCCAGGCCTCTGCAGCGACTACATTGCTCCGCGTTCCACCACCGACAACTCCCACATTCACTGTGGTGCCGCGGGCCGGATCATTTAAGCTGTGGAAGTAGTGAATTTGATTTGCCAGCTCCTGAATCGCACTGACCCCGCGCTCAGGATCCGCTCCTGCATGTGCCGCCCGACCGACAATCCGCAGTGTGAAGATGCCGACCCCCTTGCGTGCAGTCTTGAGTGCCCCACCGGGCGCCGGCGGCTCCAGACAGAGAACGAACGCGCTGCGCTGGGCTTCCCTCTCGATTAGCGGTCTTGATACCGGGCTACCAATCTCTTCCTCAGTATTGATGAGCCACCGAATCGGTCGGTGCGCAAGACCATGCTCTCGTAGCCAGCGCATCGCTTCCAGGAACATTGCAACGCTTGCCTTCATGTCGTAGATGCCTGGGCCGAAAGCGAGATCTCCTTCAATGCAGAATGGCCGATTAGCCAACGTCCCCACCGGCCAGACGGTATCGACATGTGTCAAGACGAGCAACGGCTCAACCGCTGCATCGCTTGTGCCCAGCCAGCTTGCGATCGTCAGGTCACCGTAGTCTTGTTGCGGATATTCCTCAATTGTCGCCCCAAGTCCACAAGCTCGTTCGCGCACGTATGCAACGAGTCGATCAACAGCGGCCTTGTCGGTACTCGGTGACTCCAACTCGACCAAAGAGCGGAGTTCGGCCAGCAACCTGTCGCGGCGCGTGGCGAACTCAGCGATCGAGATCGTCATCAGCGAACTCCTGCTCCTCCCAGGCTGCCCCCGTATCCGGCTCCTGCTGCGTGCGCCACTGTTCGCCCACTCGACTCGTTCCACCACTCTCTGACCGCCCTTGGGTTGGCAAGCGCGGTTGACTGAAGTGGCGCAGATTCGCTTCCAGATCGACGTAGTAATCCGCAAGCTCCATGAGTTCTACCGCCGTGTTGCGCGGGGCAGACGCGATCTCTACCCGCCGACCAAGCCGCTGCACGGTCTCAACCAGGTAGCAGTAGTCACCGTCTCCCGTCACCAGCACCACGACGTCAACATGTGGTGCTTGAAGCATGACGTCAACTGCCAGTTCCAGGTCGAGATCACCGCGCAACGTACCATCACCAGCCCGCCGCAACGTTCGCGTCACAACACGGAAACCGTTCCGGCGCAACCAGGTGAGGAAGGGGACTGCGCTCGATTCCTCACTGGCAAGCATGACGTAGGCATAGGCGCAGACCAAGCGTCGTCCTGCAACCAAGAACTCGAGCAGACGCGAGTAGTCAATGCGCACGCCGAGGTCCCGCGCAATGAAGTAGAGGTTCGACATGTCGAAAAAGACGGCGACGCGATCCGTTTGGTGTGGCAAAACCATACAAACCTCCTCACTACAACCAAAAGACCGCCGCAAAATCAATGCCGAGCCGTGACAAGCGGGAGGTCAACCATGGTGACCAGTCCAGGGGCGTGCTCCACCACGCGCGGTACAGCGTTGAGGGCAATTGCGGTTGTCGCCCGATCTCCCTGAAGGCCACCGGGGATTACAAGTTCGAGCGATGTTGGTCCCTCCAACCGCACGCGATCATAGGCCGGGTCAGCATCGAGATACATCCGCAGGTGTAGCGTAATGCGTTCCTCGCCTGCAACAAAAGCCCGGCCAAGCTGGTCAACACCACACACACGCCCCGGTTCCACCGTGAAGTACTGTGTCATAATCCTCCGCTCTGCAAGCACCGGCTCGATCCGCTCCTCATAGTGCTCGATCGTCCAGCCCAGGCCGGCTGCGAGGAGATACGCCGACTCCCGCAGGCCAACGTGCCGTACCGTTCCCGCGGCAACGAGCTGCTGGAACTCTTCAACTGTTTTGCCCGACCCGATCTTTTCCTGGAGCGGTTTGCGACGCGTTGAGGCGTTCTGTATCCGCTCCACGCGGACAGCCGTCACTGCCTGCGCGACCCCACTGAAGAAGAGCGGAAGGGTATCCATCACGTACCCAGGATTGACACCCGTTCCAAGTACCGTCACACCGCGCTCCCGCGCGAGGGCATTGAGCCGAGCCGCAAGATCGGGATGACCAGCAGCAGGGAACACCAGTTCTTCACAGGTCGAGACAACATTGCAGCCCATCCGCACCGCTAGCTCCAGTTGGGGAAAAACACGGTCGAGGTACGAGCCGGTCGCGTGAAGGACACAGTCTGGGCGCGTCTCCGCCAAGGTTGCTTCAGCGTCTGCCCGGACAACCACACCAATCGGCCGCCCCAACCCGATGAGTTCCCCAACGTCACGCCCAACCTTGGCCGGATCAATGTCGATCGCACCAACAATCTTGTAGGACCGCCGCTCAATCGCGAGTCTTACCAGTTCTTGCCCAATTGGCCCCAGCCCAAACTGTACAATTCGATAGACAGGCTCGCTCACACCCTGTCCCTCCTCCCCGCTCCGCGGGCCAGTGCCTCAAGACTGTCCCGGCTTGCGACGCTCTCGTTCTTTCAGCTCACGGTAGTACTTCTTCGGCTTCGGAAGCGGTCGCTCTTCTTGCTGGGCCCGTGCTGCCGCTGCCTGTGCCGCCTGCTGCGCCAGCTGCTCCTCGAGGACTGCCAGGTCATCGTAGATCACAATATTGCTGTTCGCCTCGGGAGTCCGCATCAGCCGCCGCACCAGCTCAAGCAATGACCGCACTTGCGCCTGCTCACCGCCTGCCCGCTCCGCCGTCGCCAGCACGCGATCCACGAGCGCGAGCGTCTCTGGTCGTGCGCGGTTCTCTACGAGCCGTTGGCGGATGCGCTGGAGCGCATCAGTCAAATACATCCGCCGCTCCTTTCTCCTCTCGGGCACGCTCCGAGCTCGATCCGCATTGAGCGTACATCGGCGACTCCACCTCGACCACAGCGACGCCCTCGCGCTTTCCGGAGTATCTGGCAACGGGTTTCGGAACGCAAGAGCTGCTCCGCGCAAAACGACTGTACGACACCAGGATGCCAAAGCTGACCACGAACGGTCCTTCCGAGGAAAAATCGGATCGAACCTCAGGAGCAGTAGCTGTGCCCGCTCCATTCAAACAGCAGCCTGTGGAAAAGATCTATCATCCGCACCTCACTGCTGAGCCGTCCCGTTCTCCCAAGAGCACGAAGATCTTGCTGCTCGTCTCATCACTCTGAGACGATCACTAGCACGCCACCGCACGGATTCTCAGCACGCATTCCTCGTCACGTGCTTCACTTGTGAGAAGGAAGAATGCGAAGGAGACGTGGACAGTGCAGCAACACGAGGCGCACGACCTTCTCGACCGGTTCACCGGATGCTTGCTGGGACTGGCCATCGGCGATGCACTCGGTGCACCGGTAAGTGGCTGGACACAGGAGGCGATCGCCGAGCGCTACTCCTGGCTGGATCGGTTCGTCCCACTCGTTGCCGAGGATGGAACCGTTATCATTCCGGCCGGCGAGTTCACCGATGAGACAGAGCTGACACTCTGCCTCGTGGAGAGTGCAATCAGCACGCGTGGCTATCTTGATGTTGCAGCAGCTGGCTATCGCTTCCTCCGAGTACTCGATAGCCCGGCCGCTCGCTTCCTGGACGAGCCGACACGCCGGGCCCTGACTGCAGCTGCGGAGCATGGAGACTTCCAGCGCGGTATCGCTGGCCCGGGTACTGCCACTGGCAGCGCCGCCGCCCGAGCCGCACCCATCGGCCTTCTGCACGCACTTTGTCGTTTCAATCCCGACCTCCTTGTTCGCGATGTGCTTCGCGCCACACTTCTCACCCATGCCGAACCCGAAGTGGTCAACGGCGCACTAGCCGTAGCTTATGCCGTCCTCTTACTGGCCCAGGGCACCACACCTCCCGAAGTCCTCCTCGACGAGGTCGTCCGTTTCATTGATGAGGACCTCGTTGCCCATCGTCTCCGCCGAGCAGCAGCGCATCCTGTGCCGCCAAACGATGTTGAGCTCGTCCGTACACTTGCGGCATTGGGAACATCCGCCGCTGTCGATGAGGTCGTCGCCAGCGCCTTTGCCGCATTCGCCGCGGCGCACGATGACTTCACTCGGGCAGTGACGCTTGCAGTCAATATCGGTGGGGCGACCGACACACGCGGTGCGATTACGGGTGCATTGGCTGGCACACACCTCGGCGCTTCCCGGCTTCCCGCCGCACTCGTCGAAGGGCTTGAGGGCCGCCCTTCTCTCCTTCTAGCCGCTCGTGCGCTCTTTCAGGCTGCCCAGCAGCGCGCGGGCCGCTTCGCCCGGTTGCTTGTCCGGTGAGCCGATGCAGCAAGATCGCCGACTCGCAGCCATCGTTTTCGATCTCGACGGTGTCCTGGTTGACTCCGAATCGCTCCAGCTTGCCGCCTGGGAGCAGTACGTTGCCCATTTCGGCCGTGCACTTCCCACCGACCTTCTCCCTCGGCTCTTTGGTCGACGCCTGATCGATGCGGCCCGGATTATCGTCGACACCTTAGAATTACCAGTTGACCCGCTGCGTGCGGCTCAGGAGCGCGACGAACTCTTCCTTGCGAGCATACCCGGAAACCTCCAGCCAATGCCGGGCGCACTCGAGCTGATTGCTGAGCTCCGCGCCCGCTCCCTTCTGTTGGGATTAGCGACGAGCGGCCACCGGAAGTACGTTAGCCTCGTGCTCGGCAAACTCGGCCTGGCTGAGACGTTTGCAGCTATCGTGACTGGTGATGATGTCACCCGCGGTAAACCGGCTCCAGACTGTTACCAACTTGCTGCCGCGCGACTCGCCTGTCCACCAGAACACTGCGTCGCGATCGAAGATGCGCCGCTCGGTGTCATTGCCGCTCGAACAGCCGGTCTACGCTGTATCGCGGTTCCGAACGCTCATACGTGCGAACTCAGTGGCTTCGACGCTGCCGACGCCATCTTGCCTAGCCTCGACGCTGTGTTGCCCTGGCTTGTACAGACTGGGTGGCTGCGCTGAGCTCAAGGCATCCGTGGGGATCGCGAGATCGTTTTTGCGTCCTGCCACAGCTCCGAATGTTGACGATTCCGGCTGTCTGGCTGGTGCGACATTGTGTATTGGGTACCCCCGCCGAGCATCACATCAAGTAACCAGAGTTGCCCAGACACACCTGAGTCACCCCGACCAGGAGCAGGCCTACACGTGGCAGTAGGCAGAGCCATAGCTCATCTCACCGCACTCGGCAACGGGTGATCCACATGACCGATCCGGCAAAGACGGCCATTCCGCTCGGCAACATGCATAAAGCGATCGGCCCCGTACCGCACTGAGGCAGCAGCGGTACGGGGCCCACGTCGGATGATTCTTCAACCTTCGGGAAGCCTGGCGCTTCAGGACAGCTCCGGCACACGATTGAAAACGACAAGGCGCAGTTCTGTCATATCTTCAATCGCATACCGCAGACCTTCGCGACTGAGGCCAGAATCCTTGACGCCACCATACGGCATGTGATCGATGCGGAAGGTCGGGATGTCGTTGATGATCACCCCGCCGACCTCAAGAACCTCGAAGGCACGCAACGCATGTTCAAGGCTGCCGGTGAAGACGCCCGCCTGGAGGCCGTAGACCGAATCGTTCACCGCCGCGAGTGCCTGCTCGAAATCGTCGAAGGGGAAGAGGACGACAAGTGGGGCGAACGCCTCGCGACTGCAGACCGGATGCCACGCTGGGGCATCGACAAGCACCGTTGGCTGGAAGAATCGCCCTTCCGCCTTCCCTCCCACCAGCACCTTGGCTCCCTCAGCAACTGCCGAGTCGACCCAATCCTGAGTTCGGCGCGCCGCTTTCTCGTCAATCATCGGACCAAGGTCAGTTGTTTCATCCAGTGGGTCACCCATCTTGATCTTCTTCACTTCTTCGACGAACCGCTCGACGAACTCGTCCCACCGTGCCCGATGCACGAAGACACGCTGCACCGAAATGCAGACCTGGCCAGCATACGCGAAGGCACCGACACGGATGCGGGGGATGGCCACGTCCAGGTTCGCCGTGCGGTCGATAATAACACCGGCATTCCCGCCAAGCTCGAGCACGACCTTCTTCTTCCCGGCCCGTACTTTCAGATCCCACCCCACATCTGGCGACCCGGTGAAAGTTAACAACTTGAAACGCTGGTCAGTGACCAGTCGGTCACCAACAATGCGGTCCATCGGCATGATACTGACTGCTCCCTTGGGAACACCAGCTTCGTCGAGAAGTTCGGCGAAGGTGAGCATTGTGAGCGGGTCACGGCTGGGGGGCTTGAGAACAATAGTGTTTCCTGAGGCCAGCGCCGGGGCAATCTTATGCAGCGCAAGATTGAGCGGGAAGTTGAAGGGCGAAATGCCGGCGATCGGACCGATCGGGAAGCGCCGCGTGAAGCCGAAGCGCCCTTGACTGTACGCCATGAGATCAAGCGGGATCACCTCTCCACCGATCCGCTTCGCCTCCTCCGCCGCAGTCGTCAGCGTGAAAATCCCGCGTTGCACTTCCACCCGCGCATCGCGAATCGGTTTCCCAGCCTCCTGGGCAATCAGTCGAGCGAACTCCTCCTGTCGGCGGCGGAGCCCCTCGGCGAGGCGCAAGAGGATATCAGCCCGCTCGTAACTCTGGAGCCGCCGCGTCACCTCGAAGGCTTGCTGCGCCGCTGTCACCGCATCCTCAAAGTCCTGGTCGGTCGCAGTTGAGGTCACGCCGACAAGCTCATCGTTGTATGGATTGCGGATTTCCAGCCGGTTTGGTGAAGTCCGCCATTCACCAGCACAGTAGAATGGATATTCGCGAGCCATCGCATCACTCCTCCCATGCCGAGACAGCCCAAGAGAGCTAATCCGGAAGCGGTACGATGTCAAGGCAAGCCAAGAGCGACTGCACGGCTCCCACTGTACCCGCAATCTACCCGTTTAACACTGATTAGCGTCCGGATCCTGTGGGAGCGCCATCTTGACTGGATCGAGAATCTCCTCAGCCTCCTCTTGTGAGAGCACACCCTCCTCGACGACCACCTCCCGGACGGTCTTTCCCGTCTCCCACGCCTTCTTGGCAATCTCGGCTGCCTTGAGGTAGCCGATCCGCGGCGTCAGGATCGTCGCCAGCGCAATGCTGCCGTGGGCCAGCTCCGCCAACCGCGCCTCGTTCGCTTGGATCCCTTCAACGCAGCGTGTACGAAAGACCTCGAGCGCATTGGTCAGAATATCAGTCGCCCAGAGTAAGTTGTAGACGATGAGTGGTGTCCAGACATTGAGGTCGAGCTGTCCAGAAAGGACGCCAAGCGACACCGCATGGTCGTAGCCCACCACCTGGAAGGCAACCATATTGACCATCTCGGCAATTGACGGATTGACCTTGCCCGGCATGATCGACGATCCTGGTTGCACTGGTGGGAGGATGATCTCCCCAAGGCCCGCCCGTGGCCCCGAGCCGAGCAATCGGATATCACTGGCAATGCGGATCACTTCTAGTGCCCCATTGCGGACCGCGCCCGAGAGATGCGCAAAGTCAGCATGACTCTGGGTGATCTCAAAAGTATTCCGCGCTGGCCGGAGCGGAAATCCGGTGATCTGACTTAGCTCCTCCGCGACCTGCATCCGGTATCCTGGGAAAGCGTTGATCCCCGTCCCCAGGGCAGTCGCTCCAAGGTTGATCTCGGTGAGCGCCAGTCGTGCTTCTGCGATCCGCTCGGCCGCCCGGCGCAGTGCCGAACTATAGCCGGTAAACTCATCACCAAGCCGGATCGGCACGGCATCTTGAAGGTGAGTCCGTCCTGTCTTGGTCAGATTACCGAACTCCTGCGCTTTCTGGCAGAAGGCGTCAGCAAGCCGGTAAAACGCATCGATCAACTTGGGCGTGGCCCGCAGCAGTGCCAGCCGCCCCGCCGTCGGTATCACGTCGTTCGATGATTGTCCGAGATTGACGTGGTCGTTCGGATGCACCGGTCGGTACTCGCCGCGCCGCCCACCGAGAATCTCGTTCGCACGGTTCGCAATGACCTCATTGGTATTCATGTTGTGAGATGTCCCAGCACCAGCCTGGTAGGGATCGACGACGAAGTGCTCGTGCCACAACCCATCGATGATCTCCTGCGCAGCCTGGACAATTGCCCGCGCTTGCTCGTCGGTAAGTCGCCCAGCTCGGTGATTGACCCGTGCAGCGGCAAGCTTCACCTGTGCCGTCGCAACGATCAGATCGGGATGCGGACGAAGGCCGCTAATCGGAAAGTTGCGGATCGCTCGCGCCGTCTGAGCTCCGTAGAGCGCTTCCGCCGGTACCTCTACCTCACCCAGCGAATCACGTTCGATACGCACCGTCCCCACCACCATCGTTTCTGCCCCCCATTCATCGCCTCACCGTGCGTCACCAAGTCCGCCATCTGCTTCCCACCAACTCGGCCGCTGCGAGCCGATAGCAGCGAGCTCCGTCTTCACATAGATCAACCCCTCGCGATCGAGGACCGATTGTTCGTACTCACCACTCATCGTGATCGCATCTACTGGACAGACCTGAGCACAGAGCCCGCAGAACATACAGCGGCCTGCACGCAGAATGAATTCGCCGAGTTCACGATCGCCTTCTTCCGATGGCACAACGTGCATTTCCAAGCAGCTGGTCGGGCAGATTCGGGCGCAGAGTCCACAGGCAACGCAAAGTGCCTCCCCTGTCTCCGGATCGGAGCGCAAAGCCGGGAGGCCGCGGAAGCGCGGCATCTGCTCCCGCTTCTGCTCCGGATACTGGATTGTGACCGGTCGCTGAAAGAAGTGCCGCAGAGTTACCAGAAAACCGCGGATATCCTGCAAGACCATCTGTGCCTCCTCGCACGCGCGTCGTCAAAGCGCGTGGAACCGGAGCCGGCCTGCGAGCGGTGGAGTATCAACACGTAGCCAGGCCTCACTTACTGCGAGTCCCTGCCCGAGCCAGACCGCCCAACCGCCTCCTGGCACGTTCTGACCAAGATGCAGCACCTGGCGTGGTAGTACACCGCTCGGCACTACCGGCCACGCGAGCGGCCCACGCTCCAGCCGTGGGAAGCTGATGCCTCGGTACATCGGAACCGCTCGGACCAGCTCTTGGAAGATGTGTACGACATGCCGATACTGCCAATGGTACCCGAGCCGACGCGCCAGCTCTTGAACAAGCTGCCAACTCGGTCGTGCCTCTCCCGGTGGATCAACCGCGCGGCGTAAACGCTGCACTGCACGGTCAGCGTTGGTCATCGTCCCGTCGTGCTCCATGAACATTGTCACCGGTAGGACTACCTGCGCACGTTCAGTAAGCGGGCTTGGGAAGCAGTCTTCGACGATGAGGACATCCAGGTGCTCCAGCGCCGCTAGCAACCGCTCATCGATCGGGAGGGCAAACGGGTGACTTCCCCCGGCAACATAGAGTGCGCGCACTGTTCTCTGTTCAATCGCCTCGACGAGCTCATCGAACGCTAGTCCCGGTTCACTTGGTAGTTCGCCCTTTCCAGTCCCGTTGCCACCCGTCTCAGTCCACAGCACCGCGAGTTCGGCGCGCGCGTCGACGTCGGTCACGGGACGATAACCTGGGAGCCAGCTTGGATGGCAACCGACATCCAGCGTTCCTTGCGCGTTTGCTGGCCCACGGAACGCGACAACGCCACCCCCAGCACGTCCGAGATTTCCAGTGAGAAGGGCCAACTCGTTGGCCCGCAGCGCCGCGGAGAAGACATCGCCTTCTACGGCGTGCGCCAATGTATGCTGGATCTGGCTTGGCGGGTAGGGTGATGGGCCGGTGCCCCGGCCACCAGTCGCATACAGCACTGCAGCCCGCTCGAGCGCCGTGAGGCTCACGCCAGCTGTTTCCGCTGCGACAGCAGGATCGACCGCATCCAGTGAGGCCAGGAACACCTCAAGGCCTTCGGCCTGTTCGACCGGCGAGGCAAGACCACGGTCACGGATGACGCGCGCCATCGCTGCCAGGACCAGCGCCTCTGCCCCCGGACGAATACGCAGCCAGACATCTGCACGACGGAAAAGCGGAAACTCGTCCGGGCTCACCACAACCAGGGCCGTTTCACGATACTGCTTGGCCCACGCATGCCAGTAACTGGCCACCGGTGCAGTCCGTCCAATATTCGGCCCGACAACAAGCAGACAACCCGTGTCGGTGAACACCTCCTGCACCGAGTTTGTACTCGCTGGCAGACCAAAGGAAGCAGCCAGTGCCGCATCCACAGCCCGCTGGGCTGGTGTGGCAAGTCGCTCAACGTTTGGAGAACCCATCACCTGCCGAGCGAAACGCTGGAGGAGATAGAGTTCCTCGTTCGTCCGGTCAGCTGCGACCAGCAACGCGAACGTCGGGCCACGATACGGCCGCAGGAGCTCCGCAGCATAATCAAGCGCCTCCTCCAGCGCGGCCGGCACCAAGTCACCACCCTGCCGGACAAAAGCACTCTCCAGCCGAGCTGGATGTTGCACCTGCTCGTAGCCCCACTTGCCACGGACGCAGGTGTAACCGTAGTTCATCCCGCGTTCCCAGAGATGGGTAATCCGACGTACCAGTCCGCGGTTGTGCTCGACGTTCAGCGTGCAACCGACGTCACAGAAGCCACAGATCGTCTCTGTCACAGTAAGTTCCCACGGGTGATGGGCAAAACGCCGGTCGGTTAGCGCGCCAACTGGACACACTGCAATGCACATCCCGCACGACGTGCACGTCGTCCGCTCGAGATCGATATCCCAGGCACTACCGATCTCGCCCTCCAGGCCACGCTGTAACACCTCAATTGCTGTCACGCCAATCATCTCGTCGCAGACCCGAGTACAACGAGCGCAGAGAATACAGCGTTCCCACTTGTAGTCGATGTACTGACTAAGATGCTTATACGGACGAGCCAACTTAGGGCGGCGGAAGGGGTTCTCGTGAACATTGTGATAGTAGGTGTTATCCTGCAAGTAACACTCACCTGACTTATCGCAGGTGGGGCAGTCAAGAGCGTGATCGATGAGGTACAGCTGAAGCACGAACCGTCGTGCCGCCTCACAGGCCGGTGATTTGGTCGCAATCTCCATGCCATCCCGCACCTGTGCAGCACAGGACTCGACCAACCCTCCTCGCCGGCCCAAGATCTCAACCGTACAGATGCGGCACGACCCCCAGGGGCGAAGAAGCGGTTGATAACAGAGATTCGGCACCTCGACACCCACCATGCGGCAGGCCTCGAGGATCGTCAAACCTTCGGGGACGGTATACTGCTGGCCATCAATAGTGACTGTAACGAGGCGTGTTTCCGTCGTTGCCGTCATGCGGCGCATCCCCTCTTGGGAACCGGAACACTGACACGCGCGGTCCACTCCTCTGGACCACACCTGGCCTGATCTTACCACGCCTCCCCCGAGCCACAGCTGAGCAGTAAGCCACGGATGCTATACTCGCCATCGAGAGCGGGATGGAGGTTCCTGTGGAGCTGGAAACGGTCATTGGGCTGGAGGTACACGCCCAGCTCTTGACCCAGTCGAAGATGTTCTGCGGCTGCTCAGCGGACTACGCGGGAGCTCCACCGAATACGCACGTGTGTCCCGTGTGTCTGGGCTTACCCGGCTCGCTTCCGGTCATCAATCGGCGTGCTGTGGAGATGACCGTGATGACCGGTTTAGCTTTAGGATGCCGTATTCCACCATATAGCAAGTTCGACCGCAAAAACTACATGTATCCCGATCTTCCCAAAGGCTATCAGATCTCGCAGTATGACCTCCCGCTCTGTGTTGACGGGATGCTCGAGTTCCTGGTCAATGGCCAGCGCCGCCGTGTCCGGATCCGACGGGTCCATCTCGAGGAGGACACCGCACGCCTTATCCATCGCACCATCGGCGGCGAGAGCTACAGCCTGATCGACATGAACCGGTCTGGCGTTCCACTCATCGAGATTGTGACGGAGCCAGACTTGCGTTCCCCGGAGGAAGCGCGGCTCTTCCTGATGGCACTGCGCCAGGTACTCCGCTACCTCGGTGTCTCCACGGGGAACATGGAAGAAGGAGCTTTCCGCTGCGACGCCAACATCTCACAGCGGACGCGCGACGGGCAGCGACAGTGGCCAAAGAGCGAGATTAAGAATCTCAACAGCTTCCGCTCGGTCGAGCGTGCGCTCACCTACGAGGAAGCGCGTCAGCGGGCCGCGATCGGCCGCGGTGAGCAGTTGGTGCAGGAAACTCGCGGCTGGCTCGAAGAGCGGGAGATCACGGTCACCCAACGAGCCAAGGAATACCCAGACGACTACCGGTACTTTCCCGAACCCGACCTTCCGCCGATCTTCTGGACTGAAGACGATCTGGCGCGTATTCGGGCAGCGATGCCCGAGCTCCCGCTGCCCCGCTGGGAGCGCTTCCAGGCAGACTACGGACTTGGGCCACAAGAGGCAGCGCTCCTCACCGAAGAGCGAGCGATTGCCGACTACTTCGAGGCGTGCGTCGCCGGCGATCGCACGCAAGCGCGCGAGATCGCCAATTGGATTACCGGCGAGCTGTTCGCGCTGCTGCGCGAGCGTGGCCGCAGCATCTCCGAGGTCGGAGTGCAACCACGCCAGCTGCGACAGCTCATTGACCTGGTTCGGCGCGGAACCATCAGCACGCTCACCGCCAAGGAACTCCTGGTGGCGGTCAGCGAGACGGGAATCGACCCAGAGGTGCTCGTCGCTGAGCGTGGGCTCGCCCAAGTCAGCGACGAAGCACAGTTGCGCGAAGTGGTCGAGCGCGTGTTGACCGAAAATCCGAAAGCGGTCGCCGATTATCGCAAGGGCAAGACGGCAGCAATCGGCTTCCTCCTCGGCCAGGTCAATCGAGCGCTCGGTGGACGCGCCAATCCGGCTGTCGCTCGCCGAATCCTCGAAGAAGCGCTTCGGCAACCGGTCGAGTGATCCCGCTCGCCCCGTACCTCGCTCGGCGGTGGCACGAACCGTCTGACTGTCCTGGGAAAAACCACTCGGCATCAGGAACGTATGAGCACAAGACACCGACGACACGGGGGCGAAGTATGGCGATCACAGCACCACAGCAGAGCTTATACGAGATCGCGATCGAGCAGTTTGAACAGGCCGCCGATCTTATCGGTCTCGAAGACGAACTCCGCCAGATTCTGAGAACTTGCAAACGTGAACTCATTGTTCACTTCCCCGTCGAGATGGACGACGGATCGGTCAAAGTGTTCACCGGTTACCGTGTTCACCACAACCTGGCTGCTGGACCAGCCAAGGGTGGTATCCGCTACCACCCAAACGTAACACTTGACGAGGTGAAAGCCCTTGCCATGTGGATGACCTGGAAATGCGCTATCATGGGGCTCCCTTTCGGGGGCGGTAAGGGTGGTGTCCGCGTTGATCCGAAGCTTCTCTCGCCCGGCGAACTCCAGAATCTCACGCGCCGCTATACAACCGAGATTTCGCTTCTCCTCGGACCACACCAGGATATCCCAGCCCCTGACGTGAATACCAATCCCCAGATTATGGCCTGGATCATGGACACTTACAGTATGCACCGCCATGGCGGGGTTGGTGTACCCGCTGTAGTGACTGGTAAACCCACTTTACTCGGAGGCTCCGCCGGTCGTCTCGAAGCAACCGGCCGCGGTGTCGTCTTTGCAATCGAAGAGGCGGCAAAAACCTACCAGATCGACCTGGCAACGGCCCGCGTCGTGATCCAGGGATTTGGCAACGCTGGTTCGACTGCCGCCCGGTTGCTCTACGAACAGGGAAGCCGGGTGGTCGCAGTCTCCGACTCCCGCGGTGGAATCTATAATCCGCGAGGGCTCGATATTCCCGCTGTCATGGCCTATAAACAACAGACCGGTTCTGTGGTCGGCTTCCCAGAAGCCGACCCCGTGACGAATGAGCAACTCCTAGAGCTCCCTTGCGATATCCTCATTCCCGCAGCACTTGAAGAGCAGATTACTGAGCACAACGCGTCACGCATCCAAGCACGACTCATCGCCGAAGCCGCCAACGGGCCGACGACACCAGAAGCCGATCGCATCTTGTTTGATCGCGGGGTGATCATCCTCCCCGATATTTATGCCAATGCTGGCGGTGTCACCGTTTCCTACTTCGAGTGGGTTCAAGGTCTCCAGCATTTCTACTGGACGGAAGAGGAAGTGAATAGCCGTCTCCGTACCATCATGACACGCGCCTTTCATGCCATCCACGCCACAGCCGAGCGTTATCGTGTGCAGCTGCGCACTGCAGCACTGGTACTCGCCGTCCAACGGGTTGCCGAGATCACACGGCTCCGCGGGATCTACCCGTAAGAACGAGGATCCAACCCGAGTACTCCAACGGGGACCGGCTCTACCCTCACACTCCACGGAGCCGGTTCCGTCTGTTTTTCGGCGACTTCAGAGTCGTGCTCTCCCAACAACTCTTGCCAACACCAATGGTTGAGCGGCTACACCGTCGACCAACTGGCAGGATTCGCGTCTGGCTGCGCCGGTGCTCTCGCTCACCGCAGAACACACGACCGTCCGATCTACACGACCTCAGCTTGAGCAGCTGATGAGCTTGCCCTTGCACGCACCCTTGTCCATCGACATGAGGAGTTGCTTTGCCCCTCATGGCACACGCTCCTTGAGTACGGCAAGCACACCGCACTGCTAGCTTCTCCGCAGCACCTCCATCCGCTGACCAGTGATCCTGACATCATTGCGACTCACCACGACCGGATTGGCACCAGCAGCAAGAACGCTCCACATCGCGCACAAGTCACTGCGGAGGCATGTCATCGTGGATCAAGAGCTGATCGACCTTGCGGAGTCGGTGCGTAACGGAATCGCTTGCGTCTCCCAGCACACCGACATTGCGTCCGGCAAAAACTACACAATCACCCAGACCGGCCAATGGCGAGGAAGACGCCGAGGGAGTCTCATGGAGAACCGATGCGTTTGGACGAAGCACCTTCGCCTTCGATCCATGTGCTGGCAGCAGGTGCACAGGGCAAACACGCCACGCAGGGGAGAGAAGCAACCGTGTCAGTCAGGTGTCTCGAGACACCAACGCTTGTGTCGAGCCACGACAGCTCCATCCGGCAGGCACCTGTGCTGACCCATTTATCGCGTTGCCGGAGCGCACAGGAGTTCGCGGAGCTCTGCCTCGCGCTGTTGCTTTGTCACAATAATCAGTTCATCACCCGGCTCAATGATGGTCTGCCCGGTGGGGATAATCAGTTCACCGCGGCGCAAGATCGCGGTGATAATCGACTCCGGTGGAAGTGGCAGCTGCCAGATCGGCTGCTGCACCACCGGCGACTCAGCAGCGACCTTTGCCTCGACGATGGCCAGATCCGCGTGCCGTAAAGCCAAGAGATGCACAAAGGGTCGTTCGGGAATCTGCTGCTCAATGAGACTCAAGATGACGTTCGTTTGACTCACTGTGACATCGATCCCTAATCGGCGGAACAGCTCTTCATTCTTGGGATTGTTCACCCGCGCAATCGTCCGTCGGACACCAAAGCGCTCCCGCGCGACCTGGCAAATCACGAGGTTGTCCTCGTCGTCTCCGGTGACGGCAATAACCACGTCAGCCCGCCCGGCGCCGGCTGCGGCGAGTGTTGCCACCTCGGCCCCATCCCCTTGCATCACAATGGCACCGAAGCGGTCGCGGTAGAGCTGCACTTTCGTCGGATTCTTCTCGATCAGGAAGACTTCATACCCTTCATTCACCAGAGTCTTGGTCAAGTAGTAGCCGACCTTGCCACCGCCGACGACGATGATGTACATGCGTTCAGCTCCTCGCTCGGCTGCCCCTCCAGCTCAACCCGATTGGGTGGACAGGATTTGATCGCGTACCGCGTGCTCAATCATCTCCGCAACAGTGCGAGTCGGGCAGATCACCGTGAGACCGAGCTCACGATAGATCTCGGCCCGATCCGGGTCATAGATGCGGAGAATCACCTTTGGAACACGATAGATCACTTGGGCAATCTGGGCAGCCATAATGTTGGTATTGTCGTTCTCCGTCACGGCGATGAAGACGTCCGCTTGCTGGATCCCAGCATTGCGGAGCACGTCCTCGTCAATCCCGGTACCGAGAACGAGCTGACCACGGAAACCTGGTGGAAGGCGCCGGAAAGAGGTCTGCCGCTGGTCGACGACCGATACGTGGTGTCCCTCTTCAGCAAAGTCGCCAGCAAGCTTGGCACCAACACGCCCGCAACCAACGATGATGATCTTCACGACGGTGCCCCACCCTCGTCAGCGACGCGGACAACCACCACGTCGCATGGTGCATTGTCAAGGATATATGGAAGTGTCTCTCCTTGCGTAAGGACTCCCAGGGTCCAGCGGCTGCGCGTGGCCATAATAATCGCATCGGCCGCCCGCTCGATCGCCTCGTCGACGATTGCCGCACCAGCCATGCGCGCCTGAAGAAGTTCGGTGAGCACACGCTTCCACTTTCCACGCGCCACCCGCTGGGCATACTCGGCTGCGTGTTCCAAAATAGCGGTTCCACGCTCAATCTGTTCGGGGAGCTCCACATCTAGTGCAAAGCGTTGTGGTACCTCGACCACGTAGACCAGAATCAGCGTCGTATCACTACTGGCGCAAGCAGCCGCCGCCAAATCGATCGCCCGCTCATCATCTGGTGATCCACTCACCGGGACGACCACCCGGCGGTAGACGCGCGCCACGGTGTACCTCCCTCGCCCGCGTCAGTACCCGAGCGCCAGGCGTTCGATCAGCAGCTGGGGAAGTCCAACAGCCGCCATCTCGGCCTGTACCGCGGCGATATTGTACGGCACGCGCCGGCAAGTCAGCTGCCCCCGCGCTGGCTCCCAAATCATGAACGCGGCCCGCGGATCCCCGTCTCGCGGTTGCCCCACAGAGCCAGGATTGACCAGGTATCGCCCCACCTGAACATCGATCACCTCCCCATCTCCCGGACGAGACGGCGGCTCACCCTTGCGTGCTGCTTCCTCGCTCAACACGAACGGAACATGCGTGTGTCCAAAGAAGCACAGTCGCGTCCGGAGCAGATCGAAGTTGGCTCTCGCTTGCTCACTCGTGAAGACATACTCCCAAACGGGAGCGCGCAAGCTCCCATGGACAAGCGTCACCTCATCCAGCACAAGCTTTTCAGGCAGGCTCTCCAGAAATGCACGCTGCTCCAGCCCCAACTGCAGCATCGTCCAGCGCAGCGCATAGCGCGCGACCGGGTTAAACCCCTCCAACGGGATGCGCCCCAGGCATGCCGCATCGTGGTTCCCAAGCACTGTTGTTGGACCAGCCCGCTCACGAATCCGCTCGACGCACTCGCGTGGCCGAGGTCCGTAGCCCACGATGTCACCTAAACACCAGACACGATCTACCGGTCCTGCCGCCGCGAGAACTGCTTCCAGCGCAGCCAGATTGCCATGGACGTCTGCAATCACAAGGATCCGCATCGCCTGCCTCCACTGTCCAGCCTAACCGATTCCGCCGCACACGGCGAGTTGCTTCTGTCATCTTGCCGGCGAGTGGTACTATGGAACTCGCCGGGTCCGCCGGGGAAGGAGGGACAGCAATGGTTCAGGCAGGGAACGATTGGAAGCTCTGGGGAGCGCTCGCCGGCGGGACAGTGTTGGGAGTCGGGGCATGGCTCATTGCACGCCGTCGCCAACGCCGGACGCTCCGCCAGCGGCTGGCCGAGGAGATCGATCTCGAGTCCGCGCTCGACACACTCCGGGAAGCGATCCAGGACGTCCGCGAGCGACTTCCCATTCACGACGGGGCGATCGCTCGCTCCTTCTGGCGCAAGCGGCTGCAGCCGCTCGTACGGCAAACAGCACGGACACTTCCCGAACGAGCTCGCCATGCCCAAGCAGTCTTGCAAGCGGAACGAGCGGCCGTCGAAAAGCTCCAGCGAGATATTCTCCCGGCAACCGAACAGGCCGCCCGGGAAGCACTGCGGACTGCCGAACACGCTATCGAACAAGCGGCGGCGCGCGCCCGTGCAATGCCCGAGCGGCTCGTCGCCAAGCGTCCTCGTCCGACTCGTCCCAGCCTCTTCATCCGCCTTCGCCGTACCGCGCAAGAAAGCGCAGCGCTCGGCTTCTGGCTCGGCGCAGCTGGAGCGCTCATCTACTTCGGGCTGCTCCGCCCGGATCAGCGAGAGCAAGTTCGTCGCGGCCTGAGTTCGCTCGCAACGCAGCTCCGTGAGCTCTGGGCTGACTTCTCGTTCAGCGAGGAGCCACTCGCCGAGTTCACCGAGTGAGTTGCTTGGCTGATCGATACCCGTTGCCGCGCCACGCAAGGCTCGACGGGCGGCCACCCTGGTGGCCGCCCGATGCGTTCTTCACACATCGTCAATCAGAGACACTGTTCGAGCAGAACCAGTACACTTCCTGTAGGAGAAGCGAGTATGGCCGAGCAGCTCGACGAACTGCACCAAGCCGAACGCAAGCATCCGCGAACCCTGCCCGCTCGCAGTCGTCGGATCGAGGCGGTTTTCCAACCGGGAGACGTGTCTCCGTCACTTCTGGCCCGCTTTCTCCACGCACTCTCCGATCCTACCCGCCTCCGCATCCTCGATTTGTTGACACGTGAGGGAGAACTTCACGTGAGCGCGCTGGTCGAGCACCTCGCGCAGCCACAGGGGCGGGTCTCCGCACACTTGACATGTTTGCGTGCCTGCGGGCTAGTACGTGTTCGGCGCGATGGGAAATATCGCTTCTATGCCGTCGCCGACCAGCGGATTGCTGCCCTCCTCGCCCTTGCGCGCGAACTGGCGCGACCGCACGCCACAGCAATCACCAGCTGTGCCTACGCGGAACGTCATGACCTCATGGAGGATTGAACGTGCGTGATTTCCTCCTCACTCCATGTCGTATCGGTTGGTTACTGGTCATTCTCGCATTGATCACCTTTGGCATCGCAACCAGGCAGTGGACGATTCTCCTCGCTGTCAGTGCACCAGTGGTTGGTGCCGCTCTCGCCTGGTTCGCGGGACGACGGGCTCCTGCTTGCTCCCTCGAACACACCATACAGCGAGAGGATGGGTTGTGACTGAATTGCAGGTTTGGGTCGCCAGCTGGCTCTCCGTCATCGCCAGCTGGTTACCGTTTGGATACGCCTTTGGTGCGGGGATGCTGGCTGCTGTCAATCCTTGTGGCTTTGCCATGCTCCCCGCTTACCTCGCACTGTATCTCGGCACCGGAGAGGAGAGATCCGCGCGTGTTCTTCCGCGGTTGGTGCGCGCTGCCCTAGTTGGCAGCAGCGTCTCGCTCGGTTTCTCGACGCTTTTCGTCGTCGCCGGCGTTATTGTATCGCTCGGCGGCACAGTGCTCTTTCCGATCATGCCATGGATCGGCATGGGCATTGGCATCCTTCTCGTCGTTCTTGGGGCTGCCCTCTTTCTCGGCCGTCTCACTACCCCTGTACTGTTTGAGCGCCTCGCCGACCGCATTGGGCATCGCCAAGAGCGTTCGGTGCGGAGTTTCTATCTGTTTGGGCTCGGCTACGGCTTAGCCTCGCTGAGCTGCACGTTTCCTGTCTTCATGGTCGCAGCCGGGAGCGCACTGCTCAGCGGGAACGTTCTCCAGGGCACCCTCCAACTCGCCAGCTATAGCCTTGGTATGGCAAGCATCATCGTCACCCTAACCTTTGCGCTCGCCTTCCTCCGACTTGGTCTCCTCCGCAGACTGCGTCGTATCGTTCCTTACGTCCAGACGGCGACCGCGGCCTTACTTGTGTTCGCCGGCACAACCATCATCCTCTATTGGTGGTCGTATCGCTAGTTGATGGGGAAAGCACAATGGATCGAGCAGGTATCCTTTCCTCTCAGGAGGGACCCGTTCCCCAACAAATCGTTGCAGCACCGGGGGCTCTGGCATTGATCGGTTCCGGGGAGACCTCTCGTTCCGGACGCCAGGCCTTCGCAGCGCTGTTCGCCTCCCTCGCCCCTCCCGTCCGCATCGCCATTCTCGAGACACCCGCAGGATTTCAGCCAAACGCAGCACTCGTCGCTCGCAAACTTGGCGACTTCCTGCGCGAGCATTTGCCCGAGTATCGCCCCGAGGTCCGGTACGTACCGGCACGCCGTCGTGCTAGCGTCTACGACCCGGATGCCCCG
Organism: uncultured Thermomicrobium sp.; assembly: GCA_938028665.1. Lineage (GTDB taxonomy): Bacteria > Chloroflexota > Chloroflexia > Thermomicrobiales > Thermomicrobiaceae > Thermomicrobium. Next base: position 30,005 of record CALIMB010000022.1, on the reverse strand, counting down.
CTGGTCGCCGAGCCACTCGAGTGGGCAGATTGCATTGTTGCTGGCCCTGGAAGCCCCACGTACATGATCCGTCAGCTCGTTGGTACGCTCACCTGGCAACTTGTCGTCACACGGTGGCAAACTGGGACACGACTTGCCTTTGCCAGTGCTGCCGCGATTGCAGTGAGCCGTTTTGCTCTTCCCGTGTACGAAATCTTCAAAGCTGGCGCTGATCTCCACTGGAACGCGGGGCTCGACTTGCTCGGTCCCCTGGGATATTCGTTGGCGATCGTTCCGCACTGGAACAACCGCGAGGGGGGTGAGGAGCTGGACACAAGCCGCTGCTTCATGGGGCAAGAACGCTTTGCTGCTTTATTACGTCTCCTGCCGCCTGAGACAGTTGTGCTTGGGTTGGACGAGCATACCACCTGTCTCCTCGACTTCGCGTCTGGGAGCGCTCGCGTTCTCGGTGTGGGCTCTGTGACTATCCTTGCCCAGGGCATCGAGCGACAGATCAAGCGTGGACAGTCCTTCCCGCTCGCCTGGTTGAAGACCGAGCCGTTACTCCGATCCGCCAACTCGTGATCCGCGTGGAGTCGCGACTCGCCGTCCCTGATAAGTCTCCGGAGCTGCGAGCCCAAAAAGCACTCCAAGGCCCACAATTCCCACAGCCGTCGCCACAAGCGTGGCGCGGATTCCAACCCAGCCTGCCGCCACACCAAGGAGTGCAGGACCGATAACATACCCCAGCTCGGAGAGCATACGGTAGGCACTCATTGCCGCAGCGGTTATGCCAGGTGGTGCCACGTCGGCAGCATATGCAGCCGGAGCGCCACCTCCGATCCCACTGGCCATCGCCCAAACGACGCAGGCAACGATGAACCAAAGATAACTTGGCGCAAAAGCGAACCCGACCAGCCCCAAACCACTGAACAGCGTCGCAGGAACAATGACGACTTTCCGCCCAAACAGATCAACAAGGGTCCCAGCCGGGTAGGCCATCAGCAGCGACACAACACTGACGGCTGCTAACCCGAAACCGATCTGGGCTGGTGTAAGGCCGATTTCACGCTCAGCACGTAAAGGCACCAGCGTGAAGAGCGCTCCGGTCCGGGCAAAGAAGTTCCCGAAGGTGACGACACCTATCAGCAACAACGGGCGATGGCGCAACACCGTAACGAACTGCTTTCCGAAGACAAATCTTCCCTCACGCCCCTGCGGCCCGGCTTCCGCGTGCCGCGTTTCCGGCAGCCGCCAGAATGCCAACAGCGCCACCAACGTGCCGACGATCGCATAGACCCAGAACGGCAGACTCAACCCCCCATACTGCGCCAGGATTCCGCCTGGAATTGGTCCGAACCCAACGCCGAAGAGAAACACCGCCTGATAAATCGCCATCGCCCGGCCACGCGTCGCCGGCTCTGTGATATCCGCGAGCACAATCTGTCCACTCGTCAGCACCATCGAGGCGCCGCTCCCCGCGACGAAACGACCAGCAAGGAATGCCAGGTAGTTCGGTGCACTCGCGCAGATCGCGTTGCCCAGGGCGGTTAGCACCCCGCCAAGGAACAGCGACCAGCGCCGTCCCGAACGGTCCGCGACCCAACCTGCAGGTGCAGATGCGGTGAACCGAGCAAGCCCATAGACTGCGATAGCAAGTCCGATGAGCGCCTCGGGAACCCCATACGCCTGTGCATAGAGAGGAACGATTGGCACAATGCTCCCAAACCCCAGTTGGTTGATCCCCACGATCGCTGAAATCCAGACAAGAACACGTTGCCTTCGGTACCATGAGGTAAAGGAGCGGAGCATGGAACGGGTGCGAGGTGTCATCACACCCATCTTGTATCCCTTTGTGCCCGCCGCCAATGCAAACGAACTCGGCAGTCCTGCCGTGAGTGGGGAGATTTGAGATGAGCCAACATGTCCGCGTGACACGCTGGCAGAAAACCTCGCCACCAAGCGAGGGTGAACTGTTTGCTGCCCTTGCCGCCGAGGGACTCACTGCCTACCGCTGGTCGAACAATCCTGGTGATCGCTACGCGCCGCACACCCATCCCTATCATAAGGTCCTCTACGTCGTCTCGGGCTCCATCACCTTCGAGCTCCACCCCGGGGGATCGATCACCCTCTACCCAGGCGACCGTCTCGACCTTCCGGCTGGCACCGTCCACAGCGCCATTGTCGGAGCGGAGGGGGTGGTTTGCCTCGAAGGACATCGCCTGACCTCAACCTGACACCGGACGCGCTCGCCCAATATGTGCCGGTACGAGCAACGCGAAAGGGACGCCAGCTAGCGAGGCACCGACAGTCAACCAAAATGCCCGCTCGATCCCCAGGACGTCTGCAACCGCGCCGAAGGCAAGTGCGAACACGCTCTGCGCAACGAAACTCGCCGCCAGTGTGAATCCTGAAAGTGGACCACGGGCCTCCGGTGCGATGTCATTCGCGAGCGCCAACGTCACCGATCGCGGCGGAGTGGCAAAGACCCCGATGACAACAAGCAACGGGAGCATTAGCCAACTCCCATCCTCGAGAGCAAGATACAGCGCAAGCAAGGGCGCCGTACCCAATGAGGAAAGGAGTAGGGCACCGCGCCGCCCGACCCAGTCGGAGAGCGATCCACCCACCAGTCCACCTATGATGCCGCTCGCATAGAATGCTGAGAGCGCAAGCCCCCCATACCATTCACTCCGCCCCCGCTCCAACAGATATTCGACCAGGAAGAAACTTGGCGGTGTCACCGCTGCCGTATTGGCCACCACCGAACCTAACAGACCGAGCAACGGACGGCGTCGCTCGCGTAGCAAGGGAAGCAGTCGGACACTCCCGGCATGTCGCCGCGCGATAGCGTCGCTCATTTCAGTCCGTAGTCGCAGGTAGAGCGTGAGCGAGGCGGCCAGACCAACGACCATGACGATCGGCATGCCGTCAAGCGTGAAGTGGGCAATCACGGCTGTGAGCAGCAGCGGGGCAACGGTACGGGCCAGCTCGCCACCCGCCATGAAGACCGCCATCGCCCAACCGAGCCGCTGTCCCCCAAACTCCCCAACGAGGGCCACTGCCGGTGCATGGAACGCTGCTGACGCCAGTCCGGAGACGAGCAGAAAGAGCAAAACAAGAGAGAAGTGCGGTGCAACGCCGACCGACGAGACTGCCAGCGCGGCGACCCCTGGCGTGAGCACCACAAACCATCGGCGACTCGTGCGATCCGCAACATAGCCGAGGAACGGCTGGACAATCGAGGGCAATTGCTGCGCAGGTACCATGGCGCTAGCCCAGAAGAGCGAGACACCAAGCTTGGCCTGAATCGCAGGGACAAGGACGCCAAGAAATGCAGGATACAAATCATGAGCAAAGTGTGCCCACGACAGTAACGCGACCCCACCTGCATCCCAGACCGCGCGCCGCTCGCCCGCCATTGCACGAGCCACTACGACCGGCCCTCCTCCCCTTTCATCGCCCTCGCCTCATGACACGTCCGGTACCAGACGATTCTTGGCTAGTATAGTCCTTTATTTCCCAACTGAAGCGGCCCTGTCCAACGCACCGCAGCTAGCTCACACGCCTCCGCACCTTGACATCGTGGGCAAGCAAGACAGTGCAGTCATTTGCTCGCCAGCATGGCCAAGCTCCTGATCCCCCTACCGCCCTCTCGGCTCTGTCATCGCCCTGGCCGCACCCCTTGACATGGTCCGACAGGCCCTCTATGCTGGTTATGAACAGTCCTGGTGAACAGCAAATCGAATGGACAGTCTCGATGGCGACCGTGCTCGTTATCCCAAAGCTCGGCTTGACGATGACCGAAGGACGAGTCGGCCGGTGGCTGAAGCGACCCGGAGAACCGGTTCAAGTAGGCGAGCCTGTACTCGAAGTAGAGACCGAGAAATTGACCGTGGAAGTCGAGGCGCCAGCATCCGGTATTCTCACCCACATCCTTGCCGAGGAGGGAGTTGTCCTGCCCGTCACCACACCCGTCGCGGTCATTGCTGAGCCAGGAGAAGCAGTTGACCTGGCGTCGCTTTTGCCAGCCACCTCTGCTGCAGTGGCGACACCCATGATGGCCCCCGGTCCGACGACGCAGGAACAAGCTCATGCACAGTCACCCACGCCGACTGGAGAAATCCGGGCAACACCCGCTGCCCGAAAACTGGCACGTGATCACGGGATTGATCTTGCTCGCGTCCGAGGAACTGGTCCGGGTGGGCGTATCACTGCCGAGGATGTTGAGCGTTATGTGGCATCACAGGGGACCCCCTGGCCACGCGGCGAGCCGGTACGCTTCTGGAGCGACGAGCTCGCCCTGGCCGGCGAGTTGTTCTTGCCGCGCGGTGCAGACACCGCCGTACCGGGTATCGTCCTGTGCACCGGAATTCAGGGGATCAAGGAGCTTGGCATGCCGCTTTTGGCCCAAGCCCTTGCTGATGCTGGGTATGCCGCACTTCTCTTTGACTACCGCGGCTTCGGGGCGAGCGACGGGAAACCGGGTCGGCTCTTGCCGCAAGAACGGATACGGGACGCCCGTGCTGCCCTCACTTTCCTTGAGACCCACCCGATGATCGATCGCACCCGGCTTGCCGTCCTCGGCTTGAGCCTCGGCGGTGCTCATGCCCTTTCGGTGGCTGCCACTGACGAGCGTGCGCGGGCCAGTATTGCGATCGCTCCGGTGACGAACGGACGACGTTGGCTCCGGAGTCTGCGCGCGGAGTGGCAGTGGCGAATCTTCCTCGAAGAACTTGTCACTGATCGTCGGGAACGGGTGCGGAGCGGTGTCTCCCGGCGAGTCCCACTTTCGACCGTTATGCCTCCCGATCCAGAGACAAACGTGACACTGGGCGAACTTGGCAAGCGTTTTCCAGAGCTTGTCGTGGATCCAGAGATCACACTTGAGTCGGCTGAAGCACTCCTCGAGTACGCGCCTGAACGCGAGATCGCCTGGATTGCTCCTCGCCCGGTTCTCCTCATTCACGGCGCTCAAGACGTTCTGGTGGCCCCTGATGAATCGTGCGAAGCATACGCGCGGGCTGGCGATCCGAAGCGGCTCATCCTGGTCGAAGGAATGGGGCATTTCAACTGGCTCAATCCACAGCACGCGATCTTCCGCCGCGTGATCGATGAGGTGACAGCGTGGCTACGACAGTGGCTTGTTGAAGACAGGTCATGAATCGGGTAGGAGGTGCATGATGGAGATCCCACGTGAGAAGCTTCGCTGGATCTACGAGCGAATGGTGCTCATCCGTGCCTTCGAGGATCGGGTCGCTCAAGAGTTTGCGGCCGGCAAGCTCCCTGGCTTTGTCCATCTCTATGCTGGCGAGGAGGCGATTGCGGTTGGAGTCTGCGCCCATCTAACGGACCGCGATTACATCACGAGCACGCACCGTGGTCACGGGCACTGTATTGCCAAAGGTGTAGACGTGAAGGCAATGATGGCCGAGCTCTTCGGCAAGGCGACCGGCGTCTGCAAGGGCAAGGGTGGCTCGATGCACATTGCCGATGTCGACAAGGGAATGCTCGGCGCGAACGGCATTGTGGGAGGTGGGCCACCAATAGCCTGCGGCGCCGGTCTCATGGCCAAGACTCTTGGCACAGATCAGGTAGCGGTTTGCTTCTTAGGCGACGGCGCAGCAGAGCAGGGAACAACTCACGAAGCAATGAACTTAGCTGCTATCTGGAAACTTCCCGTGGTGTTCGTCTGCGAGAATAACCTCTACGCCGAATCGACCCCCTGGACCTACCACTGCGCCGCTCCGGACATCGCTTCGCGGGCCGCTGCCTACGATATGCCCGGTGTCCTCGTAGATGGCACTGATGTCTTTGCAGTCTACGAGGCAGCTGGGGAAGCGATTGCCCGTGCCCGACGAGGGGAAGGACCGACGCTGCTCGAGTGCCGCGCGTTCCGCTACTATGGACACTTCCAAGGAGATGCGGTCTCGTATCGCACGCCCGAAGAGGAGGCAGCCTACCGGCAGCGTGATCCGATCCAGCGCTTCCGAGAGACCGTCTTGAGCCAGGGACTCCTAAGCGAAGATGAGCTCGATGCAATCGATGCTGCAGTCCAGCACGAGATCAGCGAGGCAGTGCGCTTCGCCGAGTCGAGCCCCTTGCCACCGCCCGAAGACTGCCTCACCGATGTCTACGTGAGCTACCCAGTTGAGCAGCTCGCTTTCCGACACTGACGAGGGGAGGAATTCCACCATGGTCGTAACAACGCGCGTCCTTAGTTATCGCCAGGCGATCAACGAAGCGCTACGTCTCGAAATGCGGCGTGATCCAACCGTCATTCTGATGGGCGAGGACGTCGCTGGTGGAGCAACCATCAAACATATCGAACAGGAAGGAGCTTGGGGCGGTCCGCTGGGCGTCACCAAGAGCCTCGTGAGTGAGTTCGGGCGACAGCGCGTCCTTGACACCCCGATCAGCGAGGCTGCTTTCATCGGGGCTGCAGTAGGTGCAGCTGTCACAGGGCTTCGACCAGTCGCCGAGCTCATGTTTGTTGACTTTTTCGGTGTTTGTATGGATCAGATCTTCAACCAAGGAGCAAAGTTGCGCTATATGTTTGGTGGGAAGGCCAAGGTGCCAATGGTCATCCGCACTATGATCGGCGCAGGCTTCGGTGCCGCCGGACAGCACTCCGGTTGTCACTATTCCGTCTTTGCCCACATGCCCGGTCTCAAGGCGGTTGCACCCGCGACACCCTATGATGCAAAGGGGCTGCTCATCGCGGCTATCCGTGACGATGATCCGGTCATGTTCTTCGAGCACAAGATGCTGTACGACATGACTGGTGAGGTGCCCGAAGGAGACTACGTCGTGCCGATCGGCAAAGCCGACGTCAAGCGCGAGGGAAGTGACGTCACGATCGTCGCCATCTCCCGGATGGTGCATATCGCACTCGAGGCTGCGAAGCGGTTGAGCGGCGAAGGGATCGAGGCTGAAGTCGTCGATCTCCGCTCACTCTCGCCACTCGATGAGGACGCTGTGCTCAGCTCGCTTGCCAAGACCCGCCGTTTGGTCGTCGTCGACGAGGACAACCCGCGCTGCTCAGTCGCTGCGGACATCGCTGCACTCGCAGTCGACAAGGGCTTTGATTATCTGGACGCACCGGTGAAGCTCGTCACGGCACCACATACGCCGGTCCCCTTTAGCCCAAGCCTGGAACGGTATTACATCCCGACGCCGGAACGCGTCGTCGCCGCTGTTCGGGAGATTGTGTGAGCGAGAGACAACAAGCAAGCAGGGCACCGGGAACGGTTGGCATCATCGCCAATCCTGCCGCCGGCAAGGATGTCCGGCGGCTGGTTGCGCTCGCCTCGACGTTCGACAACCAAGAGAAGGTCCGTATTGTTCGTCGGGCGCTTGCCGGCCTCACCGCCATGGGTGTGCGCCGTGTCTATTATCTTCCAGACTCGTTTGGAATCGTCACACGAGCTGCTGAGAACAGCCGATTCGATCTGGAGCTGGTACCCATTCCCGTCGCTTGCACCTTCACGGCAAGCGATTCTGAGCAGGCAGCGAGTTGGCTCGCCGCACACGGTGTGGCCTGCGTCATTACTCTGGGCGGTGACGGAACGAACCGCGCAGTAGCACGCGGCTGTCGGGAACTGCCGCTCGTACCGATCGCCACCGGCACGAACAACGTCTTTCCCTACCTCGTAGACGGCACTATCGCAGGTCTTGCAGCAGGGCTCCTTGCAGCAGGCCAGTTGGACGAGACCTGCCTTGAGCGACGACCGTGTCTCGAGGTTTGGATCGATGGGACTCTTGTCGACATCGCGCTCATTGATGTTGCCGTATCCCGTGAGCGCTTTCTGGGCGCACGCGCTATCTGGGACCCAAACACCGTCCAACAGGTGATTGTCTCGCGTGTGATCCCCGGCGTTATCGGCTTAGCAGCGGTGGCAGCGGCACTCTGCCCGATCCCTTCGCCAACCGGTGCATTGGTGGAGTTCGGGACAGGCTCAGTTTGCGTGACCGTCCCGCTCGCTCCCGGTCTGGTGACAACAGTCCCGGTCCGAGCTTGGAACATGGTGAGCCCGGGCGACGAGATCGTCATCGAGCAACGGCCCTGCATATTAGCCCTCGACGGTGAGCGCGAGCTCCGCATCGAAGACAGTCATCGCGTCACCGTCCGCCTCTCAGCGAGCGGTCCGCTCGTCCTCGACCCTCGCCTTGCGTTCAGTGCAGCGGCCAAGCGTGGTTGCTTCGTCATGCCCCTCACCAGCACTATGTAACCATTCCTCGAGGAACGCCCGAAGCACGACTGCACTATTGTGCACCCTATCCCGCGCGCTGTAGAGGAGAGTGATCGGTCCACGACGCGCCGCTTCAAGCAACGGCTTCCATTCCCGCGGCCGGGCAAGAAGTTCCTCTTGATAGCGCTGTTGGAACTCTGACCACTTGGCTGGATCATGAGCATACCATCGTCGCAAGGCATCGCTTGGTGCAACCGCGCGCAACCATGCCGTTATCACGAGTTCGTCGCGACGCACCCCGCGCGGCCACAGTCGTTCGACTAGGTACCGTTCGCCGTCACTCGGCTCGACAGGATCGTAGACCCGCTTGATCCGGATCGTCATGACATTACTCCTCCACCGAGAGCTCGTCGATTGGCCGCTCGCGCAGGCGTTCCGGAATCCGCAGATACTGCTCCAGCCGACGCACTAGGACAATCGTCGCAACAGCCAGGAGCGTGCCAAGAATACCGATCACGTAATAGCCTGCCCCAACCAGCATGCCAATCGCCGCCGCAACCCAGATCCCAGCAGCTGTCGTCAGACCGTAGACACGGTCGCGCGAACGCAGGATCATCCCGCCACCCAGAAACCCCACCCCGGTCACAATGGTCGATCCAATGCGACTCGGATCGATGAGGATCCCTGCGGCAGGCTGGGAGAATTGCTGCATGAGGAGCATAGCACAGACCATGAACAGCGCCGAGCCCTCAGCGACCAGCATGTGCGTCCGAAGTCCGGCCGGTTTGGCGCTCAGCTCACGTTCGAAACCGAGCAAGCCACCCAGCAGGAGCGCGATGACAAGGCGAACAGCTGCTTCGGTTTCGCTGAGCATCACCCTCTCCTATCTTTCTTGTGCTGGCATCGCTCCCTTTCGCTTGACTCGGAGCCAAAGGAAGCATGGTGCTTTCCCAACACCAACCCGTGGTGCAGGAGTCTACTCCTCCTGTCCGCAAGTGGCTAGCTCGACCGAGGAGCATGACCAAGGTACCATGCCTGTGCTGCGGCTATCCGCCTGCAGTGGACACGACGAAGCAGCTAGGACGCACCCGCAATGGGTACAGAGCCTGCTACCGTCTGGATTCAGATCGAGGCGGTCCGAGGTACAGGACTAACTATTACCAGCCGCTCTCCAATCCCGCGTTCGTATGGCTACCAGAAAGACACTGGAGGCGAAAGAATAAGCGAGAGGGCCCCTCGCCGCCCGGAGAAGATTCAACTTCTCAGTCTCTGTCTGCTTTCTGACCAGGATTGCCTGCAACGCCCAAGGCATGTGTCCAGAACTCGCGCCTGCAGCTCACTGCAGCATTTGGGTCTCGATCAGGCACCTGACTGAAGCCGGAAGAAGCGACAAGGACAAGGCTACTGCCGCGTCAGCGAGCGAATCAGCGCGCGCAAACCCGCAACACGGCCATAGGTTCGAACGATCGGCCTCGCCACTGCTTCCCCAACAAACTCGACTGTCCCTTTCGCTTTGGTCATCGTCTCGGTCGCTGCTGCCAAGAGTGGAATGAGGTGATCGCGAATCAAGAGGCCAAGCCAAATCGCCACGCCGACGAGTGTCCCTAACAACAGGACCACAAGCACCGTTGCCAACGCGAGGAAGATGACAGCAATGTCACGGACCCGCTCGAGCGGCGACTGCTCTGCTCCCCCAAGGAGATACAGGATGACAAAGAGGATGACGAACAGTGCGAGCAACCCACCGGCGATGACCCAGATCCAGCCGCGCCGCATCCCCTACCCCTTCCCCTCTGGTCGCTCCGGCTCTTGCATACGAGGACCAACGCTCCACCGTTGTGGTCGCTCAGCTGGCGTCGTAAACAGCCACAGGAGGATGAGGACGAAGATGGCACCAAGCGTGCTTTCCACCAGAGGGACGGTACCGAGCCGGTAGAACGCTCGGCCCAGAACCCCACTTGCCACGATACCTCCGAGAAACCCGATCACACCGCCGAACCAATAGACCGGCAGCTGCCAGAGTCGACGACCGAACAGCGCGTGCCAGCCTAACCCCAGCATGCTACCGAGCAAGCTCGCGATCAGCAAGCCTGCTGGTATCCCCTCATTCCCCAGCATCAGTTCCTCTCATGAGCTGATTTGCACCCAGAACACATAGACAGCCCTCGGTGTCTTATCCGGACGCGGATTCTTGGGATGCTGTGGCCACTCCACCTCCACCCGGAGAAAGTACGCACCAGAAGGAAGTTGGGGCACCGTCCAGCCAAAGGCCGCCCCTTGCTGTGTCGGCTCAGCCGTCAAGATCGGATCGGTCTTGACCACGAATCCCTTCCGGGAATTTGGATCCGCAGCAATGTGGTCAAAGTTCCCTTCTTGGGGATAGACCGCGAGCTTCACACTCTGCGGTGGCCGCTCCTCCGCAAACGAAAGGTGGAGCTCCTCACCCACCGTCACGCCTAACGGGTGCTCACTTGGCAAGACGATCCCCGGTGCAGTGGTCTCCCCAGCAAAGCCGGACTCCAGAACCCAGAAGAAAGGCCCGATTGTCGCCATCTGCTCACCGGCCGCCGCGCGCACGATGAGATCCGGTGGCTTGAGCACAATCGCTCCAGGGGACATTGTCACCACAGGGGTCGGTGCTGGAGTAGCTTGCTGGGTCACCACCTGGGTTGCGGTGATACTCGCCGGAGTCGGTGTGGCCGTCCCGCCACCGAACTGACACGCAACTGCAATAAACGATCCAAGCGCAAGCCCGATCAGGTGTCTCCACAACCGCATTGCTCCTGTCCTCTTCAACATACCCCCGGTAGAGCAACCCCTGTCCACTGCTAACGCCGACTCTACCACAGTCAGCCGGTATCTCCAGCTGTCATATCGGGCCGGCGTCCGGTGTTCTCAGGAAATGGAGCACGGTTAATCGACCTTGCTCCGGCGAACGGCCGGAGGCGAAGGCATTGGTGCAGGCCGAAGCAGCAAAGTAAGGGGGTGCCGACAGACATGAAGATGCCAATGCCTCGGACCATGGCGATCGCGATCGCCCTCCTGACTTTGGTTCTCGTCACTACTGCTGCCTGTCGTGGTGGTGGTGCAGCCACGCCGATAACGACCCGTGCTGCGACCCCGGCCGCTGCACCAGGCACACTTGCAGCTTCTCCCGAGGCAACTTCGCACGCGACGCCAGCCAGGACACCAACGACAACACCGGCGCACACACCAGCGGCAACGCCAGCACGGACACCTGCGGCAACTCCAGCTGCCTCACCTGTCGGGACACCACACGCCACACCGAGTCCGGCACGTACTCCAGCTGCTACTGCAACGCCTTAACTTGAAATGGGGAAGAGAAACAAGGCAAAGTTACTGAACGACCTCCAGTCCATTCGAGCCGCTGGTGCAGGGTGTCACACAATTAGCCCCAGCGGTGTTTCTCTAGAGTAGGAGGCCAGTGCGGTGCGTATGGCGGTGCCGCTCGTGACAAGCCAACGCGACGAGGATCTCCTCGAGGCAATTCGCCGAGGACAGGAGGAAGCGTTCACGACCCTCTACGAGCGGTATCGGCCGCTTGTTTCACGCATTGCACTCCGTATCGTTGGTTCCGCCGAAGATGCAGAAGACGTCTGCCAAGAGGTCTTTTTCCGCCTGTTCTACCAACCACCAGCACTAGAGGGGCCGCAAGCGCTGCGACTCTGGCTGGCCCGTGTGACGACGAATACGGCACTAAACGTTCTCCGTAGTCAGCGCCGCGCCCAATTCCACTGGACTCGATGGTTGCGCCTCGAGTGGCTGCACCGGCAACAACGGCTTGACGAAGGGTGCGAGCGTGCTGAAACTGCTGCGCTGGTGCGAGCTGTACTCGACCAGCTTTCGGACCGTGATCGGACACTCCTGGCACTGCGCGCGAGCGGTCTCAACTATGAGGAGATCGCCACAACGCTGGGAATTCGTTTGAGCTCGCTCGGTACTTTACTTGCCCGTGCTGAACGTCGTTTCCGCGAGCGGTACGAGGCACTCAGCCGCACAGGCTAGCGTTCGAGAGGAGGTGGGACAGTGCGACTCTGGCCAAGGAAGTGCCCATCCGAAGGGCGGTTGCGTTACTATCTGGAGACGCGCGATGACCCAAATATTCGTCTCCATGTCGACACCTGCGTCGCGTGCCAGAACCGGCTTGCTCGTTTACGAGAGCATGCCGACTTTGCTGTGCGGGCTCTTGCTGCACTAGAGAGTGCACCCAGCGCCCTGCTCGTGGTATCGTCACAAAGAGGGAAGGAGTCCACCATGCGCCGTTTCCGTATCCCGGCTTTGGCGTTCGCCATCACAACAACCATCGCCTTACTTGTCTGGGTCGCCCCCGTCGGTGCCCTAGCCGAACAACTCGTGCAACGCTTCCGCGTCCAGCAGTTCGCGGCGATCACGATTCCAGCCGGTACTGTGGAAGCCCTAGGGGCCCAACTTCAGGCGATTCCCGAAGAAAACCGTGCAGCGTTCCGTGAGCAGTTTGCACAAGCATTGCAAGTTACTCCAAAGGAGCCCACAGAAGGCGTTCGCGAAGTAGCTTCCCTTGAGGAAGCTGCCACCCATCTTGGGCGCACACCGCTCGTGCCGGATAAACTCCCCGCTGCGTATTCTGAGATTTCGCCACGCTATTTAGTCGGTGATGAGCGCCGCACGGAGGCGACGATCGACGTCGCGCGCGTCCAACAAGCCCTTACTGCACTCGGACTGCGTTTCGCGAGCCTGCCTGATCCAACCGTGACACCAACCGTTACGGTTGCAGTTGCCATTCCAGCAAGTGCTGCCCAAGTGTGGCAGACCAACGACGCGCATGCGCTTGTCATCGCCGAGCTTGAAAGCCCAGTGCTTGAACTCCCGGCTGAGATCGATCCGGAACTGCTACGCGAAGATCTCTTGATGCTTCCCGGACTTCCGCCTGACGTCGTTGCCCAAATCCGTGCCGTACGCGACTGGCGGCAGACGCTGATTATTCCTCTCCCAGAGGAAGCAACGTCGCGGTCGATCTCACTTCGCGGCACCACCGGGCTCCTGATTGAGTCGCCTGACGGAGTAGCCGTCCTCTGGCAAGAACGTGGTATCCTTCATGTCGTCAGCGGGCATCTCAGCGCCGATGAAGCTGTGGGAGTGGCACGCTCCCTCCGCTAGAATTCAAAGCGCGCTTGTGAGAAAAATGGGGCGAGGGCACCGTCACTCGCCCCATCAGTCTGCAGAGCAGGAAGTCAACCGGTGACCAGCGGAGCACTCCCGCAATGTAGCGACTGGGCGATCGAGACGTATAGTCTGCGCAAAGCGTTCGGTGATCGCATTGCTGTCGCAGACCTCTCCCTCACCGTCGGTTACGGTGAGGTGTTCGGCTTCCTCGGCCCGAACGGCGCCGGCAAGACAACCGCTGTCAAGATGTTGGTCGGCCTGATTCGTCCCACGGCTGGCACGGGACGTGTGCTCGGACGGCCACTTGGTGATCACAGTGCCCGTCGGCAGATCGGCTACTTACCGGAACTTTTCCGCTTCCACGACTGGCTGACTGGCGAGGAACTGCTTGATCTTCACGGCAAGCTCTACGGACTCAGTCGCGCCGAGCGCCGCCGCCGCATTCCTGAAGTGTTGGAACTCGTCGGACTTGCTGAGGCAGCGCGCCGTCGGATACGGACCTACTCCAAAGGGATGCAGCAGCGGATCGGGATCGCCCAAGCGCTGCTCGGCTCACCCCGACTCGTCATCTTGGATGAGCCGACCTCAGCACTCGACCCACTTGGACGCCGCGACGTTCGTGACCTTATTCGTCGCCTGCGAGCTGACGGCGTGACCGTCTTCCTCAATTCGCACCTCTTGAGTGAGGTCGAGGCCATCTGTGACCGGATCGCCATCGTCAACCGCGGCCGTGTCATCGCCCTCGGACCGATGTCCTCACTCTTAGCCGGCGACCTCGCTGTGGAGTTCCGCCTCGGCGCTCTGCCAGACGGGACACTACACGCGCTTGAACGCTTAATTCAGGTTGATGCCGTACAGCACGGTGAACGTCCCGTCCTCATTGCCCGTGCAGCTGATGAAGCAGCGGTTGCACACGCAGTCGATCTCCTGGTCCGGGCCGGCGTTCCGGTCTATGGGGTCATACCGGAACGTCGCTCGCTTGAAGATCTCTTCGTCCAATTGGTGAGCGACGAACAGGCGGAGTCAGGATGAAAGCCGCCATCATCGCCCAGCTGACATTTCGTGAGGGACTGCGAAAGAAGCTTGTCCTTGGCGTCATCCTCCTTAGCCTCATCTTCGCCGTGCTCTACGTCTGGGGCTTCCACCTCTTCGTGCAGGACTGGCGTGCGATGGAAGCCCAACGCCAGTCACGAGGCGCGACCACGATACTCCCTTACGAGGTCTTTGCCAGCGCTATGGTGCTCCTGGGCCTGTGGACTGTCAATTTTCTCGCTGGTGTCATGACTATCTTCGCTGCAGTTGGCACGATTGCCAGTGAGATCGAGCAGGGAACGCTCCACGCGATCATCCCGAAGCCAATCCATCGCTGGGAAATTGTGCTCGGCAAGTGGCTTGGCTATGCCGGGATGCTGGCGATCTATATCGGTGTCATGGTCGCAATCGTCACCATGACTGCACGCTTCATCGGCGACTACAGGCCACCAAACATCCTACAGGCTTACGGCCTTATCCTCCTTGTTGCATTCATGTTGTTAAGCCTCACCATGCTCGGCAGCACACTCTTTTCGACCGTTGCCAATGGTGTCATCGTCTTCATGCTGTATGGCCTGGCCATCACCGGAGGGCTCGTCGAACAGATCGGCACTGCACTCGATAACGACATCCTTGTACGGATCGGCGTGATCGTGTCGATCCTCGTCCCAAGCGACAGCATGTGGCGGCTGGCGAGTTATCTTGTCCAGCCGCGCATTGCGGTCAATTTCTTGGGACCAAACCCCTTCGGCACAACCGTGCCACCAAGTTCGCTCGCTGTCTGGTACAGCATCGGATACACCGTTGTCCTCTTGCTTCTCGCGATGGCTCGCTTCCAACGACGTGATCTGTAATCCTTCGTTTGCGGCATACTGACGACCGTCTGCGCGGGTGGAGCGCCGCGCGAGCGGGAGGACACAATGGACATCGAGATTGTGACGCTTCCCTGTGGACCATTGGAGACAAATGCCTACCTCATTGTGGACGGAAACCACGCACTCCTTATCGACGCGCCGCCCGAGTCATTCCTCGCGGTGCTCAACGAACTGGAGCAACGACACGCCCGGTTGGAGCGGATTGTCATTACGCACACGCACTGGGATCACATTGTTGATGCCGCCAAACTGCGACGGGAGACCGGAGCGCCGATCGCTGCGCACCCAGAAGCAGTACCTCGCCTAGAGCAGCCACGCTCGCTCCTGACACCCCTGCCATTCGCCATCGAGCCGGCACCGCCCGACGAGTTCCTGGACGACGGAGACACCCTCTCCTTTGGCCCCTTGTGCTTCCAGATCATTCACACGCCAGGACACACACCAGAGCAAATCTCTCTTTATGAACCCACTCGTCGCTGGCTTTTTGGGGGCGATACGCTCTTTCCTGGCGGATACGGACGGGTCGATCTACCGGGCGCGAGTTTGGAACAGACCATCCAGACCTTGCGCCGCCTGCTCCAACTTCCAGACGAGGTGATGGTCTTCCCTGGCCACGGTCCGACCACGACGATCGGGCGTGAGCGGCCGTGGATGGAGCAACTGGTCAGCCAGTGGAGCTAATCGCCGCGTACGGCTGCGAGGAGTGGCTCAGGATCTTCGAACGGGCCGATAACCGCAAGCGCGAACCGGTTCGACTGGAATAGCTCCTGTGCGAGCGCCTGGATTTCTTCGCTCGTCACTGCACGGATGCGGGCAATAACTTCCTCCGGCGTCAGCACCTCACCAAAGACGAGTTCTTGCCCACCGATCCAGCTTGCCACCGCGCGGCTATCTTCAAGACCCATGACAATCCGACCGACACGAAGCTCTTTCATTCGCTCAAGTTCCTCAGTCGGTACCGGCACACGAACCAGCTTCTCCAACTCGTGACGCACCGCCCGGAGTGCACGCTCTGCCCGCTCCACGTCTGTGCCGGTATACACTACACCCTGCCCCACATCGGCATACTCACGCAGATATCCGTAGACTTCGTAGGCCAGACCCTGCCGCTCCCGGATCTCCTTAAAGAGCCGGGAACTCATCCCGGAACTCAAGACCGCATCGAGCATCCCCTGGACGAAGCGTCGCTCATCGGTGTAGGGCAACGCCGGCCACGCGACACACAGATGTGCCTGTTCAGTCGGCCGCGTAAGCAACCGGACGCTGGGACGCGCATGATCGACTCGCGTCGGATGCGGATCACCTGGTGATCCAGGTTCAAGATCACCAAAATACTGTTCAGCCAGTTCGACAACCTGCTCATGCCAGACGTCACCGGCTGCTGCGATTACGAGCCGATCCGCACAGTAGTGCTGACGGAGATAAGCGATCAATGCGTCACGGGTAATCGCCTCGACGGTCTCCTCCGAACCGATAATCGGCCTCCCCAAGGGGTGGCCGTTCCAGAGCGCTTGATCGACAAGATCGTGGACGTAATCATCCGGCGTATCGCGGATCCCGTGGATCTCTTCTACGATAACGTGCCGCTCCTTCTCGAGCTCAATCGGGTCGAAGAGTGAGTGCCGCAGCATATCGGCGAGAACGTCAAATGCCAGCCCCAAGTGTGCGCTCGGCACTTTAACCCAATAATCAGTCGATTCACGACCCGTCGAGGCATTCATAATACCGCCGACCCCTTCGATCGCCTCACTGATCAGAACCGGGTCGGGGCGTTGTTCTGTCCCTTTAAAGAGCATGTGTTCCAAGAAGTGAGAGATCCCAGCAAGGCAATCTGTCTCGTACCGTGAGCCAACACGCACGTAGATAATGACCGTCACCGAACGGACCTGGGACATTCGGCTCGTGACAATACGGATCCCGTTGGCCAGCTGCGTCTTCTCGTAGTTCATCCTTCACACTCGCATCTCGGCCATGGTCACTCACCGGCAACTCGGAGCAAAAGCTGTAGTGCTGCCTCAGCCGCCTGCGTAATGTTCTCCCAGCGGTCTCCGCTTAATCGGTACTCCTCGACCACTGTCCCTTCTGGCCCGGCGCAGGCGACGTAGACGAGGCCTACCGGCTTGGTTGGCGTGCCACCGCCCGGTCCAGCAATTCCCGTCGTCGCTACTGCGTAGTCGGTCTTGAGGAGTGCGCGCACACCACGCGCCATCGCCTCAGCGCATTCACGGCTCACTGCGCCAACAGCACGAAGGAGCTCCTCAGAGACACCGAGAACATCTCGTTTCACCACATTACTGTAAGCGATGATCCCACCAACATAGTATTCGCTGCTTCCGGGAACGGAGGTCACCAAATGGCCGATGAGCCCACCCGTGCAGGATTCCGCCGTCGCCAGCGTGTTTCTTCGTCGAGTGAACGCTTCGTAGACTCTGCGCGCGAGCGGATGTTCCGTCACCAACGTCCTCCCAATCGCAAAGAGCAAGTATACCGATCAAGGCGATGGTTCGAACCTCCATTCATCGAGTCGATCAGCAAGCCAGATCGACGGCAAGAGCATCGCCATGGTTGTCACCAGGACAAGTGCACCCCCAACCAGGAGAAAGGCTCGACCTGCGCCCACCCCATCTCCGATCCAGCCGCCGACACCGTTCGCCACAATCAGCATCGTGAAGAGTACCGTCGAACGCAGCGCAAAGATCCGGCCCAGAAACTGCTCCGGCGTCGTCCGCTGGACAATGGTCACACTCGGAACGAGAAACAGCATGTTGCCAAGACCCGTCAAAGCGGTCAATCCGACTCCGAGCCAGAGTGGTGGTTCCAGTCCGAGACCAGCGAAGCCGACCCCCATGATCACGAGCCCGCCCAGTACGAGTGAGCCAAGGCGCCGCGTATTCAGCGTCATGACGAGCATCGCCCCAGCAACACTCCCAACCCCGATGCCAAAGTTCAACAGGCTATACGCCACCTCGCCATGCTCGGGACGAGCATAGGCGTACCCGACGAGGAGCGGCATCGCCATCCCAATGGCTGCTACACCCAGCGCGACAATCATTGTGTTCGTCCGGATGAGCACGTTGCCAACTAAAAAACGAATCCCCTGCATGAGATCGCTCCACACGGTTTGCACGCTGGCCGCTTCTCGTGGCTCATGCCGCGGAAGGCGGAGCGGCCAGAGTATGAGTGCTGAGCAGAGATAGCCCACCGCTGCAGCAGCAAACGCCCCGACCAGCCCCTGCTCCGTGCCCAGCACCGCTACCAGCCCGCCAACAAGCAGCCCGGCAAGCGGATATCCCCCAATATCACCAAGACTCTCTGCGAGCGAGGACAGCGAGTTCGCCGTAGTCAGCTGCCCACTCGGAACCACCGACGGAATCGCCGCCATCTTTGCCGGACGGTGCAAGATCGCTGCCGCATTGATGAGAAAGAGCAACGGATAGAGACTGAGTAGCCATGTCCAACTCGCCAACGGCAACGCGAGGACGAGCGGAACACGCACCAGATCGGAGGCAATCATCACTGCACGCCGGTCAAAGCGATCAACAATAACTCCAGCCAGTGGCCCCAAAAGAAGATCTGGCAACCCTGAGGCCAAAAAGGCCAGTCCAGCAACCGTCATCGAACCGGTAAGCTGGTAGACAAGTGCAGCAAGAGCGACTCGATGAATCCGGTCACCAATCGTTGCCACAAGATCGGAAGACCAGAGCGCAGCGAAGCGCCGGTTCCCTACCAGCAATCGCAGCGGCTCCCGCCACTGCACCCCGTCCCCTCCCCTGGATACAGCCCAGTGTCACCCTTCAAGAAAGTCGTACCGGAGTATAACCAACGACCTTCTCTGACGACGGATTTTTAGGATGCATCAGAAGGTCGGACGCCTTTGGCCTCCAGCGCTCGGATATCCGCCTCAATCTCCGCCAGTTGCCGCCGGACGACCGGTAGGCGGTCACGCGTCCGCTGCCAGTCACGATAGACCGCATCGCGCTCGTGCCGAAGCTGGTTCCGCTCAAGCAGGAGCTGTTGTCTCTGCCAGTCACGCGCTGTGCAGCTCGGACAGCGTCCACGGATATCGCGCCAGCTTCCACATCGGTCGCACGGGCAAGCAAGATCGGCGAGCGTCAGCGGCACCCAGACCACACCTTCGCGGCGCGCGGCGGCCAGTGCGTCCGCAGCCAGAAGTTCCAAACTCGCGGCAAGGGTTTCGCGGAGCTCCTCACGCGGGCGTCCGTATCCAACTTCTGCCAGGAGCACTGCCTCATCCCCTTCCATCCGCCGGAGCCGCGCTGGCGCAAGCTGATGTCCGCGCTCTGCCCAATCAACCTCCTCCACCCAACGGAAGGTCATCCCGTCGATCGCCACGGAAATGGTTGCCGGCTGTGCTTCAGCTGCCACGGTCACTTCTACGGCAATCGCTGGTAGTGCTGGTTCCGAAGTTCGCACGGGACTTCCCTCAAGTTGTGCCAGTTCTGCCTCTACCTGCGCCAGCGCAGCATCCAGCTCGCGGATCCGCTCTGTCCACCGGTTCTCAGCGAGGAGCGCTTGCTCCGCCTGTGCCAGGTCATACTGGAGCGCGGCACGGCGTTCCAAGAGGCGCGCAAGCCGTCGCCGCTCTGCTTCCCGCACAGTGGACAAGGCTGAGTCTGTCGTCTCTGCTACCTCATCCGCGTTTTCTCGCTTCCGCCGAAACAACTGTTTCCATGACATCTCAGTCACCTGCCATTGAGCGCCAGCGCATCGGTCGCAATCTGAAACCGCTGGAGAAGGTCAACCAACGGCGACGGACGAACAAAGAGCGTGTTCTCCGGAATGACCGCACGCCAGCTTGCCCGCGGAATCGGTGGTTCACCTGTCAAGGCAACCACCTCCACCATATCGGGACGTTCGCCGACCCGCGCGTGCAACAACCGCTGCCCGCTTCCGCGCCCCCAGCGGAGTTCTACGAGGGGCGTCCCGTCGGCCACCTCGCACCGGACAATAAGTTGTGAGTTCACCGCACTGAGACGTTCGGCCGCATCGGCGAGTTGCTGCCAAGCTAGGGCTCGCCGATCAGTTGCATCCAGTCGCCACGGAATACCAATACGCTCAGAGACGCGCCAGCGTAACCAGCGACTCCTCCAGAGAACAACGCTGCCGAGAACCAGCCCCCCATGAACGATCCCAAGCCACAATGGGTAGGGCCACGGTGCGCGATAGAGCTGCATCCAGTCACCATACAACCCACTCACCAGGTCGAGTACTGGATAAAAGACCAAGGTCGTTGCCAGGATCAATCCACTACTCGCAAGGAATACAACACTGAGCGGCCGTCGCACTCTCAGAAAGAGCCCCATCACGAGCAGTGCGCTACCGAGCACCAGGCTCACCAGGTTCCCACTCAGCGCGATCCAGAAGCGAGCGAACGGATTCGCAACACCGCTGTACTCGACCCAACCAAGGAAAAGGAGGTAGCCGAATCCAGTTACCTGACCGCCCGCCAACCAGACTGCCACCAGGTGTCCGACCTCGTGGAACAATACCCCAAGCGGGACCACAAGGAAGAGCGCGATTTCGACAAGTAACGAGAGTTGCCCCGGGATGATCGGCTCAGCAAGGAGATACCGCCGTCCGTGCCAGGCCCGCACGAGTGTCCGTAGCGAGAGTACAGCCATTGCAAGACTGACGAGCTGCAGTGCCGAAAACGTCGGCATGGTGTGTTCCGCCTCACCAGAGGGTACTACCCACCGCCTCAGTCTACCTTACAACCACGGTCGCCGCACGGTCCTGACACGGAGGGGTGGCCGGATACGAGGAATCGCCATAGGAACGACGTCCCACGGCTAATCCCTATACGAGTCGTCCTCGTCACCTCGGCAACCTGCCGACCTGGTTGGATCCAGAGGGGTGGCCCATCAAGCGGAAGGCCGTTGTGTGCCAAGGTGATCCCAAAGGCGATCGCCAGCGCACCAGGACCACTGGCCAGACGCACTGGTGCCAGGTCCCGAGTAGTGCGACGCTGGCGCAGCCGTCGTGCCCGCATCGTCTCAATTCCGAGGAGTGGAGCAGCCGCGCGGAGCAGTACGGCACCAGCCTGACTTTCCGGTTCCGTCACCACGTTACAGCAGGGATACAGACCGTAGGCTCGGTACACGTAGGTATGTCCCGGGGGTCCCCACATGGCCCACACCGGCCCGTTCCGATAACGCGCGGCATGAGACGCCGGATCCTCCGGTCCACCATAGGCTTCCACTTCGACTAGCTCCCCCGCCACGAGTTCCCCATCAATAACGCTTACCAGAATCGCCCCAAGGAGCTCCCGGGCGACTTCGACCGCCGGCCGTGCATACCATTCCCGCGGCAAGGCAAGCGCAGGGTCGAGCGGAATCGACGCGAGTCTATTGGTTCTCTGGTCCATGACAGTCCACTGCCTTCAACTCCACTTCCGTAGGCCCGGAGGCATTGCCGTACTCATCACCGTGCCACCTGAGGATAGTCTCTCTCATCTCCCCCCAGCAGCGCTACAGGCAGCCAACCCATCTTGCTCGTCGTGATCCAGAGATGACGAGTAACCAACGAATTCCCCACGCAGATGCACCACTGGGGGTCGTCCGAGGGTGTACCCACCACGGAGGTGCCTCTAGAGTGCCGGTGGTACCACGAGCACAGTCAGCTGACCACAGCGGCAGGGGCAGTTGTACTCACGGCTATCGGTCGCGAGGGCAATCACCGAACTTCGTGAATGAACCACTCAGGCATGTCGGCTCGCACGACTTTCTTACCGGCAATCGCCGAACTTCGTGAATGAACACCGGTGTTCTCGCGTGATGTATCAAGCCAACTCTTCAAGTCGCGCCTGAATGAGCCGGACACGCTCCTCAGTATCGCCAAGTTTGCTACGGTGTCGTTCCACCACATGTGCCGGCGCCCGGGCGATGAACTGTTCATTAGCCAGCAGCGCACGCGTCCGCTCAAGTTCACCAAGGAGCTCCTCTAATTCGCGTTGCAGCCGTTGTCGCTCCACCTCAATGTCCAGCATGCCACGCAGCGGCAAGTAGATCACCGCATCATCGACGATCAGCGAGACGACTTGACGCGGCGCCTCGAGAAGTTCGTCGACGTACTCGAGCCCGTCGTGAGCGATCCGCGCAAGGAAGCGGAACACGCCCTCGCTGTCTTGGAACACCCACCGATGCGACCCAGGGTAGACGATCGCCTGGATCCAACGTGCCGGCTCCACCCCGGCCTCGGCCCGCGCGTTGCGCACTGCCCGGATCGCTTCCATAAGGAAACTGAACTCTCGTTCTGCCTCTTCGTCCCTCAGCGTCATATCTGGCTGGGGCCAGGGAGCGACCATGATGCTCTCGCCAGCGTGCGGCAGTCGTTGCCAGAGTTCTTCAGTGAGAAACGGCATGAACGGGTGGAGCAATCGCAGTGCCCACTCCAGCACATACGCCAGGGTCTGCCGCGCAGCCTGTGCGCCTGCACCGCCTGCATTGATCGCGACCTTGCTTGCTTCGATGTACCAGTCACAGAACTCTGACCATAGAAACTCATAGAGCATGTGACCGGCCTCATGGAACTGATACCGCTCCATCAGATCCGTCACCGTCTCGGTGACACGCTGCAGTCGGCTGAGGATCCAACGGTCGGCCAGGCTCGCTGACTCCCGCAGCGGAGGCAGCACACGTCCATCCAGCGCGCGCTCAATCTTCCCGCCGGCGAGTGCACGCAGCGTATAGCGAGTGGCATTCCAGATCTTATTCGCGAAATTGCGGCTCGCCTCAACCCGACTCAGGCTGAGCTTCATATCGGTCCCAGGCCCAGCCATGGTCACCAGCGTAAAGCGCAACGCGTCCGCGCCGTACTGCTGCGTCACCTCTGTCGGGTCGATCACGTTCCCTTTCGTCTTACTCATGCGCTGGCCGCGCTCGTCACGCACGGTGCCATGCAAATAAACGGTATAGAACGGCACCTCGCCCAGAAACTCGATGCCGAGGAAGACCATGCGCGCCACCCAGAAGAACAAGATGTCATACCCTGTCTCCATGACCGACCCGGGATAGAAATAACGGAGATCCTCGGTTTCGTCCGGCCAACCCAGCGTGCTGAACGGCCACAGTCCGCTAGAAAACCAGGTATCTAATACATCTGGATCCTGTTCGATGCGCCGGCTCCCACAGTGCTCACAGCGCTCAATCATCTCCTCGGCCGTCACCGTCAACTGCCCACAGTCCTGGCAATACCAGACCGGAATGCGGTGCCCCCACCAGAGCTGCCGAGAAATGCACCAATCGCGCACATTCTCCAGCCAATGGAGATAGACGGTGCGGAAGCGCTCGGGAATGAATTGGAGCGTCCCGTTACGGGCCACTTCGATCGCAGGCTGCGCGAGCGGCGCCATGCGCACAAACCACTGCTTGCTGAGAAGCGGCTCGACCACTGCTCCACAACGCTGGCAGTGCCCAAGACTGTGTCGGTGCGGTTCCGTCCGCACAAGGTAGCCCTGTCGATCCAGCTCCTCGACAACGCGACGCCGTGCCTCCTGAATGGTCAGTCCCGCGTACGGCCCAGCCTCCTCGTTCAGCGTGCCGTCCGGATTGAGGATGTTTACCGGCGGCAGTTTGTGCCGTTGGGCGATCTCAAAGTCGGTGAAGTCATGTGCTGGTGTGACTTTCACCGCCCCCGTGCCAAAAGTCGGATCGACCACGTCGTCAGCAACAATGTGGAGCCGCCGCCCCAACAGCGGCAAAATCGCTGTCTTCCCAATAAGGTGCCGGTAGCGCTCGTCATCCGGATGGACCGCCACGCCGGTATCGCCGAGCATCGTCTCCGGTCGCGTTGTCGCCACCACGAGCGACTCGTCACTTCCTTCCACCGGGTACCGCAGGTAATAGAGCGTCCCGTCCACCTCTTCATGGTCAACCTCAAGGTCGGAGAGCGCGGTCATACAGCGCGGGCACCAGTTGATGAGCCGCTCACCACGATAGATCAGCCCCTTGTCATAGAGCCGCTTGAAGGCCGTCCGCACTGCCCGTGAAGGGCCAGGGTCCATCGTGAAGCGGAAGCGGGTCCAGTCGCAGGAAGCACCAAGAATCCGAAGTTGCTCACGAATTCGCCCGCGATAGCGGTTCATCCAGTCCCAGACACGCTCGAGGAACTTTTCCCGCCCCAAGTCGTGCCGGGTCAGTCCCTCCTTGAGGAGCTCGCGCTCGACGACCCACTGCCCAGCGATCCCGGCATGGTCTGCCCCAGGAAGCCAGAGCGTTGGGTAGCCCTGCATACGCCGCCACCGGATGATCAAATCCTCGATCGCGACGAAGAGGGCATGTCCCATGTGGAGTTCACCAGTCACGTTCGGCGGCGGCATGATGATGACGAACGGCTTGCGACTCCAGTCGATCGTCGGCGTGAAGTACCCCTGTCGCTCCCACCAGTCGTACCAGCGCGCCTCCACCGCTTGCGGCTGGTAGGTCGGGGCTAGTTCGTCGGAGCGCGCCACGTGCGTCATCGAATCCCACCTCCACATCGCATGTCGCGATCGAGAACTAGATGACCCGTGAACAGCAACCGCTCATGATGGACGGTCACTCGCCGAACAGCGTCCTCGTCGCAAGGTCCGCCACCCCCGTCGGACGGGTTCTGCTGGCAAGCGTACCGATCGCCAACGCACAACGTCAACGAGCCGCCTGACCAAGAGCATCGGCTTTCCCGGTGTGATTGACATACCCCCTTTGACCTCAACGTGAAAACCAGCGGCACCCATGACATCACGACCGGCTCTTCGACACCGCGTCTTCTCACCCTGAGTACACTTCCAATGCATTGCCGTTCCGCCAATCGTCTAGTGGCGGAACGATCATCAGCTCACAGGAAGTCACGCATTGGCTCAGCATTGGCCGGCTCTGCTGCCAAAGCAGGAGATCGAGGAAGAGACTCCCCCAACCGGTTCCCGGCACCCCGTCTGCTCATCGGTCAGCGTGCCGGAACTAAGGGTCAAAGAAACAAACGTTCGCCCTTGTATGCAGTCTACATCATTCAAGGTCGTCTGAGCGTACAAGCTCAGCGTGAGCGCCACGCCTGCACCTCGGTGCCACGAATGTTTGACTCTCCAGGGACGCTTTCATCTTTCCCCAGCCACATCATCGGAGAGAGTAGTCTCAAGAACACACCCAGCTGCGCTCTCCGACGCTGCCAGGGAACCGAAGAAATGGCGGTTGTGAGACACTCTCTTTTCGCCTGGTCTCCAGTTTCTTCTGGTTGTAACGATTTCCTACATTGAGCCCTTAATCAATCGTCCACACCTCGGTTTGCCCCCAGTTGCCTCCCCATCCTCGCTCTTGCCCCGCCTGTTCGCACTTTTGCTTGCTGGCTCAGACAAGCAGGATACACCCCGGCCTCGAGCGCGCCCTTCATTCCTCGAGCTGGACCGATGCTGCAGGAGCACGCTGGGCAAGCTGCTCCTGGAGAGCACTCAGGAGCCGTTGCTCGATCTCCAGAACATGATCGGTCACCTCGCGCAGCCGGCGCGTCAGACGTGCCGAGAGAGTGAGCGCACTCGCCGCAAGCCGCAGTGCCTCTTCAATCGTCAGATCCTCGCGTGCCGCTTGTGCGAGCAGCTCAGCCATCTGCTCCTCGTAGGTCGTCACCATCACACCGAAACTGCGCAGGATAACGCGCGTTGTCTCACTTGGTCGTTGCTCAGCCACGCTCGCCTCCTCCACCTTAGCCAATGCGGAGCGTCTGCAACGCTTCGCCGATGCGCACCACGGCGTAATCGATGTCTTCGCGGGACAGAATCAAGGGTGGGAGGAGCCGCACAACTGTCGTGCCGGCAGGAAGCGCCAGTACCCCGCGCTCTTGCATCGCCTTCAGAACGGGTGTCGCGCGCGTCTTCAGATCGATACCCAACATGAGTCCGAGCCCGCGCACCTCGCGTACGAGTGGGTGGCGCAAGGCGAGCAACTGCTTACGGAAATAGGCACCGAGATCTTTAGCAGCGGAGATCAGGTGGTCATCTGCAAGCGCCTCAAGCGTGGCGAGCCCAGCCGCACAGGCAAGCGGGTTCCCACCGAAGGTGCTCCCATGGACACCCGCTGGCAACGCCAGTGCCACATCTTCTGTCAGAAGTGTCGCACCGATCGGGACACCATTGGCCAACCCTTTAGATACACACAGGAGATCCGGCGTAACCCCCGCGTGCTGACAGGCAAACCAGGACCCCGTCCGGAACGCCGTCTGTACCTCGTCGAAAATAAGGAGGGCACCGCGTTCTCGCGTGATCCGCCGTGCTGCCTCCAGGAAACTCGGATCAGCTGGATAAATTCCCGCCTCCCCTTGCACCGGCTCCAAGATCACCGCCGCTGTCTCCTGGTCGACGACCTTTTCCAGTGCTGCAACATCGTCATAGGGGATGTGCGTCACCTCCGGCAGGATAGCCAGGAACGGCTGACGATACTTCGACTCCGCTGTTGCCGCTAGCGCTCCGATCGTACGCCCGTGGTAGCCACGCCGTGCGGCCACGATCTTCCGCCGTCCGGTTACTGCCCAGGCAAACTTCAGCGCCGCCTCTACTGCCTCCGCTCCAGAGTTACTCAAGAACGCGCGCACCAGACCAGGCGGCGCGACAGACAATAGCTTTTCGAGGAACGCTACCCGCACGTCCGAGGCGAACGACTGGTGACAGCTGAGGAGTCTTCCTGCCTGCGTCACGATCGCCGCGGTGACCCGAGGATGGGCGTGCCCCAAAATATTCACCCCGTAGTTGCTCATCAGGTCGAGATACCGCTGTCCATCACTATCGTAGAGCCACACCCCCTCACCACGCACCAACGCAATACCTCGCTTGGCATACAATGGTGGTTGCAGCGTCTCATCGAGTTGAACGATCGTCGCCGTCGATCGCGCCGTCATAGCGACACCCCGACCCGGCTTCCGGCGATCAGCACTGTCCCGACCCCAGCAAGTGCCCGCTGGATGGGCTGTGACACACGTGCATCCGCAAACACCACACGGCCAATACCAGCCTGCACCGCCTTGCAGCCCGCCTCCACCTTCTTCTTCATTCGACCCTGCGCCGCCGTCATCGCTGCCTCGATACTCGCTGGATCAGTCACGTCAATAGAACTGATCAGTGAGTCTGGATCGCGCACATCCCGCAGGAGACCCGGGGTATTCGAGAGGATGACCAGCGCATCAGCCCGTAGCGCGACAGCAAGCTGCATCGCCAGCTTGTCACCGTCCACGTTGATTGCCTCACCCTGATCACTCACAGCCGGTGGCGTAAGTACAGGGAGATACCCATGGTCTAGCAGGAGTTCCAAAAGCTGCGTCTCAACTCGTTCGATGCTCCCCGCATAGTCTCCCCGCAGCACCTTCGGCTTCCCATGCTCGATCGCCCGCAGGGTGTCTTTGCGTGGGCCACTCGCAATGCGCCCGTCCATCGCTGTCAGTCCGACCGCATTGACGCCACGCTGCTGCAGTCCCTCGACGAGCCGCTTGTTGACCAGCCCGGCATAGACCATCAGCATCAGATCCATTGTCTCACGGTCGGTAAACCGACTCACTTGACCGGTTGAAGAAGTCACGAGACGCGGCTCGCGTCCGACTCGTCGCATCCACTCGTCAAGCGTCGCGTTCGCCCCGTGGATGAAGACGATCCGTGTCTTCGGCCACAGCGCCGCCAGATCATCTAACGTCCATGCCGGATCGATTCCCGCACTCCCGCCCAGCTTCACGACCAACATCGTTGTCACGCCGCTCCTTTCTCTCTCCCTGTCTGATGCGGTTTTTCCCAGATTGTGATATGCTCGAGGAGCCAACGCCGCTCAGCGATGAGCCGGAGACCGACACGCTCGGCTTGTTCGCGCACTCGCCGGTACCGCACGTAATGCGGGTCGCCCACCGTCTCAACAATCGCCAGGCGCCCACCTGGACGCAGCACGGCTGCCAACTCTTGCAATGTCGCCACCGGGTGTGCTGTTTCGCCAAGAACGTGGACAAGGAGGACGCGATCGTAACTCTCCTGCTCTAGCGTTGCCAGCGTGCCTCGGCCAAGCTCCGCCAGCAAGAGCCGTACGTTGGTCAATCCGCGCTTCTCCACCTGCTGCTGCACCAGCTCGAGCATACGCGGCTGCATGTCGAGCGCGGTGATTGAACCGCTTGGCCCAAGACGCTCGGCCAAAGGAATCGTCAGTCGCCCCGGCCCTGCGCCAGCATCGAGTACCTGCATGCCCGGCTGCAGCTCTAGCAAGGCTGCAAGCTCCTCCGCCCGAGCAAGCGAGCGTACTCCCGGCAACCCCAAGAACCAGGCAAGCCGCGCCGAAAACGGTCGGCGGTGAGCGAGCTTCCAGCCGAGCGTGATACCCACCGCAAGGAGCGGGAAAATGACCCAACGACGTCGCACCACGTGACTCCTCAAAGCGGGTGCAGACCCGGAAACTCGAGGCCTAACGTTTCCGGAAAACCGAGCCGAATGTTCATCGCCTGCACCGCTTGCCCTGCTGCACCCTTCATCAGGTTGTCAATCGCCGACAGCACGACGAGTCGCTGCCGGCCACCGGGAAGCTCGTCCAGTTCCCATCCGATGTCACAGTAGTTCGAGCCAGCGAGGATCTTCGGTTCGGGATACCGGTGGATCCCGCTTGCCTCCTTAACCAGACGGATAAATGGTTCCTGCCCGTAGGCTGCACGATAGACCTGCCAGAGGTCACGGTCGGTGAGTGTTCGATTCGGGAAGACATGAGCCGTCGCTAGGATCCCCCGCACCGCCTCGACACTCGTGACGGAGAGACCAAGAGAGGGCGTTCGTCCACAGACTGTGAGCTCCTGCAGCACCTCAGCTGTATGCCGGTGGCCACCCGGCTTAAAGGGACGGATCACCCCACTCCGCTCTGGGTGGTGGCTTGCGGGCCCCGCTTCTCCACCAGCGCCAGAGGAGCCTACCTTGCACTCAACAGTCACTGGCATATCCAGGTCTACCAAGCCCGCCCGGAAGAGCGGGGCGAGCCCAAGGATCACCGCCGTCGAGTTGCAGCCCGGAGAGGCAATATACCGCGCCGTCTTGATCTCCTCACGATGGAGTTCCGGGAGCCCATACACAGCCTGGTCAAGCAGCTCCGGTCGAGGATGCGACCAGTGGTACCATGTCTCATACGCAGCCGGATCCCGCAACCGAAAGTCCGCTGAAAGGTCGATAACAACCGGCGCAAGTGCCAACAGCCGATCTACAATCGGAGCCGTCTCCCCGTGTGGCAAGCAAGCAAAGAGTATGTCGACCGGCTCGAGTGCCTCAGGTGGGACGAACTTCAAGGTTGTCCGCTTGCGGAGATTTGGGTGCACCGTATGCACAAACTTGCCGGCCCGCGACCG
The DNA here is from genome assembly GCA_938028665.1 of uncultured Thermomicrobium sp. GTDB lineage: Bacteria > Chloroflexota > Chloroflexia > Thermomicrobiales > Thermomicrobiaceae > Thermomicrobium. Next base: position 427 of record CALIMB010000022.1, on the reverse strand, counting down.
CGAGGTAACTTGCTTGACCTCAACTTCCGGGTGATGAAGTAAGAGGCGCAACAGCTCCCCACCCGTGTAGCCTGAGCCTCCGAGGATCGCGACTGTCACTGCCATCCAGCAGCCACCTCTCCCTCCCGTGGAGTTTCCGTCAGTGGCTCAACGCCATCGCGGGCGACGCTCCTTGCGTCGCCCGCGCCAGCACGTAATCAGCAATAAAACCCGCCACATCCACATGGGTCGTGCGCATCAACCCCTTAAACTCGACACCACCATTGACTTCGAGGACCTCGAGCCCGTCAGCCGTCTCAACAAGATCGACGCCCGCAATCTCCAATCCGATCGTGTGCACTGCCCGCAACGCGAGTTCGGCCAGCTGCGGCGTTACAGGACAGGGGTGAGAGACGGCCCCACGTGCCACGTTCGTCACCCAGTGTTC
>CALIMB010000021.1 GCA_938028665.1 uncultured Thermomicrobium sp. | reverse complement strand
CTACCAGTGCAGGTGCTGCTGCTGCAAGGCAAGAGCAGCTCGAGCAGTGCAGGTGCTGCTGCTGCTCATGCTACTGCTGCAAGTGAAGGGCAGCGCTACCAGTGCAGCTGCTGCTGAAGCTGGTGCAAGTCAAGAGCAGCTGTACCAGTGGAGCGGGTGCTGAAGCTGCTGCTGCTGCTGATGGTGGTGGTGCTGCAAGTGAAGAGCAGCGTTACCAGTGCAGGTGGTGCTGGTGAAGCTGCAAGTGAAGAGCAGCTCTACCAGTGCAGCTGTTGCTGCTGCTGCTGCAAGTCAAGAGCAGCTGGAGCAGTGCAGCTGATGATGGTGCAGCTGCTGGTGGAGCTGGTGAGCGAGAGGGTGGGCGGGCTGAGTGTCCGTACAGTGTAGCGGTTGCTGGTGCTGCTGAAGCTGCTGCAAGTGAAGAGCAGCTCTACCAGTGCAGGTGCTGCTGCTGTTGCTTGTGAGGGGCAGCTCTACCAGTGCAGCTGCTGGTGCTGAAGCTGCTGCAAGGCAAGGGCAGCTCTACCAGTGCTGGTGCAGCTGCTGCAAGTCAAGAGCAGCGCTCGCAGTGGTGCTGCTGCTGATGCTGCTGCTGCTGCTGCAAGTGAAGGGCAGGGCTAGCAGTGCAGCTGCTGCTGGTGATGATGGTGGTGCTGCGAGTCAAGAGCAGCTCTACCAGTGCTGGTGCAGCTGCTGCAAGTCAAGAGCAGCGGTAGCAGTGCAGCTGCTGATGGTGGAGCTGCTGGTGGTGGTGAGGGAGAGGGTCGGGGGGTGAGTGTCCGTACACGGTAGCCGTGTGTCCTCATGCTGCTGCTGGTGATGCTACTGCTGCAAGTGAAGAGCAGCGCTAACAGTGCAGGTGGTGCTGGTGCTGAAGCTGCTGCAAGGTAAGAGCAGCGCTACCAGTGCAGCTGCTGTTGCTGCTGCTGCTCATGCTGCTGAAGCTGCTGCTGCTTGTCAAGAGCAGCTGCAGCAGTGGAGCTGCTGGTGCTGAAGCTGGAGCTGCTGCTCATGCTGCTGCTGCAAGTCAAGAGCAGCTCGAGCAGTGCTGCTGCTGGTGCTGGTGCTTGTGTTGGTCAAGAGCAGGTGGAGCAGTGCTGCTGCAGGTGCTGCTGCTGGTCATGCTGCTGCTGCTGCTGCTGATGCTGCTGCAAGTGAAGGTCAGCGGTAGCAGTGCAGCTGCAGGTGCTGCTGAAGCTGGTGCTTGTAAAGAGCAGCTCTACGAGTGCTGGTGCTGAAGCTGCAAGTGAAGAGCAGCGTTAGCAGTGCAGCTGCTGCTGCTGAGGGTGCTGCAAGTCAGTAGCAGCTGGAGGAGTGCAGCTGGTGCTGCTGAGGGTGCTGCAAGTCAGTAGCAGCTGGAGGAGTGCAGCTGCTGCTGCTGAGGGTGCTGCTGGTGGGCAAGAACAGGGTGAGCAGTGCGGCTGCCGCTGCTGGGAAGCAGGAGCTCTATGAGTGCTGCTGCTCATGCGCATGCTGCTGCTCATGCGGGTGCTGGTCAAGAGCGGCTCTACCAGTGCAGGCGATCAAGCTTTTGCAGCTGCTGCTCCTGCTGCAACTGCTGGCTGTGAGCAACAGCTCTACCTGTGCAGCGCATGATGCTGCTGCTGATCAAGCTGCTGGTAGTCAAGAGGAGCGCTACCAGTGCGGCGCATGAAACTGCAGCTGCTGCTTCTGCTGCAGGTGGTGGTGAGCGGCGACCTTAGGAGTGCAGCTGCTCATACTGCTGCTGGTGGTGGGCAGCGGCTCTACCAGTGCAGGGCATCAAGCTGGTGCTGCTGATCAGCTGCTGCTGGTGAGGAGCTCTCGCCGTGCTGCTGCAGCAGCTGGTGATGAGCAGGAGCAGAAGCAGTGCTGCTTCGCCAGACGGCCGGCAGGCTGAGTGTCCGTAGACTGTAGCAGTTCCTGGTCACGCTGCTGCTCAGGCTGCTGGTGGTGAGCAGCTCTACCAGTGCAGCGGCTGCTGGCGGTGGACTGCTCTATCAGAGGTGCTGCTGTTGCTCATGCTGCTGCCGATGAGGAGTATCGCCAGAAGTTGTGGTATGGCTGCTCTGGAGCACAACTTCTCGTAGTGCTCAAGGTACGGGTGGTGAGTGACAGCTCTCGTCGTACAGCTGCTCATGCTGCTGTTGGTGAGGAGCAGCTGGAGCGGTGCTGCTGCTGGTGATGACATGCTGGCGGTGAGCAGCAGTGCTCCCAGTGCTGCTCAGGCTGCTGCTCATGCTGGTGCTCCTGCTGCTGGTGAGTCGCAGCTCGACCACTGCTGCTGGTGCTGGTGGTCACGTCATGATCACGAAGACTCGTGCTCACCGTGGTTCGGTGAACGACTACTCGTGCTGACCGTGGTCCGGTGCACTACGACGAGTGATGACGATGGTGAGGCGAGAGAGGTGGTGATTGCGCGTGGGAACCCTGCTCGCTATACTGCGGTTGGCTGGGAGAGTGACGGAGCGCTGGCAGCCGGCATGAAACTGATCATCGCGGTGATTCAGAACGAAGACGCCGACGCTATGATCGAGGCACTGTTGGAGCGTCAGTTTCGCGCCACCCGTTTGGCAAGCACTGGTGGTTTTTTGCGGCGGGGAAATACGACGCTGCTTATCGGTGTTGAGGACGAGGATGTTGATGCCGTTTTGGGGGTTATTCGTGCGCATGCTCGGACCCGGGTGCGGCAAGAATCCCCTGCTGGTCAGGTGCAGAGTGCGGCGGCGACCGTCTTCGTGATTCCTCTCGAGGATTACCAGCGCTTGTGATCCTGCACAACTCAACGGAAATGTGTCCAGCGGCGGGTATGACTGCCTTGTTTGATCCGGTGTCTTGCTCGCCGGATCGCGACAAGAGTGAACGCTGCGAGCACAAACCCTCCAGCAAAGAGAAGTTCGACCGGAGCAGCACCTGCTTCCCATGCCACGAAACGAGCGCTGAGGAGTCCGAGCAGAGTGGGATAGATGAGAAGACCGCAGAGTGCGAAGATTGCACTCTCGATGCCAGCCAGTCGGCTGTCAGCCCCGGTTAGTCGGCTCACCACGAACGGCGCAACCGTTGCTCCGGGAAGCCAGAGAAAGAAAGCTCTGAGCAACTCTGCTGTTGCCGCATCCATTCTTTTCTGTCCCTTCTTGTGACCGACGTGATCGCGTTCACGGTTGAGTGCGACTGGTCGTCGAATAGCGTGCTGCCTCACACTAGCCAGCAACACTAGCGCACAAGTTCTCGTGAATCAGGATACGGATCGGACGCGCGGAATGCGATGCCAGGGAGGATGAGAACGAGCGCGTCTGCGGGCGCGGGGATCGGGAAAGGTCAGTATTCGCGTGTGCAAGCTCATTGGTTGGCTTTCCCAGACCGGCGGACCTATCCTCGTCGCGATGCCCTTCTCATGTCCAGGCGAATATCTGTTTCCCAGTGGATCCTTCTACACCACCCATGCCACAAAGCAGCGGCTGGCGTCGTGCGGCGTGAGGCGATAAGAGAGCCGGACTGAGCAGAAAAGCATCGAGACTCGGAGATATCCGGTCTCCGGTGCTCTCAAGTGATGTATCGGTGCTTCGTCTTAGAGAACAGTTCCTCCGGCCACAGACGAGCAAGACGGAGGAGGTTGCAGGCCAAGACGGCCGTTGTAACGGGGCCTGTGCCACCAGGAACAGGGGTGAGCGCGCTTGCAACCTCGGCGACCGCTGGGTCGACATCACCGACTAGACGCTGACCAACAACGGTGACGCCAAAGTCGACGACGACGGCACCTGGCTTGACCATGTCAGGGATGACAAGACCAGGCCGTCCGGCTGCGGTGAAGAGGAGATCAGCTTGCCGCGTGAGGTGGGCCAGATCTGGGGTGCGGCTGTGGCAGATGGTAACGGTCGCGTCAGCGGTGAGGAGCAAAAGCGTGAGAGGCCGTCCAACAACGGGACTGCGGCCGATCACCACCGCATGGCGACCCGCTACCGTGATGCCATAGTGCTGGAGTAGGAGTATTCCTCCGAGCGGAGTACTTGGGACGACTCCTGGGGTTCCGAGTGCCAGTCGTCCTTGTTGCTCGTAGGACACCCCGTCGACATCCTTTGTTGGAGGCATCGCTAGCGAAAGTGTGCTTTTGGAAATACGTGGCGGCAGTGGTTGGAGGGCGAGGATCCCGGTGACACTTGTGTCTGAGTCGAGTTGCTTGATCAATTGGAGGAAATCAAATTCTTCCATCTGATCATCCAGCATAAACTCACGCACTTGGAGGCAAAGATTGGAGAAATGCTTGCGTATAGCGCGGGCGTAGGCCTGTGCGGAGGGATCGCCGGGGATGAGCACGGCTAGTGTCGGGTAGGGGGTATGAGGGGACAAGTTTTGGAGTGCGGAGCGGATACGGGTGTAGAGTTCCTCGACGACGGGTGTGCCGGTGAGCAGTTGTGCCGGCATGATAGCCTCCTCGCGTTTCAGCTTGTCTTCCACGCTTGTGGGGGTACTCATGCTACAGCGCTGACTCATTGGGGCTCACAAGAGGCTGAGAACGTTACTGAGTCGAGCTCTGGAGAAGAGCTGCTCGTTGCTCAATCTCCTGTTCCAATTCCGCAGCGCGTGCAGGGGGAAGCAAGGGAAGATTCGCGCGGGCCATGGCGAGCGCTGCGTGGACGCCCGAGCGGCAGAGTGCTTGCGCTGCCTCGAGATCCGAAGCTGCGAACGCCGGAATCAGTGGCGCGATGCGTCCGAGCGCTTCCAGGAGTTCAACACCGAGGTCTGCGGTCCCAAGAGGGATGAGGGTGGCGTGTTCGATGGCCGGCTGAGATGCCGACCCGACCGGGGCGGAACGGAGTGTCGTGAGCAGGTCGTGCAACGCTGCACGGTCGAGATCGGCTCGTGCAAGGGCACGTTCTGTGATGGAGGCGAAAACGTCGGTCATCTTTTGGAATAGTTCATTTTCCAGGTGTCGGCGAGCCGTGTGCCGTACCAGATCGGCCAGAGCAGCGGCCTGAGCCAGGGCGATGCACGCGGCCACGCCTCCACCGCAGCGATAGCGTGGATGGCGCATGCGGTTGATCAACTCCTGGACGCTCCAGTCTGCGATACGATCCTCGACTTGAAGCATTGTCACGCTCCTCCCACGCGCTGGTGGTTAATCCCGTTTCGTGACTGCTGCGAGTATAGCGCTGCAGTTGCTGTCGGTTCAGTGTCGCATCAGTGTCGTGTGCTGCGGCTACCCCGCCGTCTTCCACCCGTGTTGTGTCTTTTGGGCACAATCGTGTGGACAACGTGGAAAGGGGTTGACGATGAGTCACGGGTACGCTAGGATGGAGGTGCCAGGAAGGCAGTGTTCGCTGTCCGCGAACGGACTCCGAAGGGAAAGGTGGGGTGCCATGGCAACTGAACCGGTAACCTTCTTTGGACAACTGCTGAAGCGCTACCGAGAGGCGGCACGGCTCTCACAGAGCCGACTCGCGCAGCGAGCGGGCTTTGATCACAGCTACGTCTCGCGCTTGGAGAGCGGGCGACGAGCGCCCACCCGAGACGCGATTGTGCGGTTGGCTGAGGCACTCGATCTCTCACCCGCCGACCGAGACGCTCTGCTCGCAGCTGCTGGGTTTCTCCCCGAACAGGCAGAGCATTTGTTCGGTCATGAACCCGTCTTGAGCGAGGTGGTGGAACTGTTGCAGCGCCAGGACGTTCCCGATGCCATTCGGGAAGATCTTCGCCAATTGCTTGCTTTGGTCGTGCGCCAGGTAAAGAGGGCGCTGGTCGGGATTGATGCCGACGAAGGGGTTGCTCACGGCTATCCGGCTGATCCTCGGTGGGGGCATCGCTGGTCTGGACAGACGGCACCCGGTGGTGCTTGGTGAGAAGAGGTGTAAGGCGACGGGTCTCTTTTCGCTCAAGTACCCTTACATCCAGACAAGGACGGTCATGGGACTGCCGCAGCGGCAGGTGTCGTCGAGGTAAGGACTGAGCAGGCAGTTCGGCGAGGGGGGCGCGTGTCACGGCCGTTCGTGCATCTCCACCTCCATACAGAGTTTTCGCTGCTGGATGGATTAGGACGGATTCCGGAGTACGTCGCGCGGGCCCGCGAATATGGTATGGAGCACATTGCGGTCTCCGATCACGGTGTGCTCTACGGAATAATTGATTGGTACAAGGCCGTCAAAGCTGAGGGGCTCCATCCGATCATCGGCATGGAGGCCTATCTTGCTCCGCGCACCGTGCAGGATCGCGACAAGACGAGTTATCACTTATTGCTTCTTGCCGAAAACGGACGGGGGTACAAAAACCTCTTGAAGCTTGCGACGCGCGCGAGCTTGGAGGGCTTCTATTACAAGCCTCGGATTGATTTGGCGATGCTGGCGGAGCATGCGGAGGGCTTGATTGCGACGTCGGCCTGTTTGGGTGGACCACTCGCGCAGAATCTTCTGCTTGGTGATCGCGATGCGGCACATGACTGGGCCTGTCGGCTGCGCGATCTTTTCGGGACTGATCGGTTCTTTATCGAACTTCAAGATCACGGCTTACCAGAGCAACGGCGCGTCAACGCTGAGCTGGTCAAGCTGGCTCGAGAACTCGAGCTTCCTCTTGTCGTGACGAATGATGTGCATTACCTCAACCGGGAAGATGCGGCTCTCCAAGATCTGCTGATTTGCATTCAGACGAATTCCACTCTCCACGATCCAAAGCGGATGCGGGTGCAATCGGATCAACTCTACTTCAAGAGTGCCGAGGAGATGTGGCGACTTTTTGGTGAAGATGTCCCGGACGCCCTCTGGAATACGGTGCGCATCGCAGAGCGCTGCCAGGTCGAGCTCGAGTTTGGGCGGCTCCATCTTCCCGATCCGGGTATTCCCGACGGGATGACGGCGGACGAGTATCTGGCGAAACTGTGCTGGGAAGGAATTCGGCAGCGCTATCCCGTCGTGACTGAGGAGATTCGGCGACGCCTCGAGTATGAGCTGGATGTGATTCGGCAAACAGGGTTCTCAAGCTACATGCTGATTGTTCGTGACTTCGCTGAATTCGCGAAGCAACGCGGCATCTTGTATGGGGTTCGTGGAAGTGCTGCGGCCAGCATTGTTCTGTATGCCTTGGGTATTACCGACGTCGATCCCCTTGCCAATCGTCTGGTGTTTGAGCGATTCCTCAATCCAGAGCGCCGGGAGATGCCGGACATCGATATGGACTTTGCCGACGATCGGCGCCACGAAGTTATTGAGTATGTGGCTCAGAAGTACGGACCGGAGCACGTGGCACAGATCATCACGTTTGGCACGATGGGGGCGAAGGCGGCGATCCGCGATGTGGGACGCGCGATGGGCTGGCCACATGCGGAAGTTGATCGGATTGCTCGCCTGATCCCGAAGGGCGTCAATATGACGCTGGAGCGGGCTCTTGAGGAGAATCCAGAACTCCGCCAACTGTACGAGACAGATGCCCGGGCGCGGGAACTGATCGAGAACGCTCGTAAGTTAGAAGGCATCGCGCGCCATGCGGGGACGCATGCGGCTGGTGTAGTCATCTCGGCATCGCCACTTGTCGAGCACGTGCCTTTACAGCGGCCGGCGCGGGCGGAGGAAGGGGCACTCCCGACGACGCAGTTTCCGATGGAGACCGTTGCCGAGATTGGTCTTTTGAAGATGGATTTTCTTGGTCTTGCCAATCTCACCATCCTGGCTGATGCCGTCGAGTTGATTCGGCAGACGCAGGGGATCAGTATCGATCTGAAGCGGATTCCCCTGGACGATCCCAAGACGTTCCAGCTTCTGAGCGAAGGACAGACATTTGGGGTTTTCCAGTTGGAAAGTGCTGGGATGCGGCGCTACATTCGCGAGTTACGCCCAGCGTCAGTAGCTGAGCTTGCGGCGATGATCGCACTCTATCGTCCTGGTCCCATGCAACATATCCCCACGTACTGTCGCGCCAAGCATGGTTTGGAGCCGACCCACTATCCGCATCCGGATCTTGCAGAAATTTTGGACGAAACTTATGGAGTGATCGTGTATCAAGACCAAGTACTGCTGATTGCCCGCAAATTCGCTGGTTACACGCTCGGTGAAGCGGACATCATGCGGAAGGCGATGGGTAAGAAGATTCCAGAGAAGATGCGTGCCGAGCGTGAGCGCTTTATCGCCGGAGCAAAAGCCAATGGCTATAGTGAGGAAGACGCCGAACGGATCTTTAACCTGATCGAACCCTTTGCTGGGTATGCCTTCAACAAGGCACATGCGACCTGTTATGCGGTCGTCTCCTATCAGACAGCGTACTTGAAGGCGAATTACCCGGTGGAGTACATGACAGCCGTCTTACGGAACGCTCCCAGTCACCCGTCCGGCACGGTGAAACGAATTGCCGCAGCGCTGACAGAATGCCAGAAGCTGGGTATCCCAGTCCTACCCCCGGACATTAACAAGAGTGAAGCGACCTTCACGGTTGAGACCCTGGCAGATGGACGCCGAGCAATCCGGTTCGGGCTTGCCATGGTGAAGCATGTGGGTGAGGCAGCAATCGACGCGATTTTGGCTGCGCGGGCACAGCAGCCCATGGGGCGATTTCAGAGTTTTGAGCACTTCTGCGAAACAGTTGACTGGTCGGTGGTGAATCGGCGAGCAGTTGAAAGCCTGATCAAATGCGGTGCTCTGGACTGTCTTGGCGATCGGAAGATTTTGCTGGCGCAGTTGGACGGGGCCATTCAAGCTGCCCAAGCTCGACAGAAGGCGCTCAAGCGTGGACAAATGGACTTGTTCTCGGTGGCTGGAGCTGAGCAACATGTGCCGCTGCAGTTTGCGCGACCTGACGTGGAACCGCCACATATTCCTCAGCGGACACTCTTAAAATGGGAACGGGAGCTCCTTGGCTTCTACTTGAGTGCTCATCCGTTGGACGAGTTTGTTCCATTGGTGCGTGAGCGGGGTATGGTGCAACTGGCGGAACTGGATGACGACTCGGTTGGGCAGATAGTGGAGCTCGTGGTGCTCGTGAGCAGTGTCCGGAAACTCCCAACGCGCACCGGACGGATGATGGCGGTTCTTGAGGTCGAGGATCGTTCCGACTCAATGGAGCTTGTCGTCTTTCCGGATGTGTACGAAGCGCATCGCGACCTGATTGCGGAGGAGGCTGTCCTTGCGATCCAGGCGAAGGTAGAAGAACGGAACGACGAGCTCCAATTGATTGCTCAGTCGATTCACGATCCTCGCGAGATCGTGCGAGCTCTCAGCACCCCAACGCGGATTGTCCATCTGCGATTTCCTTTGAGTTCCCATGCAGACCAAGATATTGCGCGGATGCACGAACTGCGCGAGCTCCTGGCTCAGTTCCCGGGTGATGATGAACTGCGGATTCATCTGCCCTTGGGCAATCGCGAGATAGTCCTGGCGACGCGCCTCCGAGTCGATTGGTGCGACGATTTGGTGCGCGTGCTCGAGTCTCTGCTCGGTCCGGGAGCGGCCTGGATCGAGGAGACGACCGGGAATCGACTTCGCGATGCCGCGTGAGCTCTCTATCACGTACTCTCGCGTTCGATCTGCTCCAGTGTGGCAACGGCATCCTGAGCATTGTCTGCGATGATCAGCAACAGATCACCGGGTCGCGAGAGGTTAAGTGCGGAGCGCAGCGCATGGTCCAGACTTGGCTGTAGGGCAACAACCGGTGGCATCGGGTTGTGAACGATTCCCTCGCGGAATGCAGTGAGGCGTTCCTCAGCTGGTGAGCCATACACGAGAATCAGGCCACGGACCTTTCCCAGTAGTCGACCGACTTCGTAGAGCTCGTCAGCACTCAGCCAGGGGAAGTCGTGAACAAGCACAAACGTATGTCGGGGGTTTCTTTGGCGAATACCGCGAACGAGCGGACGGAGCATCCAGGGGTAGCGTGCGCCGTCAATCAGCACGTCGCGTCCCTGCAACGAAAAAAGGTTACATGCTCCTGGCAAGACGGTGGCGTCTGGAAGAAAGGTCCGTGCGACGGTGCGAATAGTCGTCAGTGGAACTCCGAGAGCGAGGGCAAGGGCAGCTGCACTCATGATGTTCTGAATCTGGAATGTCAATGTACCACCCAAGGTGCAAGGTGCGTCGCGAACATCCAGAATGGGGATTTCTGGAGCACTGTCCCATGCCTGGAAGTCTGCTGACCTTGCTTCTGTTTGATTCTCGAGTGTCTCATAAGCGCCCCATGAGAGATGCTTTTCGCTCGGGAGAGAACGGTGGGAGGTTCCGTGGATGCCGATCTCCCACAGCGCGCGATTGGCAACAATGACCCCCTCACGGCACCAGATGGCCGGAGTACTGGTCTCGCGGCAACGGCGGATCGCTGGGTTTTCTGGGTGAAGACCAAAGAGGACGATCCGAGCATCGGCGTGCTCGGCGAGATCGAGGACTGCTGGGTCGTCAGCGTTGAGGACAAGGGTGCCCAAAGGGTGCACTGCTCGAGCGACAATCTCGTGTGCTCGTGCAGCATACCGTGTTTCTGGAGCGAGGAGACAGCCGTCGTCGTTGCTACAGAGGGTTGTGATCGCTGCATATCCGTAGCTGGCCTCGGGCAATCCGACGGAGGCGACGACGGGTGCCTCGAGTTCCTGAATCGCCAGATCGAGTTCGCCCGCTGCAAGAGCGCGGACGATCACTGTCCACGGGTGCAGTTCTCCTTCGAGTCGGTGGCCGTTGATGAAGACGCCACTGGTACACCAGAGGCCGGTGGCGAGCTGGCGTGCACGCGCCATGTGGTAGAGCAACCAGGCGACCGTCGACTTCCCACGTGTCCCAGTGATGGCAACCAGGGAGAGCGGCCTGCGACCGAGGTCGGACTTGCCTGTGTGCTTCATCGCGTGCCTCGCAGATCTTCACTTCCTGCATCCATCGTTCATCGGTGACTTCTCAGCAGAGCACCTGAACCAGTCCTGGAGGATCGTGAGTGCTCGTTGCATCGCCTGTGCCCGATGACTCCATCGGTTCTTTTCTTCTGAAGACATTTCGGCGAAGGTGTGCTCGGAGCCGAGAGGCTGGAAGACTGGATCGTATCCAAAACCGAATTCTCCACGTGGCTTTTCAGCAATGTGCCCTTCGACGACACCCTCGGCCAGTGCTTCTCGCCCGTCCGGTGCCACCAAGGCGATGACAGCTCGAAAGCGGGCGGTTCGTCCTTCCCACGGAACTCCACGCAACTCGCTTAAGAGACGCTGGATGTTGTCTTGATCCGTAGCTGCTTCACCGGCATAGTGGGCGGAATGGACCCCTGGTCGACCACCAAGTGCATCGACCTCCAAGCCGGAGTCGTCAGCCAGAGCAACGAGGCCGCTTGCTTGCGCAGCTGCACGAGCTTTGATGAGTGCGTTCTCGGCGAACGTGTCACCGGTCTCAGGTGGTAGCAGGATACCAAGTTCTGTGGCGGTCACCGCCTCGAAATCTGGCGGCAGGAGGGCTCGTAATTCGCGAAATTTCCCAGGATTTGCGGTCGCAATCACGATGCGACGCGTCGTCATCGGTCGTTCTCCTTAGACCTGGCCCTCAGACACTTTGGGCGCCTTGTGGTCAGCGGCCTGAGAGCAGCTTGGGAGCGAGAGGTGAAGGAGGTGGTGCGCGTTCCGGGTGGTTTGCGCTGCAACTTCTTCTTCACTCTTGCCGCGTTCTGCGGCGACGGTCGCTAACACGTAACGTAAAAAGGCGGGTTCATTGCGCTGACCACGGTGAGGAACCGGAGCAAGGTAGGGCGAGTCGGTTTCCAGCAGAAGTCGTTCGTCAGGTATCACGTGGAGTGCCTGCCTCAGAGGGCGTGCGTTGCGAAAGGTCACGATACCACCGATACCAAGATGAAACCCGAGAGCTACAAAGGCGTGGGCCAAATCCGGTCCACCGGTGAAGCAATGCATGACGCCACGATGCGGTGGGGCGGAGCCCTCCAGCAGAGTGAGGAGGTCTTGTTCTGCCTCACGTTGATGCAAGATGACCGGAAGTTCCAGTTCGCGTGCTAGCTCCAGCTGGCGACGGAAGACATATTGTTGTCGTTGCGGATCGACAGTTTTCCAGTAATAATCCAGGCCGATTTCACCAATGGCGCGGACGAGTGGATGTCTTGCGAGGGTGCGCAGACGCTGCTCCACGCATCTGTCGAACTGATCTGCTTCGTTGGGATGAACACCGAGGGCGACGACCATTCCGGGAGTCGCTTCAGCGAGTGCCAGTGCGCGTTCCCAAAAAGCAGGTGAGAAACTGATAAGGACGAAGCTCTCCACACCAACGGCTCGGGCGCGTTCTAGTACTGCTTCCCGATCTGGATCGAAGACAGGGAGATCGAGGTGACAGTGTGTATCGACCAGAAGCACGGTACACCTCACTTAACCGTGACACTTTTCGCGAGGTTACGTGGTTTATCCGGGTCCAATCCACGTCGCACCGCGAGTTCGTAGGCGAGAAGTTGTGCAGGGACGATGGTGACGAGGGGCGAGGCATCACCGACATCAGCGATTGGGATGTGAACGTGAAATGCTTCATCGGGTTCCGGGGAAATACCGATAATCCAGCCACCACGACTACGGACTTCCATTGCGCCCGAAAGGATGTCCGGTCTCGTCTCATCCAGCGGTGAGAAAACAAGGCAAGGACTTCCGTCCTGAATGAGGGCGATCACACCATGCTTGAGCTCACCGCCAGCGAAGCCTTCAGCGTGGATGTAGGTCACCTCTTTAATTTTCAGTGCAGCCTCCAAGGCTGTCGGATATGATAGGCCGCGCCCTATCACGTAACAGTGTTCAGCATCGACCAAGTGCTCGGCGACTGCCCTGATACGATCCAAGGTTGCTGGAGCGAGCGCTTGTTCCATACCGTCGATGGCACGCCAGAGTACGTCGATACCGACGTGTTCGCTTCCATTAAGGATATGGGCAACGAGAAGCAAGATCGCCAACTTCGCAGTATATGCCTTCGTGGAGAGCACGCTCTGTTCCGGACCAGCTGAAAGTGGAACTGTAAAGTCGGCAAGGCGCGCGACGGTGGAACCGGTGACGTTGACGAGTGCTGCCACTGTTGCGCCGCGCCGCTTGGCGGCTTGAACGGCCTCGATTACGTCAACGGTTTCGCCACTTTGGGTAAGGGCAATAACGAGCGATCGGTCGGTGAGGAAATGCTCCTGGTATTTGAACTCGGAAGCAATCACCGCGTTGACGTGGCGGCGAGCAATGCGGGAGAAGAGATAACTTCCGCAGAGTGCTGCATAACCAGCCGTGCCGCAGCCGACGAAGAATGTTCCGTATGAACGCTGGATCAACTCGGCGAGCTGCCGTGCGTCCTCAAGCCGTTCGCGCAGGATCCGCTTGATGACGCGTGGTTGTTCATGGATCTCTTTGATTAGGTAGTGGGGGAAACCACCCAGTGATGTATCAGCGGGACGAAGCGTGAGTAGTTCCCATTGTGGCTGACGTGGCTCGCCGGTGCAGCGATCGAACAACCGTGGGCCATCTGGGGAAAGGAGTGCAACTTCATCGTCGCGCAGATAATAGATGCGGTCAGCGTGGCCGACGAGTGCAACGGCGTCCGATGAGACAAAGACACCGTCCGTTCCGATACCAAGGACCAGCGGTGAGGTGGATTTGACCGCCACCAGTTGGCGTGAGGGAAGATGCAAGACGATAAAGGCATTCAATCCCCGAATTTGGGCGAAAGCCTGGCGCACGGCTTCGACTAACAGATCTGGTGATTCGCTAAGCCTACTCTCAGTCATAGCGCGCTCTAATGAATCTTCCAAGAGGTGTGCGAAGATTTCACTGTCAGTGTCACTTCGGAAGTGATGACCGGTGCGTTCAAGCGTTTCGCGGAGCGGTCGGTAATTCTCGATTATGCCGTTGTGGACGATCGCCAATGTTGCTGTGCAATCAAGATGTGGATGTGCATTCTCGTCTGTCACCCCGCCATGGGTTGCCCAGCGGGTATGACCGAGTGCAATCGGTGAGGTAGGCAGCGGCGGTAGCTTTGGTGGAAGGCGACCTGCTTGCTTAAACACGGCGAGATAGGTGCCAACAGATTCTGGAACCTCGTAGGCGATGCCCCAAGAGTCGTACCCGCGATACTCGAGGGTACGCAATGCATCAACTACCAATGCTACTGGTAGTTCGCGCCTTGAGACGAAGCCGAAGATCCCACACATGCGCAAGAAGACCTCCCTCGGGCGGACGCCGAGAAAAGCGCAGTCAGTAGCATACGGATGCGGGTTGGATCACCGCAGCCGCATGATGACCCTTAGTGTCCGTGAGGCGGATATCAGCTGTCGGCAAATGGTGTTGACGAGCGGGCGCACCTCGGTGAGCCTTTGTCCCGGCAGTCGCCTACCGGTTTTGCTCTCACCGTCACGACCGTGCCAGCCGGGAGGCCATCCGCCGAATCTTTCGATCGAGCCTCCACCTCGTCGACTCGCTCCCTCCACCAGCGAGTCCAGGCGCTACTCCTTCTATCCCGACATCCCGCTCCTTCCGCCTCCCGAACGCGCCGACTGTACCATAGTGGAGCGACGCCCTGCAAACCTGAGGGATGAGACCTCTTAGCGGCGGTATACTTCGATCGGGTGGGCAGAAGCCCGTGTTGGACAATAGCCAAGACCGGAGTGGGGCTCCTAGACTGTTTCTTACCACATCTTTGGGTGTTTCCACGGTCGAGCAGGGAAAAGTGAGGATGATTCCACGATACACGCGACCCGAGATGGGTCGCATTTGGAGTGATGAGCACAAGATTGAGCTGTGGCTGCGAGTCGAGATTGCGGTGGCGGAGGCGTGGGCCGAACACGGGGTAGTTCCCCGGGAGATAGTGGAGCGTATCCGCACCGCACACTGTGATTTGACTCGGATGCGGGAAATCGAAGCGGAAGTTGATCACGACGTCATCGCCTTTATTCGGGCGACAGTTGAGTCGATTGGGGAAGAGGCAGGGCGCTACTTCCACCTGGGACTGACGAGTTCCGATGTGATCGACACAGCACTGGCACTGCAACTGGTCGAAGCGAGCGATCTCTTGCTGCGTGAATTAGACCACCTGATAACAGTCGTCGGGGAGCAGGCTGTTCGTCATCGTCGGACTGTGATGATGGGGCGGACGCACGGGGTCCATGCTGAGCCGATCACCTTCGGATTCAAGCTTGCTGGCTGGTATGCAGAACTGGAGCGGCAGCGTGAGCGGTTGCAGCGCGCGCGTGAGGAAGTGCGCGTTGGCAAGATTTCCGGCGCTGTGGGGACGCATGCGCACGTGCCACCCGAGGTAGAGGAGGCAGTATTAGCACGACTTGGACTCCGTGTCGACCCAGTCTCGACACAGGTGGTGGGGCGAGACCGGCACGCAGCGTTTGTGGCGACGCTTGCGGGAATCGGGGCGACACTTGATCGGATGGCAACGGAGATTCGTCACCTGCAGCGAACTGAGGTGCGGGAACTTGAAGAGCCGTTTGATCCCAGCAACATGGGCTCCTCAGCGATGCCACACAAGCGGAACCCGCACGAGAGCGAGCGGATGACTGGATTGGCCCGGTTGCTACGCAGTTACGTCCATGCTGCTTTTGAGAATGTTGTACTCTGGCACGAGCGGGATATCACGCATAGCTCTGTTGAGCGAGTTATCCTACCTGACGCCTGCATCGTGCTCGATTTTATGCTCGCCTCGATGACCCATATTGTACGTCAATGGGTCGTCTATCCAGAGCGAATGCGGAGGAATGTTGATGCGACGTACGGCGCGATCTTCTCGCAACGTGCGATGCTTGCACTTGTCCAGGCTGGCATGGATCGCCAGCGTGCATATCGCTTAGTACAGCGATTGGCGCAGGAAGCGTGGGAGCGCGAGATTCCTCTTCGGGAACTTCTTCTGGCTGATGCCGAGGTGCAGGCGCTTCTCTCCCCGGCGCATATCGAAGAAATCTTCGACCTGGAACCGTACCTCCGGTATGTTGACGTCGCGTTCGAGCGAGTCGGCTTGCCAACGGAGCGCAAGGTAGGGGTAGAGACCGCATGACGGGTATGCCGGCCGTCTTGAGTGTGGAGCTTCCGGGGATTCCACTCTTCCGCCGCGGGAAGGTACGTGAGGTGTTCGATCTGGGTGATCAGCTGTTGCTGGTCGCGACGGATCGCCTTTCGGCCTTTGATGTTGTCCTCCCAAACGGGATTCCGGGAAAGGGGATTGTACTGACACAGCTCTCGGCGTTCTGGTTCGAATGGTTCGCTGAGCGCATTCGCTCTCATTACCTGACAACCGAACTGCCGGAGAGCTTTGACGCCTATCGAACGCTCCTCGAAGGGCGTTCCATGCTGGTACGCAAAGCAGAGCGGATCGCGGTTGAATGTGTGGCGCGCGGGTATCTTGCGGGCTCAGCGTGGGCAGAGTATCGGGCAACCGGTATGGTTGCAGGTGTTCGCTTGCCGAGCGGGCTGCGAGAGAGCGAGCGATTACCCGAGCCGCTGTTTACGCCGGCAATCAAGTCGGACACGGGCCACGATGAGAACATTACGTTCGACGCGTTGGTCAGGCAGGTGGGACAGGAAGTTGCCGAACAACTGCGGGCACGAACACTGGAAATCTACCTGGCAGCCGAACGATATGCGCGAGAGCGCGGCTTGATCATCGCTGACACAAAACTCGAATTTGGATGGCTGGATGGAGAGATTGTTGTCATTGACGAACTCCTCACACCGGACAGCTCGCGCTTCTGGGACGCGGAACGGTACCAACCAGGGCGACCACAACCATCGTTCGATAAGCAGTTTGTGCGTGACTGGCTCATCGCAAGTGGTTGGAACCAGCAGCCTCCTGCACCAGCTTTGCCGCCTGACATCGTGGAGAAGACGGCGGAAAAATATCGTGAGGCGTATCGGCGACTTACAGGACGACCGGTACCGTATCTCGACGTACGGGAACGATGAGGGGGTGTGGTGAACGAGACGGCGCGCTGGCGAGCCGAGGTTTTCGTGTCGTTGCGGCCCGGCGTCAATGATCCTCAGGGACTGGCGGTTCGCGATGGATTGCGCAGACTCGGCTATCAGGAGGTCGAAGAGGTGCGGGTGGGCCGCTACGTCCAAGTTTGGCTCCAAGCACCGGATGTACAAACTGCAGAACGGCGTATCGCCGCGATGTGCGAGCAGCTTCTTGCAAACCCAGTCGTTGAGTCCTATCGCTTCGTCATTGAGCCGGCCGAGTCGCAGTGAGGAGGCACCGGGATGCGTTTTGGGATCATAACGTTCCCTGGAAGCAACGGTGACCACGATGCGCTTATGGCCGTGCGACTTGGACTCGGGCAGCCAGCGGAGCTTGTCTGGCATACCGAGACTGATCTTTCAAACTATGATTGCATAATTATTCCAGGAGGCTTCTCTTATGGTGACTACTTGCGGGCGGGTGCAATAGCGCGCTTTGCACCAGTGATGCAGGCTGTTGCGCGTGAAGCGGAAGCAGGTAAGCCAATCCTTGGGATCTGCAACGGATTCCAGATTCTGACCGAGGCGCAGCTTCTGCCGGGAGCTTTGTTGCGCAATGCGTCACTGGAATTTGTCTGCGACTGGGTCTGGGTACGAGTGGAGCAGACGCACACCCCCTGGACCAGCCAGCTCGCACGAGGGGCACGTTTACGCCTCCCGATTGCGCATGGAGAGGGACGGTACTTTGTTGACGAGAAGACGCTTGGTGAACTCGAGCGGGCCGGGCAGATCGTCTTTCGCTACGTCGACGCGGAGGGGAACGCCACTCCGGAGGCGAATCCGAATGGGTCAATTGCCAATATTGCGGGGGTATGCAATGGTCGTGGGAATGTGGTGGGACTCATGCCACATCCCGAGCGAGCATTCGACCGGCTGATAGGTGGCGACGATGGTTTGTGGATCCTTGCCTCGGTCTTGGCAGTAGGACTCGAGGTTGTGCGGGGTCGAGGAGGAAACTGATAGGAGGTCGATAGGACACAATGCCTGTCACACCGGAACTGTTGCGTGAAGTTGCCTTGACCGAGGACGAGTACCAACGAGCTGTCGAATTGCTTGGTCGAGAGCCGAACCTCGTTGAGCTTGGCATGATTGGTGCACTTTGGAGCGAGCACTGCGGGTACAAGCACTCGCGTCCTCTTTTGCGACGGCTTCCGACCAGTGGGCCGCAGGTCGTACAAGGACCGGGAGAGAATGCAGGCGCAGTCGATCTCGGTGATGGCCTTGTGGTGGTTCTGAAAATCGAGTCCCATAACCATCCGAGCGCAGTGGAACCCTTTCAGGGGGCTGCCACAGGTGTTGGTGGGATTGTCCGGGATATTTTTGCGATGGGGGCTAGGCCGATTGCGCTGGCGAATTCTCTCCGTTTCGGCCCGCTCGAGGAATCGCGACAGCAGTATCTGTTCCATGGGGTTGTGGGCGGAATCGGGTGGTACGGAAACTGCTTAGGTATTCCGACGGTCGCCGGCGACGTATTCTTTCTACCGGAATATCGTCAGAATCCGCTTGTGAACGCGTTGTGCGTGGGAATTGCCGAGCGTCACGCACTCATACGGGCACGCGCATCTGGCCCGGGGAATCTGGTTGTCTTAGTCGGTGCGGATACCGGACGAGATGGCATCCACGGAGCGACGTTCGCCTCGGTTGAGGATCCGGAGCGCTCGCACCGCGGTGTGGTGCAGGTAGGGAATCCGTTTCTGGAGAAGCTTTTGCTTGAGGCGTGCCTTGAAGTCTTGCAGACAGGGGCCGTCGTGGCGATGCAGGATCTTGGGGCTGCCGGCCTCACGAGCGCGAGTGCCGAGATAGCAGCGCGTGGTGGTACCGGTATCGAGCTCGACGTTGCGGCCGTACCGCGACGTGAGACTGGTATGACGCCGTATGAAGTGATGCTTTCGGAGAGCCAAGAGCGCATGCTCCTTGTGGTCCGGCCTGAGGGATTGGAGCGAGTACTTGAGATCTTCCGACACTGGGAACTGCATGCAGTGGTGATCGGGCGGGTGACCGATGACGGTATGCTTCGCGTGTTAGACGCTGGTAACCCAGTAGCCGAACTTCCGGTGCGCCTGTTGACAGAGGCCTGTCCCATCTACATCCGTCAGGCCTCTGAATCGGATGCCATTCGCACGCGTCGAGCGTTCGATCCGGATACGGTGCCGGATCTTTCTGTCAATGAGGCGCCCCGGGCGCTGCTTGTGCTGCTACGCTCGCCGAACATCGCCTCTCGTCGCCCAATCTACCGAACGTACGATCATACAATTCTGACGAATACTGTGCTACCGCCTGGTCAGGGGGACGCGGCGGTATTGCGTGTCAAAGGGCATCGCTTCGGAATCGCGCTCAAAACCGATTGCAACCCACGCTATTGCCTTCTTGAGCCACGGCTCGGTGCGCAGCATGCTGTCGCGGAGGCGACACGCAACGTTACCTGCGTGGGAGCTGAACCGCTTGCTATTACGGACTGCCTGAACTTCGGGAATCCGGAACGCCCGGACGTGTACTACCAGCTCGTGCAAGCGATCGAGGGCATAGCTGAGGCGTGTACTGTCCTCGGTGTACCGGTGGTGAGCGGGAATGTGAGTCTCTACAACGAGACGGAGGGACGTTCCATTCCACCGACGCCGGTTATCGGAGTTGTGGGCAAGCTCAGCGATGTCTCTCGGCACGTCGGGTTGGGCTTTGCTGGGGAGGGCAAGGTTTTCCTTTTGGGGCCAGAGAGGGCGACGCTAGGAGCGAGTGAATACCTTGCTTGTCTCCATGGGATCGTGGCCGGGTCGCCACCGGATCTCGATTTGGAGCTTGAGCGGCGTGTCCAGGCAATGGTTCGGGAGGCGATTCACCGTGGGATTGCACTTGCGGCGCACGACTGCAGCGAGGGTGGTCTCCTGGTGGCGCTTGCCGAAAGCTGCATAGTCGGTACTATTGGGGGTCGATTCCGAGTGGATGAGCTCGTCGCGGCCAATGGGCGGCTTGACCGGGCACTCTTCGGCGAAGCGGGGTCGCGGATTATTGTCCAGGTTGCCCCTGGTGCAGAAGGGGTGGTGCTCGCGTTGGCGCACGCCTATGGCGTGCCAGCGTTCGAACTCGGGCAGACTGGAGGTGACCGGTTCATCGTCGATGGGATTGTGGACTGTCTCCTGGATGATTTGGTAGCGGTGTGGCGGGATGGTCTGCGTAGAGAATGAGGCGCAGCGTTAGTACTGCTGCGTGGTAGACTCCATACGTGAACAGTGCCAGAGGTCAGTGAGGTGCTGCGTGGGTGGGATCAACGGTCCACGCGAAGCCTGTGGAGTGTTTGGCATCTTTGCACCGGGTGAAGATGTAGCTCGCCTCACCTTTTTTGGTTTGTATGCTTTGCAGCATCGTGGGCAGGAGAGTGCTGGTATCGCGACCAGCGATGGGCGTTCGCTCTTCATCCATCGGCGAATGGGGTTGGTCAGTAGTGCCTTTACCGAGGATGACCTACAGCGCCTTCCAGGGTACATTGCGATCGGTCATACGCGTTATTCGACAACGGGAAGCAGTGTCCTTGTGAATGCTGGCCCATTCCTCGTACGGAATGGGGATGAGGCGATCGCAGTCTCGCACAACGGGAATCTTGTCAACGGTGAGGAGTTGCGACAAGAGCTCCTGGAAGCCGGCGTATCGCTGGAAAGCACAACGGACACCGAAGTCTTGGCATGGCTGATCCTGCGAACCCCTGGGCGGAACTGGGTGGAGCGGATCCGCGCTGCGATGAATCGGATGGTGGGGGCCTATAGTCTGGCCGTTTTGACTCGTGAGTCCTTGCTCGCGGTCCGTGATCCGCTGGGTATTCGGCCGCTTTGTCTGGGACGACTTGATGGAGGATGGGTCATAGCCTCGGAGACGTGCGCGCTTGCCACGATTGGGGCGGAGGTTGTACGGGAGATTGAGCCGGGCGAGATTGTCGTCATTGATGACCGAGGGGTCACGGCGCATCCTGATTCGGCAACACATCCTGAGCAAGCGATGTGCGTGTTTGAGTTCATCTACTTTGCACGGCCGGATAGTGCGATCATGGGCCAGCGTCTGCATGTTGTTCGTCAGCGTATGGGGGCCGAGCTGTGGCGGGAACATCCGGCTGAGGCGGACCTTGTTGTCCCACTACCTGATTCAGCGATCCCGGCGGCGATCGGGTACTCGCTCGCTTCTGGTATTCCCTATGCGGAGGCACTCATTAAGAATCGGTATATTGGACGGACGTTCATTCAACCGGATCAGCGCTTGCGCGAGCAGGGCGTGAAGCTCAAGTTCAACGCGTTGCCCGAGGTACTCGAAGGGAAGCGAATCGTCTTGATTGACGACACGATTGTGCGTGGGACAACGAGTCGGCCGATTGTAGAACTGCTCCGGCAGAATGGCGCACGTGAGGTGCATATGCGCGTGCACTCTCCGCCGATTCGCTGGCCATGTTATCTCGGGGTAGACATGGCGACGCGCGACGAACTGATCGCGGCGAACCTCTCGTTGGAAGAGATAGGGCGGGCGATTGGTGCTGACTCGATTGGGTACTTGTCGCTGGAGGGGCTCTTCCGGGCGATCGGCCTTCCGCAGGAGCGATTCTGTGCTGCCTGCCTCACTGGTCATTACCCTGTACCCGTTCCTCATGAACGCTTGGTGCGACGGCGGAACAGGACGCAGGAGCTTGCCGGAGCACGATCCTAGCAGCGTGGGGTGCGCACCTGTGCAGGAGGGACTTGACCCGGTTTACGGGGGACCCATACACTCGGCGCAGCGGTCGCGGCCGGAAGGGAGTGGTGGGCTGGTGTCTCTGAAAGTGACCCCTCTGATCGAGCAGCACCGAGCGCTCGGTGCGCGATTTATCGAGTTCGCTGGTTGGCTCATGCCGGTGCAATACGAGGGGATCGTGGCGGAACACCTGGCGGTGCGGAGCCGAGCTGGTTTATTCGACCTGGGGCACATGGGGCAGTTGGCGGTTCGGGGTCGTGATGCACGTGCGTTCCTCCAGTTTGTCACCCCCAATGATGTTGACTCTTTGCAACCGGGACGTGCTCAATATTCGATGCTGCTTTACCCGACTGGTGGCGTCGTTGATGATATCATGATCTATTTACGTCCAGATCGTGAAGAGTATCTAGTAGTTGTCAATGCCTCAAACACTGACAAGGATTTTCAATGGTTACTTGAGCAGTGTAGCCATCATCCCGAGTGGGTGGTGGAAGTCGAGGATATCTCGAACAGAACTGGGATGTTGGCCATCCAAGGGCCACTGGCTGAACGGATCCTCCAGCGTGTCACGGAGAGTGACTTGTCAACTGTTCGTTCATTTGCGGCCATTCAGACGAGGGTCGCTGAGGTACCGACGCTGGTAGCGCGAACTGGGTACACTGGTGAGGACGGGTTCGAGCTGTATTTCCCGATCGAAGCGACTGTCAGTTTATGGAATCGTCTGCTTGAGGTCGGGCGAGGAGATGGCCTCGTTCCCGTGGGCTTAGGAGCTCGTGACACGCTCCGGTTGGAGGCGTGCTTGCCCCTCTATGGGAACGAATTGTCTCCTGAGATCACGCCACTGGAAGCGCAACTGGACTGGGTCGTGAAGTTTCAAAAGGGGAATTTTCTTGGCCGCGAAGCGCTCGAGAGGCAGCTGCAAGAGGGTGTGCCACGAAAGCTCGTTGGGTTCGAGCTTGTGGAGCGCGGTGGTATTCCACGGCATGGGTACGAGGTTCAGCTCGCAGGAAGACGCATCGGGTATGTCACGAGTGGAACAAGTTCGCCCACACTCGGGAAGACGATCGGTCTAGCACTGATCGAACGTGCGGCTGTCGGGATCGGGCGGGAGTTCGAGGTCATCATTCGGGGCAGACCAGTGCGTGCTCATCAGGTGAGGACCCCATTTTATCGCCGTCCACGGCGCAGGATAGACAAAGGGGTTGAGTCGTAGAGAAAGGAGTCATCAATGGTGGACGTGCGTGATGGTCTCCGTTACACGCGAACGCATGAGTGGGTGCGTGTCGAGGGGGACATCGCGGTCGTTGGCGTTACGGATTTCGCGCAATCAGAGCTTGGAGACATTACCTATCTGGAGTTGCCAGAGCCCGGGACGAAGGTGACACAAGGTGAGTCGATGGGTGTGATCGAATCGGTGAAGGCCGCGTCTGATATCTACGCGCCGACGTCGGGCGAGGTAGTCGAAGCCAACAAGGCAGTGATCGAGACGCCCGAGTTGGTCAATAAGAGCCCGTATGATGACGCATGGCTGGTCAAGATTAGGATGAGTTCACCAGATGAACTCACTCAACTCATGGACGCTGAGGCGTACCGGAAGTATCTTGCGGAGACTGCGGCGATGGCGTGAGTGGTGGCGAATCAAAAAGAGGAGGGCCGGGGGATGGTTTTCTCGCCGCACACCCCTGAAGATCGGGCAGCCATGATGCAAACGATTGGGGTGGAACGGGTCGAGCAACTATTCGAGAGCATTCCTGCATCTTACCGCTTTCCAGAGCTCAAACTGCCATCGCCGGTGGCCGAGGCGGAGATCTACCGGGAACTGTTGGAGCTGTCTCTGCGCAATTGGTCGACCCTGGCAACGCCAACCTTCCTTGGTGCTGGTTCTTATCACCATTACGTCCCGGCTGTCGTTTACCAAATTTTGTGGCGTGGGGAGTTCTATACTGCGTATACGCCGTATCAGCCCGAAGTCTCGCAAGGGACGCTGCAATCGATCTACGAATTCCAGTCACTAGTGTGCCTTTTGACTGGGATGGATGTTGCCAACGCCTCCATGTACGACGGGGCAACTGCACTTGCAGAGGGGGCTTTACTTTGTGTCTCTCCGCCTCGGGGACGAACGGCAATTGTGGTGGCAGGGACGGTACACCCGTATTACCGAAGTGTCCTGAGGACATACACCCACGGCTTACCAGTTGAGGTTCGAGAGGTTCCTATTCCGGAATCACTTCGCATGACACCACAGGACATGGAACGTTTCTTAGATGACGCGACTGCTTGTGTTGTCGTACAGTACCCGAATTTTTATGGCTACATCGAGGATTTGGCGGCACTCGCCCAGGCAGCCCATGCAGTTGGGGCACGGTTCGTTGTGTCAACCTATCCGATCGCGTTAGGTTTGTTGCGGCCACCTGGTGAACTCGGTGCCGACGTCGTGACTGGCGAGGGGCAATGCCTCGGGATTCCGCAGTCGTTTGGTGGGCCGGCCCTCGGACTGCTGGCGGCACGTATGGAGCTGGTGCGACATCTTCCCGGTCGGATCATAGGGGCAACTGTGGATCGTGAGGGGAAGCGCGGCTTTGTGATGGTATTGCAGACTCGGGAGCAACACATCCGCCGCGAGAAGGCGACTTCCAATATCTGCACGAACCAAGGACTGATGGCACTTGCTGCCACAGTGTATCTCTCGGCCCTCGGAAAGCAGGGGCTCCGGAAGATTGCTGAGCTGTGTTTCCACAAGGCGCATTATCTCGCTCAGCGGATTACCGAGTTACCTGGTTGGTCGCTGGTGGGCGAAGGTCCCTTCTTCAACGAATTCGTGGTGCGTTGTCCACAAGATCCGCGTGTAATCAACGAGTTTCTGTTGCAGCGAGGTATCATTGGCGGGTTGGCGCTGGGTCAGCTGGTGCCAGAGCAAGCCGACCTCATGCTGCTGTGCGCGACAGAGCTGACGACCAGGGAACACATCGATCGTCTCGTGGAAACATTGCGAGACTTCACCGTGTGAGTCGGCACGAAGCGCGCCGCTGGGGCACAATGGAACCCGGGTGCAGGAGTTGCATCCGGGTTTTGCGTGTAGGAGAAGGCTCCCGATGGCACTTCCTCAGGTCGCCATTGTCGGTCGTCCAAATGTTGGCAAGTCGACGCTGTTCAACCGATTGCTGCGGCAGAGACGTGCCGTCGTTGAAGAGGTACCCGGCACGACGCGTGATCGCCTCTATGGTGTTGTAGATTGGGACAAACTGCGTTTCGGACTATTCGACACGGGTGGCTTGTTGACAGATGAAGAGATCGCGCGTTCGAGCGAGCGTGAGCTTCTTGAGGCGACTAAGGCCCAGGCTGAGATAGCGGTTAGGGAGGCGGACGTCATCGTATTCGTCGTTGATGCTGCCGCTGGCCCAACCGCAGGGGACTGGGAAGTAGCCGAGTTCCTGCGTCGGACAGAGAAGCCGATCGTGCTGGCTGCGAACAAAGCGGAATCACGCGAGCGTGAGCTCAACGCTTTGCAGTTCTATGAATTCGGCCTTGGGGAGCCTATCCCAATTTCAGCCCTGCATGGGAAAGGAATCCCGGATCTTCTGGAGGCGATCGCCGAGCGGTTGCCACGTAGAGAAGAAGAGGCGGAGCGGGTCGAGCCCGAAGCACCGAAAATTGCTATCGTGGGACGACCGAACGTCGGGAAATCGGCCCTATTGAATGCGATCTTTGGTCAACCGCGACAGATTGTGTCTCCCGTTCCAGGAACCACGCGGGATGCGGTGGACACCGAGCTCGTGTGGAAGGGACAACCAATCGTC
>CALIMB010000020.1 GCA_938028665.1 uncultured Thermomicrobium sp. | reverse complement strand
CTGGTGTCTTGCCTACTCTAGCGTCCCTCGAGTGATCAACTGCCGAGGGTCGTTGCGGATCACTAGGACATAGCTCGAGCGAGGAACGAGCACCACATGCTGGGATGGGATTACCATGATGGTTCGCTTCGCTCTTCTTCCCTGGAGCTTCGCTCATCAGCTCCAACCGAGAGCTCGCTCGCTGCCCGTCGTCAACACAGAAACGGAAAGAGGTGATGGTTGAACAGACGAGCATGGCTACAGAAATCTCGCTCGGTTTGACCAGCGCAGAGGCAGCAAAGCGCCTTCAGCGCTTTGGGCCGAACGAGCCAGCTCCACGGCTTCGCCGCCGAGCGCTCGTGCAGTTTTTGCAGCTGTTCGTCGAGCCACTGACACTCGTCCTGCTCGTGGCGAGTGGGATCGCAGCGCTACTCGGTGAGTTCGTCGATGCCACACTCATTATCTCGATCGTCCTTGCCAGCACGACGGTGAACGTTGTGCAAACGTATCGCTCGCAGCGCGTTGTAGAACGTCTCGCTGCGAGCATCGTGCCAACGGCGACCGTGCTTCGCGACGGGACATGGCAGGAACTCCCGCGTTGGGCACTCGTGCCCGGTGACATCGTTCGTCTGACTGCTGGTGATCTGGTACCAGCCGATGCCCGTTTGCTAGAGGCGGTACACCTCACAGTCCAGCAAGCAGCACTGACTGGCGAATCATTCCCGGTCGACAAGCAGGCCAACCCCCTCGCAGCGCCTAGCCACAATCCGGATGCCGTGCACATGGTGTTCCTCGGGTCCTCAATCGTTTCTGGCTCCGGTCTCGCCGAGGTGGCAGCCACAGGAGAAAACACGCTCTTTGGTGGTATCGTCGCTCGACTCGGTGCACCGCCTCCGGAGACCACGTTTCAACGAGGTCTTCGCGATTTCAGTCACCTCATCGCTCGTACCATCGTTGTACTGGTGCTCATCGTCCTCGCCATCACGCTCTCACTGGGTCGTGCCCCGCTGGATTCCTTGCTCTTCGCCGTCGCCCTTGCTGTCGGCCTCACTCCGGAGTTCTTGCCGATGATCGTTACCATCGCTCTTGCCCAGGGAGCGATCCGGATGGCGCGGCGGCGCGTTCTCGTGAAGTTCCTGCCAGCAATCGAGAACCTGGGGAGCGTCGACGTGATCTGCAGCGACAAGACAGGAACACTGTCACTTGGCGAGATGCGGCTGGTGCGGGCACTAACCCTTGCCGGGGATGATTCTTCTCGAGTGCTGGTCCTTGGCTGGATCAACGCCCGTGCACAGTCCGGTCTGGCAAGCCCGTTCGATCAGGCCCTATTGGCTACCGAACTTCCGACACCGCCGACTTTCACGAAAGTGGACGAACTTCCTTTCGACTTCGAGCGTCGCCGGGTCTCGGTTGTTGTTCGCCCGGTAGGTGAGCCACCACTTCTTATCACTAAGGGTGCGCCAGAAGCGCTCCTGCCAGCATGCACCGCATTCGAAGACGAGCGCGGCATTGTCCATCCCTTCGAAGAAACAACGCGTCAGAACGCTGTGGACCTCTTTCGACAACTGAGCGCCGAGGGACTCCGCGTGCTCGCCGTCGCTTGGCGAGTGTGGGAATGGCCCCGTCCACTTCGTCCTGAAGATGAGAATGAGCTCATCTTGGCTGGATTCCTCGCCTTCGCTGATCCACCTTTACCTGAAGCACGGGAAACGATCGCACAGCTGGCCGCTGATC
This sequence comes from uncultured Thermomicrobium sp., assembly GCA_938028665.1. GTDB lineage: Bacteria > Chloroflexota > Chloroflexia > Thermomicrobiales > Thermomicrobiaceae > Thermomicrobium. The sequence goes on along the minus strand of CALIMB010000020.1, from coordinate 115,521 downwards.
AGGTACGAGTCAAACTCCTCACCGGTGACAACGAACTAGTCGCAGCGGCGATCTGCCGTTCCGTTGGACTCTCTGCTGAGCGAATCGTTCTTGGCAGCGAGCTTGAACGCCTCGAGCCCCTTGCACTCGAGCATCTGGTAGACGAGGCAGATGTGTTCGCACGCCTCACACCAGCTCAAAAGCATCGCATTGTCCTCGCGCTCAAGGCCCATGGTCATACCGTCGCGTTCCTCGGGGACGGGGTGAACGATACGCCCTCCTTGCAGGCAGCAGATGTTGGCATCTCTGTCGTGAACGCCGTCGATATCGCACGCGAGGCTGCGGATATCGTGCTCCTGGATCGACGCCTCTCGACACTTCATGAGGGGATCCTGGAAGGACGCCGCGCCTTCTCCAACGTGAGGACGTTCCTCCTCATGGAGACAAGTTCTAACTTTGGCAATGTTTTCAGTATGGCTGGCGCGGCGGCGTTGTTGCCGTTCCTACCCATGCTTCCGCACCAGATCTTGTTGAACAACTTTCTGTACGATCTCGCCCAAGTTGCCATCCCCCACGACCGAGTCGATCCTGAGCTAACTGCCTCGCCACGACGCTGGGATATCGGGTTTGTCCGGACCGCAATGCTTGTCCTCGGACCGGTGAGCTCGCTCTTTGATTTCCTGACCTTTGCCGTCCTGCTTTTCCTCTTTCGTGCAGATGAGACGCTCTTCCACACTGGCTGGTTCGTTGAGTCCTTGGTCACGCAGTGTCTTGTCGTCTTCGTCATTCGGACAGCCCGAGCTCCTTGGCGCTGGTTGCCAAGCCCAGTACTCGCGCTGAACGTACTCGCAATCACGCTCATCGGTCTATGGCTTCCATACAGCCCTCTTGCGGGGTTCCTTGGCTTCGTTCCTCTGCCCGCGGCATATCTGACGTTTCTCACAGGAGCAGTCGTGAGTTACCTCGCACTGGTGGAACCCGCCAAACGGACTCTCTACGCCTGGTGGGACCACCGTCACCGCTCAAGCGAGCGATCGGGTCAACAATAGTCATCAGATCGCGCCAGAGCCCCACCAGCAAAGAGCGTGACCTGAAACGCCGGGTCGTCTTGGCACGGCATCCCCCGATGATCCACTCCGCGAACGCCCGACTGATCGCAGGCACAGTTCTGCACGATGTTCCGCAATAACCCAGAAACGCAAACAGCCAGGGCACCCTGGTACCGGGCCGAAGAGCAGCCACCCAGCAGTGCCCTGCATCACAATTTCAGCCCATCCGCCACGCACGCTGACGTGCTTCGGCATTGGAGCGAGGTCACCGATTGTCATTTGGGCGGGAGCAACGGCATTCGCGTCTGCGGTCTTCGCCTCTCGATCCGGATCCACCTGGCATATCCCCGGCTCAAGTCCCACGAAGGTTGCAGTCCCGTCCTCTGGGCGCTACCACATACCGAGAGCGCTAACGATGCCTCAACAGTGGCGTCGCGCAGTTTTCTCTGGCCAGCAGGAAACGACCACCTGCAAGCCATTGGAGAAGAAGGCCATAGCGGAGTCCTAGTGGAACAAGCACGCTGTTCATCCACGGCCACGGCGTTACCACTATCAACGGTGCAGCCAGCCGGTTGACACTTGTCTTGACGCCAGCGAGGCCCCCACGACCCATCTCTACTACGCTGACGTCTTTCCCTATCCCAAGTTCTGCTCCATTCCCTCGTGCCCGCTCGAGTAGCTCCAGAGTTGCGGCAATCGGATCGAGATGGCCGCTCTCTGGTTCATCGGCGGCAATGGTGGTCCTCGTCACATCCCACCACGCTTCGAGTTCGATGGCTTGTTCGGTCATCAGCAGCTCAACCGGAGTGCCGAACGCCCGTTGCCCAGTGACGTTCACCGGCAGCTTTTCCGCGTCGCTTGGTACCACGATCTCGAAAAAGCCGGTGCCGACAAACAGGGTTGGTATCCCCAGATAGGCTCCCCTTCCTGGAAGAAGTACAAGCTTTCCCGTGCGCGGCGCGTTCGCTCTGGGTTCGGGCAATGAAGGCGCACCGGCACGCGAGGTTCACTGGTCGCTCCTAACTCAGGTACCCCTGTGCTCCACAACGACCACGCTGCGCAGCCCCATTTCTGTGGGCGAGTACCCTGTACTCGCCCCACTGCTGCTTGCACCAGCAACCGCCACTTGGGCAGTCACACCCAGTCCAGTCTCCTCAAATTTTGCCCCTGGAAACAGTGGAGCAAGTCCCTGTCAAGCGGCTCAACCTGTTCCGACGGGAACTCGAGAGTCAGCCGGCGGAAAAGCGGCTGGCATTTGTTACCCGATAGCCTGTCCGTCACGGGAGGGCCTAGGTGACCAGAAAGAAGCGGGTGTTGATGATCGCGTGCTTCCAAGCGAACTCCTGGAGCAGCGATCCTCGCAGCGTGCGTAGTCGTAGCGAGCGCCATGCGCGACTCGACCCCTCCAATCCCGCTGATCCGCAGCGAATTCGCGGTGAACAGTCGCCGGTTGTCAAACCAGGTCATACCACCCAACTCTCGCCGACGGTAAGCTGGATGGAGCAAGCAACGCACGGGGTTCTCATGGGCAACTTTGCAGGACACTGTCACGTGTTCCGATCGTTTAAACTCGGTAATCTGCGATGAAGTACTTTGAGCGCGAAACCCTTGAACGCTGTCAAATCTGGATCGCCTTTGCGGGAATGATAGTGGGCGGTTCGGCGGGCCTTATCTTCCCTGGAATCCAGGCCGTCTTTGAAGTGCTAATTTACCCAGTCTTGGCAATTCTGCTCACTTCCCTGTTTCTGCAGATTCCTTTCGGTAGGGTGAGAAGGGCCTTCACCGATAGCCGCTACCTCGTAGCCACCCTCACAACAAATTTCGTCATCGTGCCAGTTGTCGTCTGGTTTCTTGCCCGTCTCGCACCCCAGCAGCCCGCAGTACTCCTCGGTCTCTACTTGGTCCTGCTCGCGCCGTGCATCGACTACGTGATTATGTTCACCCGACTCGGTGGGGGTGACGAGCGAGTCGTCCTCGGTTCAACGCCTGTTCTTCTCGTAATGCAGCTCCTTCTGTTACCAGGTTATCTCTGGTTATTCCTTTCTGAATCAGCCTGGAACATCGTCGATCCGAAGCCGTTCCTGGAGGCATTCGTGTTCCTTATCGCTGTCCCGCTCAGTGTCGCCCTCGCACTTCAGCGTCTGTCCTTGCACTCTGCAATCGTTGGTCGGGCGACCGACATGGCAGGATGGTTTCCGGTTCCCACTCTCACTCTGACGCTGCTCCTGATTGTTGGATCCCAGATTGCGCAGGTGAAGCACGCATGGTCACAGCTGGCAGGCATTGTCCCGCTCTACCTCATCTATCAAGCGGTCGTTCTCCTGCTCGGGCCGCCACTATCCCGAGCATTCCAGCTTGATCCAAAACGTGGGCGAGCACTGGTCTTCAGCGCACTGACACGCAACTCGCTAGTCGTGCTGCCACTTGCGCTCGCATTGCCACAAGAGCACTCGCTGGCCGCGCTGGTGATCATCACTCAGACGCTAGTGGAACTTATAGGACTGCTTGCCGCGGTCCGGATCGTGCCAAGACTGCTTCCTGCGCGACCCTTCTCCACCCCCCAGGCGCAGCGGGAGTAATCGCGACGCCTGCTGGAGTCAGGCGATGCATCTTGGAGAAAAAGGTTCCACGCCACGATTCAGCGAGAGTGCAAATATTCCGTCGGGGCGCCGAACTCCTCATAACTGTTGTAATGCTAGAATTCCTCTTGAGATCGAGCAGGGAGTTTGCGGACACGGAGAGCGACAGGGTAGTGGGGTGACGGGTCGTGGCGAAGCAGCTGGGAATCGATCTTGGTACGGCAAACGTCCTTGTCTACGTTCGGGGACGCGGCATTGTGATCAATGAGCCGTCGGTGGTCGCCATTTCTGCCAAGGACGGCCGGGTGAAAGCGGTCGGCATCGAGGCGCGGAACATGCTTGGGCGCGAACCCCGCGAGACGATTGAGGTGATTCGCCCCATGCGAAATGGCGTCATCGCAGACTACGTGGTGACGCAAGAGATGCTCCGCTATTTTATCAATAAGGCAGTCGGGCGCTTTTCCCTCATCCGACCTGAGGTCATGATCTCAGTGCCTGCTGGCGTGACGAGTGTCGAGCGCCGTGCCGTACGTGACGCGGCGCTCAATGCCGGAGCTCGCCGGGCATACCTCATCGCTGAACCACTGGCGGCCGCGATCGGTGCACGCATTCCGATCGCTGATCCAAGTGGCAACATGGTTATTGACATTGGCGGGGGGACAACCGAAGTAGCCGTTATCTCTCTGAATGGTATTGTCGTCAGCAAGTCAGTGCGGATCGGCGGGAATCACTTGGACGACGCGATCGCCGCCTACGTCAAGCGTAAGCACAACCTGCGCATTGGTGAGCGTACCGCCGAAGAGATCAAGATCGCTATCGGCTCAGCACTACCGGTCGATGAGGATCTGGTCATGGACGTTCGAGGTCGGGATGAGGTAACCGGCCTGCCCCGCACGATCCAACTCCATGCCAACGAGGTCGTAGAGGCGATCGCTGAACCGCTCGAGGCGATCCTTACCACCGTTCGTGCAGTGCTGGAAGAGACGCCGCCCGAACTCGCCTCCGATATCATCGACAAGGGAATGGTGTTGACCGGTGGCGGTGCGTTGCTCCGAAATCTGGATCGTTTGCTCACGGAGGTCACCGGTGTGCCCTGTTTTGTGGCCGACGATCCCTTGAGCTGTGTAGCCATTGGCACCGGACTTGCACTCGAGTACTTCGACGTGATCCGAGATAGCCTTGAAGAGATTTAAGTCAGTGCATAGTACTCTGCTTCATCGCCCCCGCAGGCAATCACGGCGTGGATGTGGCGAACTGCCCAGCGCTGGCTCGTCCAGAGGAGGCGTGCAACCGCCTCGTCGAGATCACACCAGGCGTAATCATCATGCGCGGCGGACAGTCGCACTGTTGCCCGCGATTCGACCAGCGCAGCGAAGGTGGGGGCAAGCACAATCGTATCGTTGGTATGATCGTAAAACTGCGCGATGTAATCCGCAGAATAGAGACGCTGGGGTACAAGTCCTGTCTGCTCAAGGAGCTCTCGGGCTGCTGCCTCGACTGCCCGCTCTTGCGACAAGATCCGCCCGTGCACAGCATGCCAGGTTCCACCAAGAGGTCCATCTGCACGACGACGCAGCAGCAAAAACTGCACTTCACAGGACGGTCGTTGCGGGAGCCGGCGGAACACATAGACATCCACCAGATCACTCACCACCCGCGGCATCGTTTCCCCAATCCCTCCCGAACGGCCGCTATGACTCGTTCCCTGCCCCCTGGAGTGAGCATCGCTCAATGCAGTCAGCATAGCATCTTGGTGGCACGCTGGGACACTCACCAACGGCGGCGCAGACGCCACCACTGGTAGCGGAACCAGCCAACGATTCCGCGCCGCGCCGGTGGCAGCACAATGTCGCGTCCGCGCCAGCGCCGCGGTTCATCCGGTCCCCAACCTGGACCGCGGGCGAGCTGTCGGACGACCGGAGCGAAAAAGGACAATAGACTGACGATCGCCAGCACTATTGCGAGTGTTCGGGACCAGTCACGCACGAGAACAGCAAGTAAGGCGAGGAGAAACGCACCAGCCAGTAGTGCGGTATTCCCCGGTAACGAGAGGTGGAGCGAGTGCAAGCCTCGACGCGGTACAGGGAACCGGGGACGTCGCAAGCGCCGCAGCCAGCGACGCCAACGCGGCTCCCGTTCCGCCTTCTCGAGAATCTCCAGAATCTGTTCTTCAAGACGCGACGAACGGCGCTCCTGCGGCATGGCTGGCCTCCTCAGTCTGTTCGGGTTGGTTTCCGCGCCAGTTCCGCCAGCGCGAGGATGACACGGTCGATCTCTTCCTCACTCGTGCACCATCCTGGTGACAGGCGGATGGTCCCATGGGGATACGCCCCAAGAGTTCGACACGCCTCGGATGCACCGTGTAACCCAGCCCCAACAACGATCCCGTAGGCCTTCTCCAAAACGTTCGCAAGATCAACCGGTCGCCAGCCGCTCACAAGACAGGAAACTACAGCCACGCGTTGTGGGAGATCAACAGGTGACAGGATTTGTACGCCTGGGATGGTCTCTAACCCGGCCACAAGTCGCTCGGTCAACCGACGCAAGCGCACGCTCAGTGCAGCAACTTGCTCCTGGATCAGCCACTCTAAGGCGGCACCAAGTGCGCTAATGCCAACAGCATTCGGGGTTCCTGCCTCGTACCGTTCTGGAAGTGACCAGAACGGTGTCACGTCCGGTATGTCACACGCTGTCGCTCCCTCACGAAGCGGTGCGAGCTCAGACGGATCGACGCGCGGACCAAGGACAAGCACACCGGTACCCGGAGGACCAAGCAGCCACTTGTGGCCACTCAGGGCGAGGAGATCAGCACCGAGATCATCCAGTGTGAAGGAAACGGCACCTGCTGTCTGAGCAGCATCCACCAACACTAACGTGCCCTGCACATGTGCCCGGCTCGCGATCTCTCCAACTGGTTGCAGTACCCCGGTCACGTTCGATGCATGGCCAAGGATAACGAGTCGAGTATTCGGTCGGAGTGCTCGCTGCACGTCTCCAGGATCGACAAGACCATCGGTGCCAACTCCGACTGGAGTCGTCGTGACACCAAACAGCTCGAGTGTGCGCAGCGGCCGTCGAACCGCATCGTGTTCGATCGCGGTGGTGACCACATGATCACCCGGGCCCAGGAGCCCTTTGATCGCCAAATTAAGCGCATCAGTTCCACTGGCAGTGAACAGCACACGCCGCGGGTCGGGATTCCCGAAGAACGTCGCGAGGCGTTCGCGGACCCGTTCCATCGCTTCCCACGTCTCGGTCGCTAACCGGTTTCCCGTGCGGAGTGGCACGCCGCTCACCTGTTCCAGGAATGTCCCAAGTGTTTGGAGCACCACATCCGGTTTCGGCCAGCTTGTGGTCGCGTTATCCAAATAGGTCACCACAGCCATCACATCCCGATATAGCGCGCGTAGAGCGCTCGAGCTACCGCGGGATCACTGGTTCCTCGGATGATCGCTCGCCCGTCAGGAAAGACGGTCAGTTCATACCCGTCTGTGCGGAATCGTATCAGGTATGGGTTATAGTGCACCTCTCCCAATGGTGCGAGTCGCTGCATAAGCAGAGCGAGATCGATCTCCACACGCGGGTGGACCACGACCTGCACCGCGTCGCGGCCGCAGAGTGCAACTGTCTGGGTGGGAGCGCGTTTAGACAGGAACCGTCGCTCACCCAGCGCACAGGCCGGACAGTCAGCTCGGCGTTGCGCCGTAACACGGGCAATTTCTAGCGTCCAGAGGTCAACCGTGATCAGTGTGCGGTTGCAGGCTGACCAGGCACCGACGAGCAGCTTGATCGCCTCTGCAGCCTGCAAGGCACCGATCAAAGCAGCAGCAGGGCCAAGCACTCCTACTGTATCACAGGTCGGCACACTCCCGGCAGACGGTGGGTCGGGGAAAAGGCAGCGTAGACACGCCGTCTCGCCAGGAATGATTGTCAAAGTCGTTCCAAGTGTACTGATCGCCCCGCCGTACACCCACGGCTTCTTCAGTTCAAGCGCTGCGTCATTCAGAAGGTACCGCACCTCGAAGTTGTCGCTGCCGTCGATGACCAGATCCACGTCAGCAATCAAAGGCACAATCGTTGTGGCATCAACGTCGATGACAACCGGCTCAATCACTACATTCCGGTTCACCCGCCCCAGGGCGCGAGCCGCGGCCACTGCCTTCGGCAAGGCTGCCTCGACATCAGCTTCCTCATAAAGCACCTGTCGTTGCAGGTTTGTCCACTCCAGAACATCCCGGTCGACCAGCCGGAGGAATCCGACCCCAGCCCGGGCGAGGAGCGTCGCCACGTGAGTGCCAAGTGCCCCCATTCCCAAGACGCAAACTCGCCCACGACGAAGCCGTTCTTGCCCGGATGCTCCAATAACCGGGAGGAGAACCTGCCGGTGGTAGCGCTCCACTGATTCGTCGCTGGTCATGGCGTAGTCTCCACTCTCTACACATATGGTACAGTTCCCAACCGGCGCGCCCCAAGGCGCAGCCGCAAACCGTGTCTCGTCTTGTCCCTTCGTCGGGTCAAGACGGCGCATGGTGGATTGGGCTCTCTTGAGGTCACTACTCGGCGCGCACTTGTTCTGTGGGGGAGACACTGTGAGTACAGTTCGTTTCACGGTTGTTGATCGGCATGGAACGGTAAGTTTCCTTGGGCCTGGGCACGTCATCAAAATGCTCGCTGCGGCGTGCAGCCGCAATCCAACCACTCTCAGCGAACTTCTCGACTATGCAGCACCTTACGATAGCGACTTCGTCGAGAGTGTGCGCACGGGCCTGGCAATCTTCGACGAACACAACACACCGGAGAATTCGAGTACCTTCCACTCGGTGGCCACGATGCTTAGTCCAGAGCGTCTTCCCCCCTTCCGCGTCATTGACGAGCTGACACGGACACTCAGTCTCCAGCCAGTTGGAGTGGGGCTTGTGCTCTATAACCTTGAAGCGCGGCGGATTGTCCAACTTGTGAATCGCTATGGTGAACTGCTGCGTCAGGATCGGGGGCGTATCCGGCGGGGTGGCGAACCGACGCGTTTACTGTACTCCTATCGACTGCCCGACGATTGGCGCATCTTACCCTAAGGCTTCCTCGTCGGTTTTCGCCGACTCTGCTCCTGCGCCGGATGGCGGCGCCTGACCAATCCTCCAAGGAACAGCTGTTGGAGATGCTGGCCGACGGAAAGTTGGGAAAGCTCGCTCTCCGTCTCCTGTTGAGCTTCTCCCGGCCGTTGCTGCTGGACAGCCCACTCGGCCCGCGCGTCGCGCGCTTGCTCGAAGGTCTCTCGAAGGTCCGCCAGCGCCTGCTCCGATCCATCAACGATAAGGTCACGCAGCTGCTGGAGCTCTCCGATTGCTCTCTCGAGCCAGCGGACGATCGCTGGCGCATTCGTTGCACAAATATCTCGGTACATCTGCGGGCTTCCCAACGCAAGCCGTGTGGTATCGCGAAATCCACCCGCCGCGAGCTGGCGCATCTCGCGCCAGGCTACATCGCTGCTTGTTACCCGCATAAGCGCCACTGACAGCAGGAATGGTAGATGGCTAATCGCCGCGACGTAGGAGTCATGCTCCTCCGGATCAAGGAAACGCGGTTCTGCACCCAGCACCTGGATCAGACCGAGCACCGTTTCAATGGCCTGCTGGCTTGCTGTCAGTGAGGGCGTGATGACCCATACCGCCCCACGGAACAAATCGGCATCGGCTCCCTCGATGCTCTGCGTCTTGCCCGCCATGGGATGACCGCCGACGAAATGGAGGCGAGTGGGTAAAAATTCGCTAGCCCACCGCATCACCGCCGCTTTGGTACTGCACGTATCGGTCACAACTGCTCCATCGGGCGCATACTCAGCGATAGCTGTGAAGACCTCGGGAACTGCACTCGGCGGCGTGGCGACGACGATCAGATCCGCCCCCTCGAGCGCCTCACTAAGAGTCCAGGCCGTTCGGTCAACCGCCTTCATCCGCTTCGCCTCGTTCTGATGGAGGAGCTCAATATCAAATCCGACAATGCGGAGTGAGCTGGCACGCTGCCCACCTTCGGTGGCCCAGCGACGCAGACCAAGTCCTATAGAAGCTCCGATAAGACCCAAACCAACGATGGTCACTTGTTGCATCTGTTCCTCCGGCCACTCTGTTCTGTCGATCCTACCACATCAGCCACTAGCGGCGGATCAGCTCGAGATCAACAGTCCGGATCCATCCGTCCTGTCCATCAGGCAACTCCAGGTGCAACCATGTGGCATTGCCGACCTGTTCCTGTTCCCCAAGGAAACGGAGTTCCGTACCCGGCTCCAACACGGTAACAACCTGATACTGCGTTCCTGGTCCGCTGCGGAAGTTTACTGGGGAACCCCGTGCCACCCGGTGCGTTGCCTGCCACGCCGGTGTGGGGCTCGCTTGAGGCGTCACAACCGGCGTAGGACTCGCTACGGCCCTCCCAGTAGTTACTGGTGTTGTCTCCGGAGTCGCCACAACCGTTGGCGTTGCTTCGGGCAGGCGGGAGACAAAATCGCTAAAGACGGGAGCCAAGCGTCCATAGAGCCAAATGAAGCCAGCGAGCGCGATGAAGATCGACAACCCCATCGCCAAGCCCAGCCAAATCCCTGATTGCCGCGAGCGCTGCCGTAGACGCGCCGAGAGTTCCTGATCAACCACTCCCTCACTCCAGCTCTCGCCCGACCTAGCGGACAACATTCTTGTCCATACAGCGCAGTATAGCGCAGCCTGCAGTAGACTCGTGGCGAGCAGAGCGTGTTCCCGTAGGTGAACGGAAGGAGCAGACCGATGGCAGAGTTCAAAAACTATATCGGCGGTCAATGGGTGGAGGCGAAGGGCGGAGCGACCTTTGAGCGTCGTAATCCGGCGACCGGCGAACTGATCGGCACTTTTGCGCAGAGCGGCCCAGAAGATGTCGCCGCCGCAGTGGAAGCAGCCAAGGCAGCCTTCGACCGCTGGCGCAAACTACCAGCCCCCAAACGCGGCGAGATTCTCTTCCGCGTCGGTCAACTCCTCGTCGAACGCAAGGAGCAGTTAGCTCGGGAGATGACTGAAGAGATGGGCAAAGTCCTCACCGAGGCGCGTGGCGATGTGCAAGAAGCGATCGACATGACCTTTTATATGGCTGGTGAGGGCCGCCGCCTGTGGGGGCAAACCACCCCTTCGGAGCTTCCCAACAAGTGGAATATGACGCAGCGTCGGCCCATCGGCGTAGTCGGTCTGATCACACCCTGGAACTTTCCGATGGCCATTCCGGCTTGGAAGATTATGCCCGCACTCATCTGTGGCAACACTGTTGTCTTCAAGCCAGCTAGTTATACCCCGCGTTCGGCTGTACGCCTCGTCCAGCTGTTCGAGGAAGCAGGTTTGCCACCTGGCGTGCTCAATCTCGTCCTCGGAACGGGTGACACCGTGGGGACGGCACTTGTCCAGCATCCCGATGTCGCGCTGATTTCCTTCACGGGCTCAAACGAGATCGGCCAGCAAGTAGCTGTAGAGTGCGCACGGCTCGGCAAGCGTGTCTCGCTTGAAATGGGCGGGAAGAACGCGATCATCGTTATGGACGATGCCGATCTGCGCCTTGCGTTGGACGGGATTGTGTGGAGTGCCTTCGGCACCTCAGGCCAGCGCTGCACAGCGGCCAGCCGCGTCATCGTGCACGAAGCGGTCTTCCGTGAGCTCGCTGACCAGCTCGACGCACGTGTCAGCCAACTGAAGCTTGGGAATGGCTTGGATCCTACGACCGACGTCGGCCCGCTTGTCAGCGCATCGCAGCTCGAGCGTGTCCACCGCTATGTTCAGATCGGCATCGAGGAGGGTGCGCAGCTCCTTACTGGGGGACAGATCGCCCGTGAGGGAGAACTTGAACGCGGGCACTTCCATCAGCCAACCGTTTTCGTCGATGTTCGCCCCGAGATGCGCATCGCACAGGAAGAGATCTTTGGACCGGTGACCGCACTGATCCGCGTTCGCAGCCTGGAAGAAGCAATAGCGGTTTGCAACGGTGTCCGATACGGTCTCTCTGCCTCCATCTATACGCGCGATATTAACAAGGCATTCCGCGCTATCGAGGACGTGCATACCGGCATCTTCTACGTCAATGCGGGGACGATCGGTGCAGAGATCCACTTACCGTTCGGCGGTACCAAAGCAACCGGCAACGGACACCGCGAGGCTGGGCAAGCTGCGCTCGACGTCTTCACCGAATGGCAGTCGATTTTCATCGACTACAGCGGTCGATTGCAGCGTGCCCAGATTGACGTTGAGCAGTTGACGGCTGACGATTGAAGCGGTGGGGACAGGTTTATCTTCACACTGCTTGCTACCCCAGCACAGTAGCGGGCTCGCACAGCGAGCCCGCATTCGTTGTGCGTTCACCGCACCGCAGACCACTCGACCCCGTGGCAGTTTAGGACTCGGTTCGTGACTCGAGGAACCGTCGTGGTGAGAAGCGGCCTGGGAGTCCGTCCTCGCTCTCCTTTTCTAACGCCTCTGTCAGGAGATCCGCGGTGACCGGCGCTAACATGACGCCTAAACGGAAGTGTCCAGCCGCAACCCACAAGTTTCGCCAGCCAGGTAGTCGCCCAAGTATCGGCAGGTCGTCAGCAGTTCCAGGGCGCAAGCCTGCCCCGACGAGGTGAATTTCTTCTTGAAGAAGCGCCGGAGCAAGCCTCCGAGCAGTGTCGATGCACTGCCAGAGCCCCTGCGCCGTCGGACGGGTCCCCCAACGCCCTCGCTCAACCGTCGTCCCCAGCCAGATGAGTCCGTCGGCCCGAGGAACAACATAGCCTGTCGCACCTAGCGCGCCGATAATGTGCCGCGGTCGGCTACTACTCCCATCGATGAGTGCCATTTGCCCCTTGACCGGAACGGTCGGCAACGGTACCCCGAGCGGTGCCACAAGCTGCCCGGACCACGCACCCGCCGCAAGCACAACAGTATCGGTCGGTAGGCGCTCGCGTGCAGTCTGCACTGCTACCACGCGCTCGCCAGCGACCTCAAGTTGAACCACCGCGGTGTGTTCGAGAACAGTTGCCCCACGTTGCTGCGCCCCGATGATGGCAGCCCGAACCAGCTGCGGCACCAGAACACTCGCTCCGTCCTCGATAAGGAGTCCTCCCTGGACGTGGACAGGTGCCAACGGCTCGCTTTCACGTGTCGCCGGGCCATCCAGCCATTCAGCGGTGAATCCCGCCCCTTCGAGCCACTGTCCCAGTTCCTGGAGCATAGGAACTTCCGCTTCAGACTCCGCGAGCAGCAGTGTGCCCCATTGCTGATAGCCAACCGAGAGCCCCGTCTCCTCCTGCAACGTTCCGACCAGCCAAGGATAGGACCGCAGACTCCGCCAGAGCAGTTGCTGGAGCTCTGTTGGATATTGCCGCTGGTCCAGCGGGCTCACGATTCCGGCCGATGCGACCGAGGCTCCGTCGCCGATCGTCTCGCGTTCAATCAGCGTTACTCGCCAACCATGACGAGCCAATGCAAAGGCGATGGTCGCACCGATAATACCGCCCCCAATGACCACGACATCAGGATGCGGTTCCAGCCTCCTCATCACGACTTCCCCCTTTCAGCGCTCACACCGCGCTGCCGGTCGTCGAGAGCAAGCCTGGACGCCCCCGCGAACGATACCACGCCAGAACATTGCAGAGAACTCTCGACTTTCGCCGCGGCCCCGCACTGATCGCGCAGATATCGACGTTCACAAGGAGCGCACAACCATTCCCAGCATTAAGCCACGCGCGCAGTAGCGAGGATCTGTCTCCAGGGCCATCGCAGTCATCAGAATCTGTGTCTGACCAAGGATGTCCCGGCTTACGCTCAGTGATACACCCACTTTAGCACCCGTCCCCATCCGAACGCAGCTGCTACCGGAAAACCAACGTCTGGCAAGCCTGCTTACACATGTTCCTACCCACACCGGGCCAGCCACAAAGACACGGCACCCATCCAGCCGCTCCGAGTCGAGTGACACGAACACGCGAGGGGTAAGCCGTGTTGCGACCGGGAAAACGACAATCCACTGGACAGTCACCGTGGCACTTGGGACATTCGGCAACCCAAACATCCAAGCGGGCCATCCGCCACAACCGGCAAGTGCTAACGAGCCAACCGCGACCGCCGGAAGCACTTCTCAGTACTACCATGCCGCGGACACGCTGGCGAACCGACCAATAGCTAGCTCAACTCTCAGTGGAACCCTTATCAATATCACAAGCCCCCTCACAAGACGGGAGGCGAACAGCGTCCGCTTCACAATCTGCAGAAGCGCAGTGTCAGCGGACATGAGAAGACGAATTGCGCCGTGCAACGTCTGCGAAAACAACTCCACACAACCTCAGTGCAGAGCTGCAGCGTCACAGCTCATTTGAGAGCCGAGCAGCAGTGTGGCCCACGGTGCCAATGGGCACCAAAGGAGGCGCTGACCTGCTGAGCTACGCGAGAAACGAAGGAAGCACGTGAACGCCTTTACGCCGCGTGCAGCCACACGCACCGAGCGCATTCGATGACCTCTAACAACATCCTGAGGATGGATCAGCACCGGATCTCTGCATACCAGGATGACGCCTGCTCCAGAACGCATGAAATATCGCACGATCAATCAGCGTATCAGCACGCGTCTGATCGGCGAGCAAGAGCATCCTGCACATGCCCTGTCTCGATGTCATGTTCGAGAGCTGACCACGGGGATCGCTACCTGCTTCTCGCCAGAACCGCTGCGCGAAAAAGTCTACTCCCAATGCCTCAGCTTAACTGATCCAGGTCACACTAGCCACCGCGATCCGACGCGGCGCACCAACTGCTCCGTGCGTCGCAGGCACAGACACTGAATGCTCCCCCGTCCGATGGCAACAACACCATTGGTCACGATACGAGCACAGCAGCTAACTACAACCCTCTGGAGGCATGAACTGTCTCTCGGTCTCGAGAGCATGCACAAGTAGCACACCCACGACTTTTCGCCGTCCTAGTTCGAGTGCTTGTCCCACCCCGCTCGCAAATCACCTCCCCCATAGACCCGGTCTGTGAAATGCGGTAGCTACGCACCGAGGAGACCGCTGTCTTTACGATTCATCGTCACCAGAATGAGCGCGCGACTCTGCTTTTCTCCACCGCGACCTTAGGGACGCAAATTGGGATTGTTTCTTTACGGAACGGAGACGGTGTCCAATCGTCAGAAGCAGTCAGCCGGATGAGCAGAGCCGCCCCCATGGCTTCAAGGGCCACGGGTATCCTTACACAAAAGCCGGTTTTGCCCGGCAGGACTGATCGGCAAGTGTACTCAACACCGAGTGTATTGCACTGTCCCCACGTGCTGGTGGCTCAGCCGGAACGTGACGTCCCGGGGAGACCGAGCAGGCTTGCAAATTCCTGGATTAGCGCAATATGCGCACGCGGCGAGGACAGACCGAGTCCCATGGTATTGATGCAGAGATGCGTTGCCCCAAGCTCACGCCACGCTTCAATATCCCGCAGCCACTCGGTACGCGGTACTTGTGCGAGCGTGAGCCTTCCCTCGATCCCGAAGCCTGCTGGGTCACGCCCCGTTGTTGCTATCCACTCTCGGAGCTCTTCAACCATGGCACGGAGCTCAGGTGTCGGACGCCACTGCGGCATCCAACCGTCCGCGAGCTTGGCTGCACGCCGCCGCGCGGCCTCCGACATACCACCCAGCCAGATCGGGATGGGGCGCTGCACGGGAAGCGGGTTAAGGCCAACGGCAGGCAGGCGATGCCAGCGCCCCTCGTAACAGACGATCGGCTGCGTCCAGAGCAGACGCAGAACTTCGATCTGTTCTTCCTCGCGACGTCCCCGCGTGTGAAAATCCATGCCCAGGGCGATGTACTCCGCCTCGTTCCAACCGACTCCAACACCCAGCCGTAAGCGACCGCCAGAAAGAACGTCGACCTCCGCTGCCTGCTTGGCCACCAGGACTGTCTGCCGTTGTGGCAGGACAACCACGCCTGTCACAAGTTCGAGCCGCTGTGTTATCGCCGCAAGGTAGCCAAACAGCACAAACGGCTCATGAAACTGGTGCCCAGCATGGTATGGTCCTCTCCATCCCGGATAGTGTGCAAGATCGACGCCAACCACATGCTCGTACGTGAGAAGATGGCTATATCCGAGTTCCTCGGCAGCTTGCGCGTACTCGCGAATGACGTTCGGATCGGTTCCGATTTCCGTCTGGGGGAAGACAAGCCCGATGCGCATACCTGCCCCTCTCCTGTCCACTCCTTAGGGAGGATACGAAGGTACAAACACATCCACTCTACACAAATCTGCAGAGACTCGGCTCCGTCGGGATCCTCGCTTGGAGAGGCGCGCACTTTTGAAGTCAGACACACGCCTCCGGACATCTCATCAGTCATTCACGAGGATCCGAAGTACCGCTCGCTTCAACCGAATCCGCGCTCTGGGCCATCTTTCCCCCTACCGTACTAGAGGCGAACGACGTCTCCGGAGACACTTGCCCGGCAGGAGCCAAGAGCATGAGCTCCAGCGCCTGCTCCACCGTCTCGACCCAATGCAGCGTGAGCTGTCGTGTGATCGTTGCAGGGAAACGAGTGGCCTCTGCCCGATTCCCAGCAGGGGCAAGCAGTCCTCCAAGACCAGCTTGTTGTGCTGCAAGCACTTTCTGGCGCAGGCCACCAACCGGTAACACGCGGCCGCGCAGGGTAATCTCTCCGGTCACCGCAAGATCGCTCCGGACCGGACACCCCGTCAACGCCGATACGAGCGCGACGACCAACGCAAGGCCAGCTGATGGTCCATCTTTTGGTAATGCCCCCTCCGGAAGGTGCACGTGAAGATCCATTCGCTCGGCAAAGTCTGGTGCAAGCCCAAACTGACCTGCATGTGCCCGCACCCAACTCAACGCGGCACGGGCCGATTCCTGCAGCACCTCGCCAGCCTGCCCCGTCACCTGGAGCTGACCGCGCCCCGGCATCGCCAGTACCTCGACGGGAACGAGTGTTCCACCAAGTGGGGTCGCCCCAAGGCCATAGGCGACACCGACTTGTGGCTCTGGGGAGATCCCCAATTCTCGATAGGGGGCTGGTCCGAGATAACGACGCAAAACTGCCACCGTTACCCGCCGACGTGGTAGGCTCTCATTTGTGTTCCGGCCTCGCTCGATAATCTCCCGCGCCACCTTCCGACAGAGTGCTGCAAGCTGCCGCTCCAGCTCGCGGACGCCCGCCTCACGCGTGTATCCGCGGATTAGCTCGTGCCATGCCGCATCGGTCAACTCCAGCGCGCACTCGGGAAGCCCATGCACCGCAAGTTGCCGTGGCAGAAGATGACGACGCCCGATCTCCCGCTTTTCGTCTTCTGTGTACCCCTCGATGACAATCGCTTCTAACCGATCCCGGAGTGGACGTGGTAACGGCGCCAAGGAGTTGGCCGTGGCAATGAACAGCACCCGCGAGAGATCAACCGGCACATCAAGATAATGATCAACAAAATGCCGATTCTGCTCCGGATCAAGAACTTCAAGCAGTGCAGCCGCCGGATCACCGCGGTAGTCTGTCGCAAGTTTATCGAGCTCATCGAGTAAGATCACCGGGTTACGTGCTCTAGCACGCCGGAGTGCTTCAACGATACGGCCAGGATAGGCGCCGAGATAGGTTCGACGATGACCGCGAATCTCTGCCTCATCTCGTACGCCACCGAGACTGACTGTCACAAACCGGCGCCCAAGCGCCTCAGCGATCGAGCGCGCCAGACTTGTTTTCCCGACACCCGGCGGTCCGACGAAACAGAGAACCGTTCCGCCTCCGCTCTGCTCCCCGGTCAAGGCACGCACCGCGAGATAGTCCAGTAACCGCTCCTTCACTTGCTCGAGCCCAAAGTGGTCACGCTCGAGGATCGCGCGTGCTCGGGCGAGTTCCACCGTGTCTGGTGTCTCGACCGCCCAGGGAATGCTGAGAACGGTCTCGATATAGGTGCGGGCGACGGTGGCCTCTGCTGTAGACGGTGGCATACGCAGCAGACGGTCGATCTCCTGCTCGATCCGCTCGACAACTACTGGGGGCGCACCACACTCCGTTAGCCGACGACGCAACCGTTCAGCTTCCTCGCGCGCTTCATTGGCCTCGTCGAGCAGAGTCGTTGGCTCGGTGCTGGGTCGACTTGCTACCGGCGCTGCGGATCCTGGTGACTGGGCAACAGGCCGCCGGCGGGCCAACTCCCGCTCTATCAGACCGGCAAGTTGTTCGAGCCGCTCGAGCGGATTGACCAGCTCGAGGAGGCATTGCCGGTATGGGAGATCACGGACGAGTTGCGTAGCCAAGAGATCTGCGAACCGATCAGGGTCGTCGGTTGCCTCAAGCGCTCGGACTGTCTCGTTGTCTGGCACTCCGAGCTGCCGCTCAAGCTCGCCAACGAGCGCACGCACACGCTCGACTGCGGCAAATGCGGCTGGCGTGAGCGTCGGGAGAAGCTGTTCTACGCGTGCCTGCGGAGCAGCGCCTGCCAGGTCGACGGCGAGCAACCGAACGCGGCGGAGCCCCTCCAGGCGAACCTGCAGTCTTTGGCCAGCTTGGAGCTGGACCTCAGCAATGCGGGCAAGCGTTCCAATCCGGTCCGCGAGCTGATCACCACGACGTCCATCGGCGTAGACCACCACGACGAGGGCAGCCGATTGCTGACGCGCGAGCTCCACCGCACGGAAGGCTTCTGCTCGCCCGATGGCAAGAGTAACAGCATTCCCCGGGAACAGGACCGTGCTTTGCAGCATCAGCAGTGGATAACGCGACGCATACATATCGGCACGGCTCACACTCGCCATGCGCAGCACTCCGCTCTGTGATTGCCATCTACACGCCAGCGCACCGGAAGGACTGCTGGCAGCCTATCCCAGATGGCGACAGTGTGCCAGCCCGGCCGATCATCGGCAACCTCTCTGGATCGGTGAAGACGGTTGGCTCATACGACGCTAATTTCTGTCAAAGTCGCCTCAATCAACAGCCGGAGACAACCGAAGTCAGCGTCGACGCTACCGCGTACCAGCCGGGCGACGGCACTTCTGCTCTTTTGCCAATGCCCACAGTTTGGGAGAAGAGAAGCAGGATAAGCTGGGCATAGTCGGTGGATCTTCGCACGGCGCACCACACGACCCTTTGCTGATAGTGCATGAGAGCGTTGACGCCATTCTGCGAAAGCTGCTACAGTTGCTTCTTAGGGATCGGCCTGCCGATCCTGTATGTTCGCTCGAAGATCGGGTCTGAAGCAACGGAGGGTGGAGCAATTCGACGATGATCAAGCTGCGTTTGCGCCGGATGGGGAAAAAGAAGCAACCGCATTATCGCATTGTGGCTGCTGAAGCGCGCTGGCCACGCGACGGTCGGTTCGTTGAAGTCATTGGGTACTACAATCCCCGCACCGATCCCTACACCCTCGAGGTAAACGTCGAACGGGCTCGGTGGTGGTTGGAGCACGGTGCTCAACCGACCGACACTGTGCGCGCATTGCTTGTTCGTGCTGGTGTGCTTCCACCACGCCAACACGGCGAGGGACAACAGTCCAAAGCAGGTGCACAGCAGCCCGACGCGTGAGGGGCGTGAAGCGTGCAACGCCGCGACACCTCTCGACCGCCACAACGTCCGTATCGCCGGGATCGATTGCCGCTCGATCCTGAACTGGCGATGCAGCGCTTGGCGACGCTTGTTCGCTATATTGCCGGACAGCTCGTTGAGGATCCCGATGCTATTCAGATTCGTACGCGGCGCCGCGGCCGTGCTATCATCCTGCGCCTATCGGTGCCACACGACCAGCTTGGCAAAGTGATCGGACGAGAAGGTCGAATCGCCCGTGCCATCCGCACCATGCTGAGCATCGCAGCCGTCCGGCAGGGGGTGCATGCCAGTCTCACGATTGATGACCAAGTCGAACCCCAACCATCCTCAAGCGCCTGAGCGCATCGAGCCGCCGCAGCGCCTGTCGATCGGTCGCATTATTGGCGCTCACGGTGTCCGTGGGGCGCTCAAGATGCGCATCTGGACGCATTTCCCGGAACGCATTCCCGCGCTCACTCATGTCTATCTCGACGACGATCCAACTCCACGTCGTCTCCTTCGGGCCCAGCTCCAAGGCGACATCGCCCTGCTGCAGCTCGAAGGGGTCGTGAC
Source organism: uncultured Thermomicrobium sp. (assembly GCA_938028665.1). Lineage (GTDB taxonomy): Bacteria > Chloroflexota > Chloroflexia > Thermomicrobiales > Thermomicrobiaceae > Thermomicrobium. The sequence continues at coordinate 95,800 of CALIMB010000020.1, read as the reverse complement.
ACGAAATGATGCGGAAGCGTTGCGCGGCGCTGTCGTGCGGATCGACCGCAGTCAGGCGGCGCCGCTCGCAGAAGACGAGTACTACCAGTTTGAAATCCTCGGGCTGCATGTCGTCGATGAGGACGGTCACTATCTGGGGGCCGTCGTCGAGATCCTCGAGACCGGCGCGAACGATGTCTATGTAGTTCAGTCTCCAGACGGCACTGAACTTCTGCTTCCCGCAATCCGTTCGGTTATCCTCGAGATCGATCTCGAACACCAGCGTATGGTCGTTCGCCCACCACGCTACTACGGCGAAGAATAACCGCGACGTTCGCGGAGTTCACGCCATACGGCTTCGGCCGGCACCCCACACGCCTGAAGTAAGACCAGCAGATGGTAGAGAAGATCGGCGGCTTCTCGAGCAAGCGGCTCTGCTTCACCATTCTTGGCCGCCACAATCACCTCGGCTGCCTCTTCTCCAATCTTGCGCGCGATACGGTCCACCCCGGCACTCAGGAGCGCCGTTGTATAGGATCCAGGTTGTGGTTGAGATGCTCGCGCCGCAATGACGCCAGCTACCTCATCGAGGATCGCCGCCGTGACAGGGATAGTGTCACGCTGGACAAGTGGTGGCGTATCGAAACAGCTGAGCCGTCCAGTGTGGCAAGTCGGGCCGTGCGGTCGCACGCGTGCCAGAAGCGCATCTCCGTCACAGTCCGCACGCAGTTCCACGAGCTCCAGCACGTTCCCAGAGGTTTCCCCTTTCATCCAGAGACGCTGTCGACTCCGACTCCAGAAGTGCACACGCCCCGTCTCGAGCGTCCGCCGGATAGCCTCGCCGTTGGCGTACCCGATCATCCGTATCTGGCCTGTCGAGACATCTTGGACAATCAGCGGTACAAGACCGTCTGCCCCAAAGCGGAGACCAGCCAGCAGACGATCGATCTCGGCATCGGTCATCCTTGGCTCCCTCAGTCGGCTGGCGACAGGCTCGGCTCCGTTGCCGTGACGCCGCGCATGCTGCGTCCAACCGCGCGAGCGACGGCCGCAAGTTTCGGCATCACTGCAGCGAAGTTCTCTGGCGTGAGTGATTGTGCACCATCGGAGAGCGCATGATCGGGGTTGGGGTGCACTTCGACGATTAGCCCGTCGGCCCCGGCAGCGATTGCGGCGAGCATCATTGGTGGGACAAGGAACCAGCGGCCTGTCCCATGGCTTGGATCGACAATAATGGGCAGATGACTCAAATGCTTGATGGCTGGAACCGCGTTCAGATCGAGCGTGTTGCGTGTGAATGTCTCAAAGGTGCGGATACCTCGCTCGCAGAGGATCACCTGCTCATTCCCCTGCGCAACGACATACTCTGCTGCGAGGAGCCACTCTTCGATCTGCACAGACATCCCGCGCTTGAGCAGCACCGGCTTCTTCGTCTGCCCAACCGCCTCGAGCAAGAGGTAATTCTGGCAATTGCGGGCCCCGATCTGAAGTACATCGGCATATTCCGCTACCAGGTCGACGTGCTGTGGGCTCAGTACTTCGGTCACAATGGGGAGTCCTGTCTCTTCGCGAGCCTTTGCGAGCAACTTCAGGCCTTGTTCCCCCAGACCACGGAACTCATAGGGCGAGGTGCGCGGCTTGAACGCTCCGCCGCGGAGCATGCTTGCTCCGGCCGCCTTCACAGCCTGCGCCGTCTCGATGATCTGCCGCTCATTCTCCACCGAGCATGGCCCCGCGATGACCACAATCTCGCTACCACCAATTGTCACGTCACGCACTTGGATGACCGTATCCAGTGGGTAGAACTCACGGCTGACTAGCTTGTAGCGCTTGCTAACACGAATGACTTCTTCGACGCCGGGCAACCGCTCGAGTGCCTCTTTGAGGGTATCCGGCAGTGGTGAGCCCACCACACCGATGACCATCCGCTCCGCACCAGGTGCAAGTTTGGTCTGGAACCCGAACTCTGCGACACGATCGATAACAGCCTGAATTTGCTCATGCGTTGCACCCGGTTGCATGACTACGATCATCGCTCCGTCCCTCCCACTCCTTTGCGATCTTCGCCAAGCAGAACTGACTCGTGGCCAAACTCCGGTCGGAGGACGCGAGCCCCCCGCAGGTAGACATGCCGGATCTCGCGTGGGGACTTCTCAGTATTGACGTGCATCAGCACCCGTACTACGCCACGCGGTGCCCCGGGGACGTCCATCTCATGCGCACAGAGGAGCGGTACATGCACCCAGCCAAGTTGCCGCGCAGCCACGGCTGGAAACGTCGCATTGAGATCGCAGGTCGTTGTGAAAATAATGCTTGCGATCTGATCCGGTTCGATCTGATTCGCCTCAACCAGTGCAAGGAGCAGCTCGCGAGTAGCGCTCACGATCGCCTCAGCAGTATTGCTGTCAACTGTTGTTGCCCCGCGAATCCCGCGACAGAGCAGCATTGCTCCCTAGGATCCCTCTCCGGCAGTTGCCGACGCTTCGGCCCCGCTGCGCAACCACCTGATGAACTCCTCTGCAGTTGAAGCCTGTTCTGCCAATGACACCGACGAGAGACGATCGAGCAACGCACTTCCCACAACTACCGCATCGACCAGGTCACGCACCTCAGCGACGTGTTCCGGACGGGAGATCCCGAACCCGAGTGCGAGCGGGAGCTCGGTCACCGCACGGACGCGCTGCAAGAAGACGGGCAGCTCTTCGGGGAGCCGATGGCGTGCCCCGGTGACGCCGGTCAGCGACACGCAATAGATGAAGCCGCTCGCACGTGCAGCCACCTCGTGCAGATGACGGTCCGTGCTCGTCGGTGCGACCATAAAGATCAAGTCGCGTCCAGACTCCCGGCACAGTGTGTACAGTTCATCGCTCTCGTTTGGTGGCAGATCGGGCACGATCACACCGTCGACGCCGACTTCGACGCAGGTACACACAAACCGCTCCAGACCGTACTGGAGCAGTGGATTGAAGTATCCCATGAAGATCAGAGGGACGTCAATGCCTTGCTCCCGTAGGCGAGCTGCAGTCTCAAGACAGTACTGCACTGTTACCCCATTCTGCAAGGCGACCTGGCTCGCACGCTGGATTGTGGCTCCATCCGCAAGCGGATCGGAGAACGGGATTCCGAGTTCTACTGCGCAGGCACCCCCACGGACCAGCGCCGGTACGAGTTTGAGCGCGCTCTCCCGATCCGGATATCCAATCGTGAGATAGGGTATGAAGCCAAGCTCCCGACCAGCCCGCAAGCGCGCAAAGGTTTCGTCGATTCTCGTCGGCCGACCCGTCACAGTGTCACCCCCAGGGCACTGGCCACGGTGTGCATGTCCTTATCACCGCGTCCAGAAAGATTGACGACGATGATCTGGTCGCGCGGCCGCTGGCGCGCAAGCCGCACGGCCAGCGCAATTGCATGTGCCGATTCTAAAGCTGGGATAATTCCCTCTGTTCGGCACAGAAGCTGAAACGCTTCAAGTGCCTCCGCATCCGTGATCGCATGGTACTGAGCACGTCCAGTGGTCTTCAGGTATGCATGTTCCGGTCCTACGCCCGGATAGTCCAATCCGGCGGCGATACTATGCGCCTCGAGGATCTGCCCGTCTTCGTCCTGCAGCACAAACGAGCGCGAGCCATGCAGCACACCAACGCGTCCAGCGGTGAGGCTCGCCGCATGTCGGCCAGTCTCCAGCCCCTCACCTGCCGCCTCAGCGCCGTGCAGTTCGACCGTCTCGTCCTCCAGGAATCCCGAGAAAATCCCGATGGCGTTGGAGCCTCCACCCACACACGCAACCACAGCATCCGGCAGACGTCCAGTAGCAGCAACGATTTGCTCCCGCGTCTCATGCCCGATCACTGCTTGGAAGTCACGCACCATCATCGGGTAGGGGTGCATTCCTGCCACTGAACCAACAAGGTAGTAAGTCGTCCTGACGTTCGTCACCCAGTCGCGGATCGCTTCATTCATCGCATCTTTGAGCGTTCGACTACCGGAGCGCACTGGGCGAACTTCCGCCCCCAACAATTTCATCCGGAAGACATTCAGCGATTGCCGCTGCACATCGAGCTCGCCCATGTAGACCACACACTCCAGACCGAGCATGGCACAGACTGTTGCGGTCGCCACGCCGTGTTGCCCTGCACCAGTCTCTGCAATCACTCGTGGCTTGCCCATTCGCTTGGCAAGCAGCCCCTGGCCAACTGCGTTGTTGATCTTGTGTGCTCCAGTATGTGCCAGGTCCTCACGCTTGAGGAAGATCCTCGCACCACCAACCTTCTCGGTCAGACTTGCTGCGTAGTACAGTGGTGTTGGTCGACCGACAAACTCGCGCAAGAGGCGCTTGAACTCCACCTGGAAGGATGCATCGCGTCGCGCGTCTTCATAGGCGGCAATGAGCTCCTCGATTGCCGGCAGTAAGGTTACCGGCGCGTAGATCCCGCCAAATTCCCCAAATCGTCCCCGCTCGTCCGGAAGGCTCCGAGCCCGCTGGATGGCCGTTGTCATGGTTCCCCTCCGCTACTCGCACCATTGCTCACGACGATACGCTCAAAAGCCGCTCGCGCCGCCGCCACGAAGGCATGAATTGCCGCAGGATCTTTTTTCCCTCCTCTCTCGATCCCGCTTGAGACGTCCACACCGAGTGGTCGTACTGCCTCGATTGCCTCTGCCACCGTCTCGGGCCGAAGTCCACCAGCCAGGATAACCGGAAACTCCTGTGCCAGTGCCGCGGCGAGTGCCCAGTCTAGGGTTCGTCCCGTTCCCCCGGGCAGCCTGGGATGGTAGGCATCGAGCAACACGGCCAGTGGTACCGGTTCGCGCACGAAGTAGGGAGCAACCCGTGCCCGCACGGCATCCACCGTTTCCCCGGGTCGCACACGCACAGCCTTGATGACTGGCCAAGCAAGCGCCTGGAGGAACTCTGGAGACTCGTTGCCGTGAAGTTGTACGACATCGAGCTCCAGCATCCCGGCGATCGTCACAATCTCCTCAAGCGAGGCGTCGACAAACAAACCGACGAGCCGCGGTGCATTGTGCCTCCGCCGCACTACCCTGCAGAGCTCGGCCGCCTCTTCGAGCGTGACCTGCCGCGGGCTCGGCGCGAAAACCAGACCAAGAAGATCAGCTCCTGCCTCGGCTGCCACGAGAACGTCTTCCGGTGTACGCATACCGCAGAGCTTCACAAGGCCCGGCACTGCACAACCTCCACCCTGGTCAGTTCAGCCAAAGCAGCTGGACGATTCGGTGCCGTCATCAACGCCTCACCCACCAGAATGGCGTCGATTCCAGCCGCTGCGAGTCGCTCCACATCAGACGCTCGATGGATGCCGCTCTCAGCCACAACAATTCGATCACCCGGAACACGCGGTGCTAGGCGTTCACTGACAGCGAGATCAACCGTGAACGTGCGTAAGTCCCGATTGTTGATCCCCACAACTCGCGCACCAGCGGTCAGTGCCGTCTCCAGTTCCGCCTCGTTGTGCACTTCGACAAGTGCCTCCATACCGAGCTCCCACGTCGTCGCGAGGAGCTCCGCCAGCTGGACGCGGTCAAGCGCCGCGACGATGAGGAGCAAAGCATCAGCACCAGCGGCCCGGGCCTCGAGAACCTGGTATGGATCGACGATGAAATCCTTGCGCAGCACCGGGACCGGCGGCTGGCCAGCATGAGCTCGCATGGCGACCTGCTCAAGATCCTCCAGACTTCCATGGAAGAATGGTCCATCCGTGAGCACCGAGAGTGCGGCAGCGCCGCCAGTCAAATAGTCCTCGGCAACTGCTCTTGCGTCAGCGCCGGCGGCAAAGAGGCCACGTGAGGGTGAGGCACGCTTCACTTCCGCAATCACGCGGACTCGCTCACCACGGAGCGCAGCGGTGAAAGCAACGGCCGGCGGTCGAGACAATGCGTGCTCACACAACATCGTCTCCGAGATGGTGCGGCGCTTCTCTGCCAGACCCGCCCGCGTCCGCTCCAGGATCCGGTCAAGGATCGTCTCGGTCCGCTTCACGACGAGACCTCCGCCGAGGCCAGCGCCTGCGAGAGAGCAATCAATCGTTCCAAACAGTCAAGCGCAGCCCCGCTCTCAAGCGATCGCCGAGCAAGCTCGAGCCCTTCGGCGAACGATTCCGCTGCGTCTGCTGCGACAAGTGCCGCTGCCGCGTTGAGGAGCGTGACCTCACGTGCTGGCCCAGGGGCCCCCTCCAATACCGAACGCACAATCCGTGCATTCTCCTCCGCCGAGCCACCGCGAAGCGCTTCTGTCGGCACCCGCTTGAGGCCGAACGCTTCCGGCTCAACGGTCATCCGCCGTACCTCCACCGCCCCATTCCGCCGTACCTCGTAGACGATGGTGGGTGCAGCCAGACTAAGCTCGTCGAGACCGTCCGCCGCATGCACCACGAAGGCATGCTCACTCTCCAGTAACGCGAGCACCCGTGCGACTGTTTCCAGCAACTCGGGCATGGCCACGCCGACCAGTTGGTGCCGGACACGGGCAGGATTCGCCAGCGGCCCGAGTACGTTAAAGACCGTCCGAAACCCGAGCTCGCGCCGAACCGGAGCTGCGTGCCGAAGCGCCGGGTGATAGCGCTGGGCAAACATGAATCCGATTCCAACCTCTTTCACGCACCGGGCAACCGCCTCCGGTCCGAGGTCAATCCGCACTCCGAGGGCTTCCAGCGTATCTGCCGCCCCTGCCCGACTGGACATGGCACGATTCCCATGCTTGGCAACTGGGACCCCTGCGCCGGCTACCACAAATGCTGCGGCAGTCGAGATGTTGAATGTCCGGTTGCCATCCCCCCCAGTCCCGACCACGTCGACAGCTGGTCGCCCGGTCACTAGCTCGACCGGTATCATGTGCCGGCGAAGTGCCTGAACAAATCCGGCGATCTCTGTTTCTCGTTCGCCCCGTATCCTTAAGGCAGTCACGAGAGCAGCGATCTGTACCGGTGTCGCCTCGCCGGTCATAACCGTACTCATTGCCTGTGCAGCTTCCTCGACATCAAGAACCTCACCGGCAACGATCTTCTGGAGTGCTGCGCTGATCACACTGCACCTCCCCTGCGGCCTGCGAGTTGGCATTGATGCTGTTCGACCTGCCGGAGAAAGTTCCGGAGCAAGTTTTTCCCGACTGTGGTCAAGATCGACTCGGGGTGGAATTGCACTCCCTCAACCAGTCCAGTACAGTCGCGGAGGCCCATAATGACACCATCTTCGCTCCTGGCAGTGACAGTGAGCTCTTTGGGAAGCGCCGCCTCATCAACCATCAGTGAGTGGTAGCGAGTCGCCATGAACGGGTTAGGCAGGCCAGCAAAGACGCCCTGGCCGTCATGGCGAATTTCGCTCGTCTTCCCATGCATGAGGCGCGGTGCCCGGATAATTCGACCGCCGTAGGCTGAGGCGATCGCCTGGTGGCCGAGGCAAACTCCAAGGATCGGCGTTCGCCCAGCAAACCGCTCGATCGCCGGCACTGAGACACCCGCCTCCCGTGGAGTACACGGACCAGGGGAGATGACAAGCCCATCGGGAGCGAGCGCTTCCAGCTCCTCGACCGTCACGGCGTCATTGCGGAGCACCATGAGCTCCGCGCCGAGCTCAGCAAGGTATTGGACAAGGTTAAAGGTGAACGAGTCGTAGTTGTCGATCACGACAATCACCGCTCGCCTCCTCGCAACTCGCGTTCCAGCTGTTCTGCGTGCTCGATGGCACGGACGAGCGCGCGCATCTTGTGATGGCACTCTTGGTGCTCTCGCTCCGGGATACTATCGGCGACAATCCCTGCGCCAGCCTGTAAGAAGGCGCGGCGTCCTCGCAGAACGATCGTTCGCAGGGTAATCGCAGTATCGAGATTGCCACTAAAGTCCACATAGCCAACTGCGCCGGCGTAGGGACCACGCTGCTCCTTCTCGAGCTCAGCGATGATCTCCATCGCTCGAATCTTCGGGGCCCCACTCACTGTTCCGGCCGGAAAACAACTGCGGAGCGCGTCAAGTGCACTGAGGCCATCCTGCAGGCGACCAGTAACTTCACTGACCAAGTGCATGACATGACTGTACCGTTCAACCGCCATCAGCCGCGGGACACGTACGGTGCCGGGTTGGGCGACGCGGCCAATGTCGTTGCGTGCCAGATCGACGAGCATGATGTGCTCGGCACGCTCTTTCTCGTCTGCCACCAGCTCCTCAGCAAGTGCGGCATCCTCTTCCGGTGTGCGGCCACGTCGGCGTGTTCCCGCGATTGGGTGGGTGAAAAGCTGCCGGTCGTCGACTCGCACCAGCATTTCGGGTGAGGCACCAACGAGCGCATCATCACCGAGGCGGAGAAAATACATGTAGGGGGAAGGGTTGATACGTCGGAGCGCCCGATAGATTGTGAAGGGATGTGCTCCTGTCTCCAGGTGTTGTCGCTGCGAGAGCACCACCTGGATGATATCGCCAGCAGCGATATACTCCTTGGCTCGTTCGACCATCGTGACATAGGTCGCTTGGTCCAGGCATGGGCAAAGTCGCTGTTCCACCGTTGCGGGATGAACCGGCCCGCCTCCGAGTGGGACAACCGCGGACTGGCGCAGGCGATCGGCGAGCCGTTCGATCCGCTCAACCGCTTCTGCATAGGCCAGTTCAACTGATATACCGTCCTCAAGGTGCACATGACTGACGACAGCTATCGTCCGCTCGAGGTGGTCAAAGACGAGCATCGAATCGACAAAAAGAAAGATCGCTTCTGGCAGACCGAGTGTATCGTGCGCCGCAACCGGTACACGAGGCTCAAAATACCGGATCGTCTCGTATCCCAGATATCCAACCGCGCCCCCGAGAAACCGAGGCATCCCTGGTAAGTGGATTGTGCGATAGCGCTGGAGCAATCGTTCGAGGAAACGAAGGGGATCGTCGAAAGCCACAACCTGCTCATCGACAGGATGTCCATAGTAATCTGCACCACCAAAGGACGCCAGAGCTGATGCGGCAAGCGTGGCACGTGTTCCTGTGGAGCGCACCCGGGCACACCCGTGGTGCAGTTCGATGACAAGAAACGGGTCAGTGCCGATGAACGAGTACCGAGCCAGCCGCTCACCACCTTCGACGCTCTCGAGCAGGAATGCATACGGTCCGTGGGCAACCTTGAGGAATGCTGACACCGGCGTTTCCAAATCGGCGTCTAGCTCCCGGTAGATAGGGATAACCGTTGCGTGTTGGGCCAAAATCGCGACCTCCTCGAGTGAGGGGCGATAGCGACCGGGGGATGGACGGATGAGCATTGTTGTCTCGACCATCACTACCTCCGCTGGATGAGCAAAATCAAAAACCTCCGTCCCAACAGGGACGGAGGTTTTCACTCCGCGGTGCCACCCTGGTTGGATGCCGCTCACGCGCGCATCCCACCTCGACCGGTACGGGATCATCTGCAGCGATGGTTTGCAGGAAGCGATCCGATACCGTGCCCTAGGTAACGGTTGAGCATCCGGCGCCGCCTACTTGCATAGCGCGTTCGGGGCGCGACTCCCGGATCCATTCCGCCCGGCCGTAAGCGCCGACCTTCCACCACTCGCCGGCTCGCTGAGCCTCGTGCCGTGCGTACTCGCTCCGTTCGTCGTCGTTCACCGTATCGTGTTGTCTTGCCACGATAGTCTAGCGAGGCAGCTCGCCTCTGTCAAGTCACGGTCAACCCAGGACGACGTAGGGCAGAGCAGAGCGCTTGAGGTCCAGCACGGTCGCTCCGATATCTCTGAGCGAGCAGAGGAACAAGTTGCGAAACCGTCTCAACACGTGCAAAGGAGGATTCCCTGTGACAACAGTAGGTTCATTCCGATAGCTTCTCTACAGAATCCTGCCTCACGACACTCGTTTCGACAGGCGTTCGACCAGATTCAGTTCAGCCGCTGTGAACGTGCACCGACCGAGGTCGCTCTCCTCATCCCCTCCTACTACGATACCGCCTACCCATTCACCCATCCTGACGAGCGACCTGTTATGGGCCAGATCTTACTCCAGGCCTACTGCACCGCCCGACTCGCCGACCTTCCGCCGTTGGTCATGCGGGAGTTGGATCCCTGGCCTTCTGTCCGTCTGCTCCTTTGCCCGTCTACCAAGGCCCTGACCGCTCCCACATGGCAACGTCTGGAACACTTCGCCGCTGCCGGAGGGACGGTCTATGTCTCCTTCTTCGCCGGCTCAACTACCGCCCAACGGGGCCCATGGTGGCCAGACCTCGACCAGCGCTTTGGCGTACACCACCAGCTCCGCTACGGCCTCGTCGAACCCGTCGAAGATGACGAAATCGTTCTGACGTTCGAACGGCCTTTCGGACATCTCAGAGCTGGCACGACACTCCGTGTGCGGGTCGCCGGCAACGAGCATGGTCGCGCCTTCCTCCCGGTCGAGCCAACAGAGGCCACGGTGATCGCTCGCGATCAGCGCGGGCGCCCTGCATTGCTCACCAAACACGTTGGCTCCGGCCAACTCCTCTTGATGACCTATCCGCTGGAATATTTTGCAGCGACTCGCCCCCACGCGAACCCAGACGAAGGCACCATCGCTCTCTACAGCGCCCTCGCCCAAGAGGCCGCCGCTACACCACCGGTTGGTATCCACGCACCTGACGTGTGGTGTGATCGACTGGTGCGCGATGATGGCACTGTCTTCCTCTGGATTGTTAGCGAGCGGGAGACTACCGCGGTGGTGACACTCGAGACCGCTGAAGGCACGGAACTTCTCCACCTCACCACCAGCGAGCCTCTCCTGCAACCGCTCGAACTCCCGCCGTATGGTGTTGCCGTTCTTCGTCTGGTACAGTGAGACGAGCAGCGAGAGAGCAGATTAGAGAGGTTCTCGATTGGGTAGCGGACTTCGCCGGACAGCCCGTGACTCGCCAACAGAGGCCGTTAGCTCCGCTTTGACGCGTTGGATCTGGCTTGCCGCATTGAGTACTGCCGTCTCGACCTTCTCCAAAACATCCAGCGCGTAACGGTTGGCCTCGGCAATTGCGCGTTGCTTCTGCTCCTTCGCATGCCGAAGCATCTCCTCGCAGTGCGTGCGTGTTTCATTCATGATCCCTTGTTCGCTCATGAGATATTGTGCCCGCTCCTGGGCTGTCGCAAGGATCCGCTGCGCCTCAAGCTGCGCCTCAGTGATGATCTTTTGCCGTTCCTGCAAGACACGCCGCGCTTGCCGCAGCTCCCGCGGGAAGGCCTGCCGCAATCCTTCAACTAACATCTGTAATTCAGCCTCGTCAACCATGACCTTGCCACTAAAGGGAACACGTGAACTTCGTCCGATAAGGTCTGCAAGCTGCTCTAACAACTGAAAGAGATCAGGGGTCGGCTCAGCAATAGGATACGCGCGATGTTCATCTGCAGCCGCCATTGCCCTCACTCCCGCACGAGCGCCCGGAACTTGCGAATGAGTGCCTCCGCCACATGGTCAGGGACCAAGCCTGTCAAGTTCCCGCCCAGCTGTGCCACCTCCTTAATCATGCTGGAACTGATAAAGGAGTACTGTGAACTCGTCATCAGGCACACAACATCCACGTCCGACGCCAGGTGACGGTTCATGTGCGCCAGCGAGAACTCGTACTCAAAGTCGGAGACTGCCCGCAGCCCCCGGACAATTGCCTGCGCCCCCACGGCACGCGCGTAGTCTACCGCGAGTCCACTGAAGACGTCAACACGCACATTGGAGAGCCCTCGCAAGGCTTCCTTGGCCAGCTCGCACCGCTCCTCAGCACTGAAGAGCGGTTGCTTGGTCCGCCCTTCGTGACCGGCGTAAATCCCCACAATGAGGAAGTCGAAAAGACGCGCTGCTCGCTGCGCTACGTCCACATGCCCGTTCGTGATTGGGTCGAAGGTTCCTGGGTAGAAGGCAATGTGCTTCACGAACCAACCTCACTTTCGTCTGGTCTCGTGCGCCGTATGCTGTAGATGGCGACACAACTATCGCCATGGCAACGATCGCGCAGCTGCTCCAACCCATCCATTCGCTCTGGCATCGGCACGCGTGGCGAGTGACCAACAACCAGAACAGTCCCGTCTTGGACATGCGAGGAACGTGCAATTGCCAGCATGGTCTCGTGGATTGTTGGATCAGCATACGGAGGGTCCATGATCACGAAATCGTACGGTTCGCGCGGTGGACGCCGGAGAAACGCCTCCACGGTGGTGCAGTGTACTGCGCCCCGGTCCGCAAAGCCGGTCGTCCCTAAGTTGTCGCGAATCACCGCACAAGCTGCCGCGCTCCGCTCTACGAAATCGACCCACTCCGCACCCCGCGAGAGCGCTTCAATGCCGACTGCACCACTGCCTGCATACAGATCAAGGACCCGGCGCGGACGAATACCGAGCGAATCCAGCATGGCAAAGAGCGCCTCGCGGATCTTGTCCGCCATCGGCCGCGTCCGTAACCCGCGCGGTGCCTTGAGCCGTCGCCCCCGTGCGCTCCCACCAATCACGCGCATGGTGCTGTCCCCTCACCATCGCCGCTCGCGCGAGCCGTTCAGACCGTCCTCGTCGCGCGGGTAGGAACCGAAGATCTTGAGATCGGCAGCCTTCTCCGCCATTCGTTGCAGCGCCGCCGCGATGTGCGGATCCTTCCGATGTCCTTCAATATCGACGAGAAAAACGTACTCACCAAGCACCGACTTCATCGGGCGGCTCTCGACTTTCGTCATCTGAATCTGTGCCACCGCGAGTTCGTTCAGCACTTCCACGAGCGCACCAGGAACATTCCGCTTGACAGTGAAGCAGAGGGACGTCCGATCTACCCCAGTCGGCTCGGCGTCTTCCTGGGCCAGCACGACGAAGCGCGTGGCATTGCTCTTCTGATCCTGGATATCACGCGCCAGTACGGCTGCACCGTAGAGCTCCGCCGCTCGCAGCGTCCCGATCGCCGCCCTCGCTCGGTCCTCGCTCCGCATCACCTCAGCGACCGCTGCAGCCGTGCTCAACGCTGCAACCTGCTCGGCTTGTGGCAGGCACCGTTCCAGAAATCTCCGGCACTGCGCCAGCGCCTGCGGATGGGAGAGCACAACCCGGATTTCGTCCAGCCGCGTTCCCGGATGAGCAAGCAGGAAATGCCGTACCGGCAGGATCAGTTCAGCACAGATTTTGAGATCGGTCTCATGGATTAGGAGGTCAACCGTTGTACTGACCGTCCCCTCCAACGAGTTCTCGATCGGCAAAATCGCCTGGTCAGCTAATCCTGTCTCCACGGCCGACACCAACGCCGGCATCGAGCTAAAAGGAATGAGCTCTGCCTCCTCACGCTCGGCGTAGTGCAAAGCCGCCTCCTCTGTGAACGTCCCAGGTGGTCCAAGATATGCAAGTCGCACCACGGTTCCTCCCCGGTAGCATCCCGCTCCAGAGCATACCGCTCCTCAGCTGCGACGCGCACGACGATTGGCTCTCAAGAGCTCGCGCACCGGCTGACGTGCCTTGCATACACGACAGACAAGTACACCGCCCTCCGGCGTCTCTTCGACATCCGCCTGCAGCGTGTAGAAGCGACGTCGCCGAAATACTGCCACCGGTGCACCGCAGACTGAGCACCGAACGATGATCCCCCGTAGTCGCTCAAGCGGGAACGGAAGATCGAGGTCCTCGGCATATCCAGTGTCATCTTGCTGTCCCACGGCTCCTCCATCGCCACTCGTTTCATCGTACGAAGTCGGTGCTCGAGGCGCTATCCTGTCCCCCGTCGTAAACACCAGCTGAGTGATCGCTCTCGATGCGTGGACATGTTCGCCGCGATACGGTGCTTGACCTGACGCCTGCCACCACCATGAGATTCACTCCGTGAGGACAACAGGTCTTCTCTCAGTTGAGGACTTCTGCTTGGGCCAAAATCACCACGACCACGGTAGGCGAGAGAAATCGAGGGCAGACAGTTTAGGTTGAACAAGACTGGGCACAAGACTGACCGAACTTGTCAGCCTTGCCACAAGGACGCACGATCAGCCTGCTCATGGCGGTAACGCAGCCATACCACGGCTAAAGCTGGGAAGACGGATACCCGCGGTACAAGGCACTCTCCGGACACGGATACGACAAGCCGAGGTACGGTTGCTCAGGGGGAGAACAGCCGTTCACCGTCAGATCCAGTGAAGGAACTCGACACTTTGTCCCTCTGATCTATCGTCATCGGGAGGTGAGACTCTCCGTTCTGGTGCCTTCACTCAGGCCCGCCGGAGTTCATGCTTTGGCGTTGCGCGAGCTCTCGCGGGATTGTGATTGCCACACGCTCCTCACAGTGCGAAAGCAACGGAGTGACAGTGACGGCAAGATCCACGCTCAAGTAATCCAGGAATGTTCTGTCCTTGCTAGTTCTGCGTACCGCTCGTATCAGCTATACTTGGAGTGGCATGCAAGATGTTGAGGGTTTGCCGCCATGCGTGAAGAGTGGCGGCTTTTTGCCGCCTTGTCCTTGCCAGAAGAAGTACGGGAGCGAGTCGCCGCAGCTATCGCTTACTTGCAAGCACGCGGCTATCGGGCAAAGTGGGTCGATCCAAACACGAGTCACTTAACCATCAAGTTCTTCGGCTCCGTACCGGTAACGGCTGTGCCAGACCTGGTCACGGCCTTACGCGCCAGCGTCAGTGGTCAGGTACCGTTCAGACTTCGTGTCGACGGGGCTGGTGCCTTTCCGCACCCGGAACGGCCGCGTGTCCTCTGGCTTGGAGTCAACGGCGCGGTGCACGAACTTCTCCGCCTTGCGGAACGGGTCGAACACGCGACAGGCCGCTTCGCCCAAGCGACTGACGTGCGGCCGTACCACCCGCATATCACCCTTGCACGGGTGCGGCCGGAAGATCTCCCGACGTTGCGTGGTTTGTCACGGGAGTTAGAGCGTTTACGGAGCCTGCCGGCTGTCCCGTTTTCGGTTGAGCGGCTGACCCTGTATCGCAGCGAATTGTTCCGCTCCGGCCCGCGCTATAGCGTCGTAGAAGAGTTCACGCTGGGGTGAGGTGTTGCAATGCTTGTCGCGGTATGCGGGCCGAACGAGGCGACAGCAGAAGAGGAAACGATGGCGGAGCAGCTGGGCGAGCTCCTGGCTCGCGCTGGAGTAACCATCGTCTGCGGTGGCCGCGGAGGCGTCATGGCAGCGGTCTGCCGCGGAGCCAAACGAGGCGGTGGGACGACGATCGGTATCCTGCCTGGAACCGATCCCCAGGAGGCCAACGCGTGGGTTGACTATCCGATCTGCACTGGGCTTGGCGAGGCACGCAACGCAGTCGTTGTAGCATCTGGCCAGGTGGTCATTGCAATCGGTGGCGGGTTGGGGACACTCTCCGAGATCGCACTTGCGCTCAAGCTTGGGAGACCCGTCATCACTCTATATTCCTGGCCACTCGATCCCACGCTCCTTGCGCGGGCAAAGGTCCACATTGAGGAGACGACGACGCCTGAAGAAACTGCCCGTCGTGCCCTTGAACTCCTTCGCATGGTGCAGCCCAAGTGAGGGGGGTGACCGAAGGTGACCACTCAGACGATCACAGTTCTTGACAAGCTGGCCGAACTTGAGCAACGGTTTGAGGAACTTGAGCAGTTGCTCGCCGATCCTGCGGTGGCAACCGATCCACAGCGGCTAGCTCAACTTGGGCGTGAACGAGCTGAGCTGGAGGACATTGTCACGATTTATCGCCAGCTAAAGGACATCGACCGACAGCTGGCGCAGACTGAAGAGCTCCTCGAAGCAGAGGATCCAGAACTAGCTGAACTTGCCGCGGATGAAGTGGAGCGGCTCCGCGAAGAACGCGAGGCGATCTATCAGGACTTGCGTCGTCGCCTTGTACCGAAAGATCCGAACGACGAGAAGGACGTCATTCTCGAGATCCGTGCTGGGACCGGCGGGGAGGAGGCTGCGCTTTTTGCTGCCGACCTCTTCCGAATGTACACCCGCTACGCAGAGCGCCAGGGCTGGAAGGTCGAGGTCCTCTCCAGCAGCCCGACCGAACTTGGCGGCTTCAAAGAGATCATCTTTGAGGTGCGCGGACGGGGAGCATACAGTCATTTCAAGCACGAGAGTGGCGTGCATCGCGTCCAGCGTATACCGATCACGGAATCAGCCGGGCGGATTCACACCTCGACCGCGACGGTTGCTGTCCTCCCCGAAGCTGACGAGGTCGAGGTGCAGATCGATGAGGATGATTTGCGCATCGAAGTTTTCCGCTCCAGTGGACATGGCGGGCAGAGCGTCAATACCACCGACTCAGCAGTGCGGATCACGCATCTACCGACCGGCATTGTGGTGAGTTGTCAGGACGAGCGCTCACAGCTGAAGAATCGGCTCAAGGCAATGGCCGTTCTGCGTGCCCGGCTCTACGAGCTCCAGCGCCGCAAGCAAGAAGAAGAGCGCACGGGTATTCGTCGCGCCCAGGTGGGCACGGGAGAGCGTGCGGAAAAGATCCGCACCTACAACTTCCCCCAGGACCGCGTGACTGACCATCGGCTGAAGTTGACGGTGAATAACCTCGCTGCCGTCCTTGACGGCGAGATCGATGTCTTCATACAGGAACTCCAGGCCCTGGAAACTGCGGAACGGTTGCGTGCCGCCGGTATTAGCTGAGTGCATGATCGTGCCAACCTATCGCGATCTCATCCGTGCCGCCACTGAGCGTCTCCGAGCTAGTCATTCGGATTCGCCGCGTCTGGATGCAGAAGTTCTCCTCTGTCATGTGCTCGGCATCGATCGCACTGAGCTGTATCGCCGACTCCCCCTGCCCCTTGACGTTCCGCTCGACCACTTCTGGGAACTCGTCGAGCGGCGGGCACGCGGAGAGCCAGTCGCCTATCTCACTGGCCATCGCGAGTTCTATGGCCTCGACTTTCTGGTAACTCCTGCAACGCTCATCCCGCGCCCCGAAACCGAATACCTGGTCACCTGGGCAGCTGAGCGTCTCCGCCTTCGCCGTGACCGGCCATGCTGTGTTGACGTGGGCACCGGCTGTGGTGCGATTATTATCGCACTCGCAGTGACGCTGCAAGCGGAGACCTCCGCCCTCCTTGTCGGATGTGACTGCTCACTGGCCGCGTTACAGGTGGCGCGAGCGAACCGAGATCGGCTTGCGCCACGGCGTGTGCACCTGGTCTGTGGAGATCTTCTGAGCTGGTGTCGGGGGCCGCTGGATCTCGTCGTCGCCAACCTCCCATACCTCCGCTGGGAGCAGTGGCATCCAGGTATCGCTTTCGAGCCCCCGGAGGCCCTCTTCGCTCCAGGCGATGGCTTTGACCTCTATGCGCAACTCTTGCCCCAAGCAGCGGCGTTGCTACGACCTGGAGGTGCTTGCATCCTGGAGATTGATCCGGATCAAGCCGAACGGGCAATCAAGACCGCCCGCACTGCCTTCCCAACCGCGCGTCTCGCCATCGAGCCGGATCTCGCAGGTCTGGCGCGTTACTTGACGATCGAACTTCCAGCAAAGCACTGGGCCAGCTGATGCGCGAGCCCGGCCGACACGATCGCTTTTCGCACAACTGATCAACTCTACCGTGCCTCTTTATAAAGTGTGCGGAGACAGCGGGTGCAGATTCGCATACGCCTGGGGACGCCGTTGAGGACAATTGTCACTCGCTGTACGTTTGGCTTGAATTTACGGTTCGTCTTCTTATTTGAATGGCTCACGTTATGCCCAAACATCGGCTTCTTGCCACAGAGTTCGCACATCGCCATGGTCGTCGCTCCATTTTCAATCAGTTTCCTCGCACAGCAAGCCACACCCACTTAACAGGGAAGCTTAGCACTGGGCGCGCCTACCGCGCAACGCATGTACTAAGGGCGTTCTCGGTTTATGGGAGCTCGACCATCGGCCCCGTGATCCGGTCGGTGTGGCTCGTTGGAGCTGGCAGCAGAGCACACCACTGCATCTCACGACGCGGCAGAGAGGGTATCCGAGGGATACCGGGCAATAGGTAAATGACCAGGGAGAAAACAGCGACCGCGGTTACCCTTGACGTACTGGTGTCCGCTCGGTTGACTTGAGGCTTGGTGATGCTTTGACGGAGGATCGACCCGCATCCATGACGTCAAGCGAAAGCGGCCAAGATCCCATCCTCTTCTTGCGTCGCGTTTTCGATCTAGAGCGACGCAAGGGTTACCAAGATACTGCAGCAGTTGGCGGAATTGAACGCCTCTTTGAGCGGAATCTGGGTGTCTGGCTCACCCAGTATCCAGAGCTCCACTCGCACCTCCAGCAGCTCGCAGGACTCGTGCGCGGCTATAGCACCAAATCCCCTACGGAGCGCGCTCAACTCCTGGCACGGATAGCAACACTTCTCGACCGCTCGGAGCAGCTCTCTGGACAACCACACCGTGGGCGATCATCTAAGGCTTCCGAGGAGTGCGCTCCTTCTACGCCGACACAGCTTGTGAAGTCGGTCGATCCGGACGAACCAGTTACAGCCCTTCCTGGTGTCGGGGCACAACGCTCCCGGCAGCTGGAGACGCTCGGTGTCTCCACCGTGCGCGACCTGCTGTATCTTGTACCACGCCGCTACGCCGACTATACCCAGATTGTTCCCATCTCGCGGCTCGGCCGACTCGTCCGCATCGGTGAGGAAGTTACTTGTACGGTGATTGGGAAGGTCACGCAGGTCGACGTTCGGGAAACGCCCAACGGGCGGCGCTACGTCGCGGTGGAACTGCAGGACGACACAGGCAAGATCCCGATTATCTGGTTCAACCCGTACGTGGCGAAGCAGCTGACGGTTGGACAGCGTATCGCCGTGAGCGGCAAATTGGAGGGAAGCGGACCGTATGTCCGTTTCCGCAACCCAGAGTGGGAACTAGCAGAGACGGACCTTCTTAACACTGGTCGGATCGTGCCGATCTATCCACTGACCCAGGGCCTGTATCAGCGTCAGCTTCGCCAACTCACACGCACGGCTCTTGAGCTCGCATTGCCGCGGCTTCATGACCCTCTGCCGACAGCACTCCGCCAGCGCTATGAACTTCCCTCGCTCACCTGGGCACTCGCCCAACTGCATTATCCGGAGTCGCTGGCTGCGGCCGAGCGGGCACGCCGCCGGCTGGCATTTGACGAGTTCCTTGTCCTCCAGCTCAGCCTTGTGCAGCGCCGTCTGGCCTGGCACGCGCAACCTGGCACACCCATCCCGATCGACCGGGAGCTTCTTGAGCGCTTTCTCGCCTCCTTACCCTTCCAGCTCACCGGTGCGCAGCAGCGAGCATTGGAGGAGATCCTCGCTGATCTCGCTCAGCCGCACCCGATGAGTCGCCTTCTCCAGGGTGATGTTGGTTCGGGTAAGACGGTGGTGGCTGCTGCCGCAGCTTTACTTGTGCATCGCGCCGGTTTTCAATCAGCTATCCTCTCCCCGACGGAAATCCTCGCTGAACAACACTTCCGGACACTCACACGCTTGTACAGCGGACTCAGTGGCACCGATCGACCCCTGGTCGCGCTCCTGACGGGCAGCACGCCAGAGCGCGACCGTGGGCCAATTCTTGCCGGCCTGGCCAGCGGCGCGATTGGGATTGTCGTCGGCACGCATGCCCTTTTGGAAGAACGCGTCCAGTTCCACCAGCTCACTCTTGCGGTGATCGATGAACAACACCGTTTTGGTGTTCTGCAGCGTCATACGTTACGCAGCAAGGGGAAGAACCCGCACGTCCTGGTCATGACCGCAACGCCGATTCCGCGCAGCTTGGCTCTTGTACTCCACGGCGATCTCGACCTCTCGATCATCGACGAACTTCCACCCGGCCGTCAGCCAGTCAAAACCTTTGTGGTTCCAGGACGGAAGCGTGCCGAGGCCTATAAGTTCGTTCGACGCGAGATTGAGAAGGGCCACCAGGCGTTCGTCATCTGCCCCCTTGTTGAGGAGTCAGAGACGATCGAAGCGCGCGCAGCCACGGCCGAATACGAACGGCTCCAACGAGAGGTCTTCCCCGACCTCCGCCTGGGTCTTCTGCACGGGCGGATGAGTTCACGGGAGAAGGACGAAGTGATGACGCGTTTTCGAGACGGTGAGCTGGATATTCTTGTCTCCACGGCCGTTGTTGAGGTGGGAATTGATGTTCCGAATGCGACGGTCATCCTCATCGAAGGCGCAGAACGCTTTGGGCTGGCTCAACTCCACCAGTTCCGTGGTCGGGTCGGCCGAGGAACTGCTCCCTCGTACTGCCTCCTTGTGTCCGATACTGACACCGAGACAGCCCGACAACGCCTCGAAGCCGTGGCGACAACGACTGATGGTTTCCGGCTCGCCGAAATCGACCTCCAATTGCGCGGGCCTGGTGAGTTTCTCGGCACCCGCCAAAGTGGCCTCCCTAACCTGCGTTTCGCCACACTTGCCGACATGCCAACACTCCAAGCCGCGCGCCGGGCAGCCGAAGAGCTCCTCCAGGAGGATCCGACCCTCGCTGCTCCCGAGCACGCTGCACTCGCCGAGCTTGTGCGTGCGCTCTGGACACGCAGCGTTGCCGACGTCAGTTAATGGAGGGATTTCGCCATGAGCCGCTCTGTCTTCTGGCTCGACCAGAGCCTGATCGGCAGGGTTCTTGCTGACCTTTTTGCACCAGCGATCACTTCGGCCGGTTGGGAAGTGCGGCAAGAGGCTCGTCTTCGCGCCACCACCGTCCGAACTGAGCCAGGATTGGCTCTGCTCGATACACTGGAGGCACTCGAACTTGTCCCAGCCTGGTCGATCGCGACTGATTTGGTCGTCGCCTCCCAACACCATAGTGCAGTGGGCCTTATCACTCCCGATCGCCCTGATCGCATCACTGATGCGATCGTCTCCCTCGATGGCTGCCGCCCAGCAAGCCAAGCACTCGCCCGCGCGACCATCGAGCCCTTCTTCGGTTTACGCGTCCGTGGTTGGCGACCGGAGGAGCCGGTAACCACCCTTTCCCAACTCCAGGTCACGGAAGATGAGGACGCGCTTGTGCCTCTCGACGAGCGTCACCACGACCTTGGTCGCATCTGGTTTATCCTAACCGGGTATGCCTTCGTCAGTCACCTCCTGGTTTTCCCCACACAGCTTCCTGCAGAGACATGGGGCCCACTCGCTGCGCTCCTCCGCCGCCTCCCAGAGGAATTCCGTGCCCGTGCAACGGAGATCGCCAGTGACTACGCCGCTGCGCAAACACTCGACGCTGGACGTCTCCACGCCTACCTCAGCGAGGCAGTCGACATGCTAACACCAAAACTCCAGCGGGCGATCGCGGAACTGGTGCGACGAAGTGGGAGCGGCCTCCGGGTACCTTCACCAGAGCACTATCGCTCACTCTCCTCCTGAGCCTCTTCCTCCTCGCTGGGAACGCGGGCTCGCACGACGCGTGTCAGCGCCGCATACCACTCGGCACCAACATGGTGCACGAGCGGTGCTTCTTCCAGCTGAAGCCACCACTCACCAAACAGCTCGCTCTCCGCAGCGACAGCAAGCACTTCCCCAACAAAGAGATCGTGATCGCCAAGACTAAGTCGCGCAACCACACCACACTCGATGTGGGCGACCGCTTCCTCAATCACGGGCACATCAACTTCAAGCGCATCCACTGGATGGAGCTGCGCTCGCGTGAACTTGTCCACGTCACGGCCAGAAAGGATCCCACAGAGGTGAATCGCGAGCAGATGTTCAAGGGTGAGGATGTTCAGCGTAAAGTACTCGCCCTTTGTCATGAGCTCGTGAGTCAAGCGACTGGGGTGAACAGCTAACCCGATGCGCATCGGCTCAAGACTGAGTGGCACAACCCACGCTGCAGTCATGACGTTGGGATGCGCCCGGTACTGAGCTGTCACAAGTACCACCGGACCAGGCTCGAGCAGACGCGCTGCGAGTCGTGGCTCGCGTGGTTCCTTACGCCCCATCGCCACTCAGCCCTCCTTGGTCATCTGCGACTCGAAGCGTCGAGCCGCTAGCATCGCTTGGTAGACCGCATAGTACTGTTCGGCGATCCGGCGTTGGGTATAGTGCGCAAGTACCCGTCGCCGACCGGCTTCGCCGAGCCGGCGGCGACGGTCCGGATCAGCGAGCAAGCTCCTGAGGAGACGTACCAGCGCGTCGACGTCGTCTTCTGGGAAGATCAGTGACGGATCACCAATCACATACGGAATCTCGCCGGACGACGATCCTACGACCGGCACGCCACAACTCATCGCTTCGATAATGACGCGCCCAAACTGCTCTTTCCAGTTGCGACGCGTCCGTGAAGGGACAACAAGCACATCGAACCGATTCAGTGCCTCCGGCATGAGCGCCGGAGGCATACCACCGCGAAACAGGACACGGTCGCGTACGCCCAGTTCCGTGGCAAGTAATTCAAGGCGCGTACGCTCGATCCCGTCCCCAACGATCTCGAGCTGAACACGCCCAGGCAACTGGGCCAGTGCGCGGATGACCAGATCTGCCCCCTTTTCCGGCACCAGTCGTCCCACAAAACCAATGGTGGGAACAGCGGCCCGCGCCACTGCCATTGGACGGAACAGCTCTGGATCCACCCCGAACTGCGGGATAACCGCTAACGGCCCGCGGAAACCTTTCCGTCTCAGGACATCGGCCGCCTCGTGGTTCCCAGCAACCGCCGCAGAAACCAGCCGATAGTTGAGCTGTTCGAACCAGGCGAAAGGTGGCGGATAGCGTCGGTACAGATTCTGCCAGGTGAAAAACAGAATACGAGCCCCATAATACCGTCCAAGGAGCGCAGCGTGGATGGTCACCAGATTGTATGGCTCCTCGTCGATATGAAGAATATCAGGTCGAAAACGTGCGATGTGCTTTCCAAGCCCCGGATAGAAATGCACGTGGTGATGGCCATTGAACCACATGGGCTCAACAACAAGCTGGTATCCCTCCACATAGCGCCGTTCAAGCTGTAGGACCCCAACGCGGTTTTCATGCCAGTAGGGAGGCACAACGGCCAGGAGCTCCACATCCGGGAAGCGCGCCAGTTCCTCGAGCTTCCGCTGGTATACACCGTTCACAAGCGCCTTGGAAACGATAAGGATGCGCATCAGACCTTAACCTATCGCCGCGCTGCCCAAAGCAGCAATAGTCACTGCCTCATGATAGGCCGCGATGGTTTCACGCGCGGTCCGCTGCCAAGTGAACGTGCTGGCTCGTGCGAGTCCACGAGCACGCAG
This sequence comes from uncultured Thermomicrobium sp., assembly GCA_938028665.1. Lineage (GTDB taxonomy): Bacteria > Chloroflexota > Chloroflexia > Thermomicrobiales > Thermomicrobiaceae > Thermomicrobium. Next base: position 72,742 of record CALIMB010000020.1, on the reverse strand, counting down.
TTCCTGGCAGAGGTCCGGATCATTCAGCAGGCGAACAAGGGCTGCAGCAAAGGCCCCCTCATCCGGCTCGACGAGGAGCCCCGCATCTCCGACCACTTCGGGAAGGCTTGTACACCGAGCAGCAATCACCGGCGTCCCACAGGCCATCGCCTCCAAGGGCGAAAGGCCAAACCCTTCATAACGCGACGGGTATGCGTAGACCGTCGCCAGTTGGTACCAGATCACTTTCTCGTCTTCGGTGACAGGACCCGGCAGGAGAACATGCCGCTCGAGACCGAGCCGATGAATGAGCGGATCTAACGGTGGATACAGTTGGGGGTTCTGGCTATGTGCGCGGCCAGGGATCACGAGTGTCGTACCCTCGGGAAGCTCGGGGAGTGCCCGCGCGAAGGCGCGGACAAGTAATGGGAGGTTCTTGCGCACGTCGAAGCCCCCAAGGTTCAGGATGACCGGACCACGAATACCCCAGCGCTGTGCCAACGCCCGCACCAGATCTGTCTCTTTCGGAGGGCAAAAGCGCGACTCGACACCCAGTGGAATCACACGAATCGATTCTGCCGGATACCGTAACACGCGCACGATATCGTCCCGCGACCACTGTGAGTCTGTAAGAACGAGCACTGCCCGCCGCACGGTCCGGCGCACAAGCTCGGTGTACAGCCGGAACGCGATCGACGCACGATACTCCGGCAACACCAGTGGAATCACGTCATGCACAGTGACAACAAACGGTGTGCGGATGTGCAGCGGCGCCGCAAAGTAGGGGATGTGCACCAGCGTCGGACGTAACTCCGCCGCTAAGCGTGGCAGCCCAACCTGTTCCCACCAGAGCTTGGCCAGCTTGCCGCGTACCAGTGAGCCTGGCTGACGCACGACAATCCGTTCCCGTGCCGCAAGAGAAAGCGGTGGCCGAACGGGTATAGCGAGGCGCACCCCCTCGAACTCACTGGCGGCAAACTCGCGCCAGAGTGCGATGGTGTATTGCCCGCTCCCTGTGTGCGGCTGCATCGCGAATGCACCGTCCAGCAGAGCTGTCAACACGTGCGGCCCCACCGTTCCCCCACTCGAGCGGAGAGTATAACGAGGAAACTGAATTACGCTGCGGAGCCCCCAAACGGTTGCCGCCCCGCTCGTCACTCTCGTATAGTGGTGCGAGAGTCCACGTTACGTGGGAGAACGGAGCGAGAAGGAGCGAGAGGATGGCCAAGCCTGTAACAGTCAGTGACGAGACGTTCGATCGTGAAGTCGTCCAGTCACCAGTTCCTGTACTCGTCGATTTCTGGGCACCTTGGTGTGGTCCCTGCCGCATGATCGCCCCCATTCTCGAAGAGATCGCTGAAGAGAAGGCGGGGAAGCTCAAGGTTGCCAAGGTGAATGTTGATGAGAACATGCAGGTGGCAATGCAGCTGGGAATTAGCAGTATTCCCACGCTGATCCTCTACAAAGACGGCAAGCCGGTGGAGCGGATTATCGGCGCGATGCCCAAGCAACGTCTCCTGCAGCAGATCGAAAAGCATCTGTGAGCACAATGTCTCCTCAGAACTGCGAGCGACCGGTGAAGACCGGTCGCTCTAGCGTTTTCTGCCCCACCAGTACAAAGCAAAGAGTATGAGTCCGATCCCTGCAACGATCAGCATCCTCAGTAGCCGCCGTGGCGCCTGGAGAAATGGACTTGCTGCACTAGCTAGGATCGCCGTTCGGCCATGCAAGTACGGAGCCAGCGGGACGGCAACAATCGTTGTCCGCTGTCCATCGACATTAAGCGGCGGATACTCGTAGCGGTCACGTACTAAGTCAATAGTGACAACGGTCTCTGTAGCCCGATCAGGCAGATTCGGGTCGTACACCCAAACTTGGGCACGTTCGGCTCCACGCTGGCAGAAGGCGTAAGGAACAACAGTGTGCCCTTGACCAAGGAGCGCTTGGAGAACATCCCGACGCCACGGTCGTGGGACATTGAGATCGAAGCAGCGATCACTCCAGCCGCGTGTCACAAGGTCATGGACGAACGCACGATACGCTCGCCGTGGACTTGGAAAGAGAAACCAGGGAAGCCCAACCAAGAGAGCACGGTCGCTCAGCTGGCGACCATGCAAGATGAGAACACTCTCACGTAACGAGACATGCTCACGCAGTTGCCCCAGCGCCTGTGCAAGCGCAGTCCTGGAAAGACCAGTACAAAGCCCGCCCTGGATGCGCCCGTCCGGCAACCGTCGCAACCCAACGACCTCCTGGTAAAGTCCCCGGAAGAATGTCTGTGAGCCGAGAGCAAAGCGGAAGGTCTTCCGAAAATGGAAAGAATCTGGTTCCACTTCACCGAGGTCATCGATACGGTTCGCCCAGGGCAGGCGATCTCGGCGGGGATCGAAACGGTTCCGTCCGCAGAAGTCAACCGGAAGATCCTGGGTAAGAAGATCCTGCCATCGGTCGTGTCCTTGCAGAACAAGCTGGAGACGAACCGGAAATACCGGTAGACCAGCAGGGAACACCAGCCAAGCGGTGGGTTCAGTGAGGGGGAGTACCCGCCAACCAGCAGGGACACGAACTGTTACACGGCCAACAGCGCACTCACGTGGCGGGGAATGCAGGCGGGCAACAAAGCGATCTGGGATCCAGCGAAACTTGCCTCCCGCCTCGTTCGTGTATCGTAGGCGATCCAGCGGCTGATTCTCTACTGTGACAAGCTCAAGACTCAGCTTGCCTGCCTGTTGACCGTGTCTGGCTGGGGACGCCATCCCAGTGCTTCCATCTCCCGGCGGAGGTCCTCCAGATCGGCGAACCGACGGTAGACCGACGCGAAGCGGATATACGCAACCTCATCAAGTTGCTTGAGCTCCCGGAGCACAATCTCGCCAATGAGGGTACTCGGCACTTCGCTCGTGCCGAGGCTATGTAGCTCCCGCTCAACGGTCGCCACAATGCGGTCCATCGCGTCCGGCGAGACGGGCCGCTTCTTCAGTGCCAGGCGCAGTCCCTCGCGGAGCTTCGCCACATCGAACGGCTCGCGACGCCCATCCCGCTTGATCACCATCAGCCAGACCGGCTCGACACGCTCGTACGTCGTAAACCGCCGACCACAGGCAAGACATTCACGGCGGCGCCGAATACTTTCACCACCATTGAGTTCGCGCGAGTCGATGACGCGTGCATCACGCGTCCCACAGTACGGGCATTTCACAGTTCCTCGATCCTCACCTTCAGCGCTCGCGCAAGAAGCGGAGGATAGAAGGCTCTGCCCATTCGTCGTCTGGCAGGATCGGTGTTCGTGGTGGAGCGGTGGTGCGCGTCGTCGGCTCCGGACGGAAGCGCCGCTCAGGCGCCCGTGGCCGCCGCTGGGCACCGGCACCAGTGAACCCTGCCGCGATCAGTGTGATAGTCACGTCCCGTCCCATTGCCTCATCGGGTTCCGTGGTTCCAAAGATGATCTCGGCCTCCTCGTCGACCATCGAACGGATCAGTTCGGCCGCCTCGCTCACCTCGGCCATTGAGAGATCGGGCCCACCAGCGATGTTGTACAGGACACGCGTCGCCCCTTCGATACTCATCTCGAGCAGCGGACTCTCGACGGCAGCACGGGCCGCATCGACGCAGCGGTTCTCGCCTGTTCCCCGGCCGATCGCCATGAGAGCCGAGCCGGCGTCCCGCAGAATTGTTTTGACATCGGCAAAGTCTAAGTTGATTAACCCTGGACGAGTGATCAAGTCAGAGATCCCCTGAATACCCTGGCGCAAAACGTCATCTGCGATCCGAAAGGCCTCGGAAAATGGCGTCTTAGGATCAACCATCGAGACGAGTCGCTGATTCGGGATAGTGATCAATGCATCAACATGCTCCTTGAGCACAGCAATTCCCTCATCAGCGATACGGCGCCGTTTCGCACCTTCGAAATCAAAGGGCCGCGTCACAACACCAACGGTCAGCGCACCGGCTTCGCGCGCCAAGCGTGCAATCACCGGAGACGCACCAGTGCCGGTTCCTCCTCCCATGCCCGCGGCGATAAACACCATGTCCGCCCCGCGGACGAGCTCGGTGAGCATATCGGCACTCTCCTCAGCGGCTCGCTCGCCAATTTCCGGGCGCCCTCCAGCGCCCAGACCCTTGGTCAGCTTGTCACCGATCCGGACTGTAACGGGCGCGAGCGATCGCAGTAACGCCTGCGCGTCGGTGTTCACCGCGATGAACTCAACCCCTTGAACGCCCGCCTCAATCATTCGGTTAACCGCATTGCCACCACCGCCACCAACGCCGATCACCTTGATGCGCGCGAACGAGTGGATCAGCTCGTCCTCATGGGTGCCGAACATTGTCATTGCCCTCATCCTCCTGCAGTCCGCCGTTACCCCTCCGTCTAGTCCGCTCCCGCAGCTTGTATGAAATACACCCGACCCCTGCCCAGTGCACCGGGCAGCGGGACGTTCACTCGCTGTGCCCGTCGTCGGGCATCGAGTGTAACACAGCTACCTCTATGGTTCACGGCCCCACCTGCCAGAGCACCGGACGATCTGGATCCCGAAGATCAAGCTGGAGCCAGGGCGTTCTCCGTGCCTCCAAGACATCGAGGATAGCGAGTTGGTCGGCTAGCCGCTCGGCGTCGCCGAGAATGACCCGATCGCCACTAGCAAAGACGAGAATAAGCCCCTCCACCGGTTGATACTCGAGCCCCGCCAGCCGATCAGCGTAGCGCTCGACGAGCTGGGGCACCGCCCGAGCTACCGTGTCCGACACACGTCCGCCTGGCTGCAGCGAAAAGTCACCACTCACGCGCACCTGCGGTAAATCAGTGGCTTCGCCATTTCCAATGACACGCCCTTCACTGTCAACCAACCAATTCCCGTGATCGGTCGTCCAGACGCTCGTCGGTTGCCTTTCTACGAGTTCAATCACTACAGTGTCTGGATAGAAAGAGCGCACTGTGGCCGCGGCAATCGCCGGGTGCATGACCAGTCGCTCCGCAACCGCCTGGGTATCGATGCGAAAGATCGACCGCCCCAGCACGCCACTCTCCCGCACCACAGCGTCGGCGAAGGCAAGCCGATTTCCGTGCACGATCACGGTACGCACCCGATACTGTTCACCTTCAAGGAACCCAACGAGCAGCACCAGACCGCCGACCAAGAGCAGGAGTGCGAGGAGTCGCCCCGTCAGAACGCTGCCAGCGAGTGCACGCCGTACGCGGCGGCGACGTCGCAGAGAAGGCGACACCGGTTCCGTCACACTGCTCGCCGTCGTCGTTGCTCCTCGTAACGGGCCAGCGCTAGCTCGATCAGACGCGTGATCAGATCCCGAAAGCACAACCCGGACGCCTCCCAAAGCTTGGGATACATCGAGATCGCCGTGAATCCAGGGATGGTATTCACCTCATTAATGAGGATCCGACCTGTGGACCGTTCAAGAAAGAAGTCCACCCGCGCCATACCTGCGCCGTCGATAACGCGAAACGCTTCGAGCGCCATCTGGCGCACTGTCTCGGCCTGCTCCTGACTGATCGGTGCCGGAATCAACAGCTGCGAGTTCGAGTCGATGTACTTCGCCTCGTAGTCGTAGAATTCCCGACTCGGTACGATCTCCCCAACGATAGAGGCAGTCGGTTCTTCATTCCCGAGGACACTCACCTCAAGTTCCCGTGCATCGATTGCCTCCTCCACCACAATGCGCCGATCGTACCGCCCAGCGTGTTCTACCGCCGCCACTAGCTCGGGGCGCCCACGCACTTTACTCACTCCAACACTAGAACCAAGGTTTGCCGGCTTAACAAAGCAGGGATAGCCGAGGTCACGCTCGATCCGACTGATCAGGTCCTCTTGCCGACACTGCCACTCGTGGTAAGTGAAGACAAGCCAGCGTGCCTGATCGAGGCCAACACTTGCGAAGAGTCGCTTGGCGGTCGGTTTATCCATAGCGACCGCCGAGGCAAGGACACCACAACCAACGTACGGCACGCCAGCAAGTTCCAGCAAACCCTGAATTGTCCCGTCCTCGCCGTACGGCCCATGTAACACTGGGAAGACAACGTCGACACTTCCTGCCAGGATCGGTTCAGGAAACCCCAGCTGCTGCGGCACATCCGAGGCAAGCACCATTGCCTCTTCGCTCGGTTCTGGTTCGAGAGGGAGCCAACTTCGAGCAGCCAGTTCTTTCAGTGGATTTCCACCGATGAGCCAATGGCCATCCCGTGTAATGCCGATGGGGACGACATCGAACCGCTCACGATCGATGTGTCGCAAGATCGCCTGGGCCGAGCGTAGCGAGACGTCATGCTCACCCGACTGCCCGCCAAAGAGAACCGCGACGCGGATTTTTCCTGTCATCCTCTAGGCTCCCCGATGACCTCGATCTCCGGCTCCAGCACGATGCCAAAGCACTCCGCCACGCGCTGCCGCACCTCTTCGAGAAGCGCAAGGGCCTCCTCTGCCGTTGCTCCGCCAAGGTTGAGGAAAAAGTTGGCATGCTGCTCCGAGACACGCATCCGCCCTACCTGGAATCCTTTGAGCCCTGCCTGCTCGATGAGATACCCGGCATACGTGCCTGGTGGATTCTTGAAGACCGACCCAGCGCATGGCCCGGTTGGTTGGTGTTCTCGGCGCCAGCGGGCGTTCGCCGCCGCAAGAGCGCGGAGCTTCGCCGGATCGTCCGCTTGTAGGCGCAAACGGGCCTGCAGCACCACGTAATCTCGCGGCTGTGGCAGTGCCTTGAGCGTTGTTCGCCGATAGTGTGGTGCAAGCTGCTCGCGCGTCCAGCGGACCAAGACACGCCTACGGAGATCATAGAGTTCCACGTCGACTAGGACACTCCCCACATCTCCCCCGTGCGCACCGGCATTATTCACAATCGCCCCACCAAGAACGCCCGGCAGACCCGCAGCCCATTCCATCCCAGCGAGGCCACGTTCGCTCGTCCAGTGTCCAATCCAGGAAAGGGGAGTCGTGGCAGGGAAACTCGCGATGAGCGCTCCGTCCTCACGCCCAAGCGGCAGTTCATCCTGCTGGTTCCCACCCGCTGCACGGAAGACGATAACAAGCCCTCGAACCCCTCCGTCGCACACCAAGAGATTGCTTCCGCCGCCAATCACCGTCACTGGTAGCCCTTCTCGCTCACCCCAGGCAAGCGCCAACTCCAACGTTTGGCGATCACTCGCCCGCACAAGGAAGTCTGCTGGGCCACCAATCCGGAACGTGGTGTAGCGTGCCAGTGGCTCCGCCTCCAGCACACGCAGCGGTCGCCCTTCGACGGTGACTATCGTCGCCCGCTCAACGCGTGCTGGCATTGCACTCCCCCTCTCGTAACGCGACCGCCGCCTTCCAGATATCCCCTGCACCGAGCACGAGGACAACATCGCCTTCCCGCAGTGCTGCGTGCACCGTCAGCGCTGCAGCCTCTGCATCAGGTACCGCGATTGCCGGCACACGCCGGATTCGCTGCACGAGCGCACGTCCGTTCACGTCGGGGATTGGAAGCTCGCGGGCGGGGTAGACGTCAGTCACCACAACCATATCGGCTTCTTCGAGTGCCTGGGCAAACTCGTCCAGGAAGAGCTGTGTCCGGCTGTAGGTGTGCGGCTGGAAGATAGCCCAGAGCCGTGCCTGCGGGTACCGTTCCCGTGCGGCCGCAATGGTGGCTACCACCTCTCGCGGATGATGGGCGTAATCAAGGATCACAGGCACCCCCTCGACAACGCCGCATTCCTCGAACCGCCGGCCAACTCCGCGGAAGCAGGAGAGCGCCCTGAGTACCACGGGCACCGGCACGCCGGCAGCCGCCCCTGCTGCAACGGCGGCTGCAGCATTCAGTCGATTGTGCCAGCCGGGTACGGCGAGAGCGAGCGGGTGCTCTATTCCATCCGGACTTCTCAGCGATCCGTCCGGCAGCACGCGGTACTGCGCATCAGTGGCCATCCCAAACGTGAGGACCTGCCGACCAGCAGCCAAGAGCTCGTGGGTCACTGTCCTCGTCACCGGGTCATCCGCGGAGAGCACAGCCACACCATCTGGACGCAGTCGTTCCAGAAAGCGTCGGAAGGCGCGCACGACAGTGCCGTGATCCGGGAAGAGATCAGGATGGTCATAATCCACATTCAGCACGACGGCGATGGACGGCTCGAGGGCCAGAAAGCTGTAATCGTACTCATCTGCTTCAACGACAAAATACTGTCCACAACTTGGCCGAGCACTCGTGCCCCCAAAATCGCGCAGCGTTGCTCCGATCGCAAATCCCGGCCTCAGCCCCGCAATCTCGAGCGCGAGCGCGATCATCCCACTGGTGGTACTCTTGCCGTGCGTGCCAGCGACCGCGATTGTTCGGTAGTCAGCAGTGAGCCAACCGAGGAGAGCTGCCCGCTTGACGATCGGTCGACGTCGGTTCGCGAAGGCGGTGACTTCTGGGTGAGCGGTCCGGACAGCACTTGTCACGACAAGAAGGTCTGCCTCTGCTGCGTGCTCGGGGCTATGGCCAACGGTGACCGCAATACCCTGCTGAGCGAGGTATTCCAGTACTGGAGAAGAAACTGCATCACATCCAGAGACACGATAGCCTGCAGCAGCCAAGAGTTCAGCAAGTCCGCTCATGCCGCTGCCCCCGATGCCAAGGAAGTGCACCGGGGCTCCAACGGTTAGCCAGTTGAGATGACGCGGCCACCTCATTGTGTGCGGCCTCCTCGTGGAATGGCTCGACGTCGTGTATTCCGGCCGAAGCTACGCAGCACGGGTGCTACTGCTGGATGCTGCATTCGGCGTTTTGGGGTTGGCTTAAAGACCACTCGCTCAGCACCACGGGGAACAGTCGCCCGCGAGATACTGAGCAAGATGCCTGTCGCTGCGAGTGAGGTTACCAACGCCGACCCGCCATAACTGATGAACGGTAAAGGAATTCCGGTAAATGGGAGCGTTGAAGCGATTCCGCCCGCGTTAATCAGCGCTTGACTGACGATCCAACTCGTGATCCCAACTGCGAGCAGACCGCCAAAGCGATCGGGCACCCGTCGTGCGATACTGAACCCACGCCAGGCGAGCACCAGGAAAAGGAGAAGCAGCACTGTACAGCCGAGAACACCGAGTTCCTCGCCAATGACCGCGAAAATCGCGTCATTGTGTGCGTGCGGCAGCCACTGGAACTTCTGCCGCCCTGCCCCAAGGCCAACTCCAAACCATCCGCCCCCGCCAAAGGCCAGGCGTGCTTGCGCAATTTGCCAGCCGAGCGTTCGCAAGAGCCCGTTGGGATCGAACAGTTCTTGGTCGGAGCTCAGTAAGACAAGAATCCGCTCGCGTCGATAGGAGGCACCCAGTGCCATAACCAAGGCAGCTGCCAATCCGCTTGCGCCCAGTAATGCAAAGTGGGACATTGCTGCCCCGGCAGCAAAGAACATGGTGAATCCGATCACCACAAGCACGATCGATGTGCCAAGATCCGGCTGAAGCATTGTAAGGCCAACAAGCGCACCAAGCAGCATGACGAACGGTATGACACCATGGCCAAACTGACGGATGCGGTCGCCCTTCCCAGCAAGCCAACTCGCTAGATAGAGAGTGAGCGAAAACTTAGCGAGCTCCGATGGCTGGAAGGAGAACGGACCCAGATCGATCCACCGCTGGGCTCCCAGACGCGCCTCACCGATCCCTGGGATCAGAACAGCCGTCATGAGCCCAATAGTGGCGATGAGTGCCGGCACCGCCAGGCGACGCCAGATCCGGTAATCTAAAGCGGTGGTTATCACAGCCACGAGAGTTCCTAATCCGAGCCAGACAGCGTGCCGGAGAGCATAGCTCCGGTCACTCCCGACGCTGGCACTGAACACCATCACGAGTCCGAAAGTGTTCAGGGCAAGAATGGTGAGGAGCAGTGCAAGATCCGGTTCGTGGAGCACGCGCCGCTCTCCCGGAGGAGTCAGGACTCGAGCGGAAACGTGGATCAGGCGCCTCATCGCTCCACTCCCCGCCCGCTGGCCAGTTGCCTCACCGCGGCACGGAATGCTTCGCCACGATGGAACTCATCGCGGAAAAGCCCAAAACTCGCACAGCCAGGTGAGAGCAACACCACATCACCAGGCTTGGCAAGACGCGCCGCCTGGTGAACCGCCTCCTCCATCGACCGGTATGGGCCAAAGACACACGCTCCTGCGTTCTCGAGCGCGGCCTTGTACTCAGGCGTCGCTGTTCCGTCGAGGAGCACAACTGCCCGCGCACGCGCCGCAACAACCTGAGCAAGCCCTGCTAGGGAGACCCCCTTGGCCGCCCCACCCCCGATGAGAACGATTGGTCGTCCACGGAACGTCTCGAGTGCGGCAAGCACCGCAACTGGTGCCGTTGCTGCCGTATCATTGATGTACTCAACACCATTGACAGAGGCCACAAACTCGAGCCGGTGTGGTACCGGCTCTGCTCCTCGCAGCCCCGCCCGAGCATGCTCCAGCGTTGCACCGCGGAGAAGGGCCGCAGCCGCTGCAGCTAAGGCATTGGAGACAGCATGGTCACCGGGTAAGGGTATCTCCTTGCGATGGAGAAGCTCCTCCTCCCGGTTCGCAAATCGCCAGATCAGGCGATCACCTTGGTAGAAGGCCCCTTCGCTTGCTCCGTCATCCTCCCCGAAGGCGATGACACGTCCTGGAGCAATACCCCGACAAGACCAGGCAACCGGGTCGTCACGATTGACAACAAACCAATCACCAGGCCGCTGGTGGCGGGCGATGGCACGCTTGGCATCCACATAGGCCTCGAAGGACGGATAGCGGTCGAGATGGTCAGGCGAAATGGTCGTCAGCACGGCAATGTCCGGGCTCATTCCCTGCTCATCGAGCCCTTCTAGTTGCCAGCTAGACAACTCGAGAACGACCGGTGTATCTGGAGCAATCGCAGGAAAGACTTCGAATACCGAGCGCCCGAGATTGCCAGCCAGAACGGTTTCGGGTTTCCACTGACGCAGGATCGTCGCACAGAGCGTCGCCGTCGTCGTCTTGCCCTTGGTACCGGTTACGCCGATGATCGGTGCGGGGCAAACACGGAAGAAGAGGGTCATTTCCATCTCGATCCGTGCGCCAGCGGCCCGGGCGAGCGCAAGCCAAGGCGACTCGCGAGGGACAGCAGGATTCCGCACCACAATCTCAGCCTGCTCGAAGTCCTCGCGGCGATGCTCGCCGAGGACGAAGCGCACCGGGAGATCGCGTAAGACCTCAAGGCTAGATCGCAGCTCCTCGGCGGAGCGTAGGTCAGTTACTGTCACCTCCGCACCCTGAGCAACGAGCCAGCGCGTGACACCCAGACCACCGGAACGTGTCCCGAGTCCCATCACCAGAACCCGCTTGCCACGGAGATCAAGCTGCCGCGTGGTGGTCATATTGGTGCCCCCTGTTCCCAGCCTAGACGAGCGCTAAGGCGATCCCCAGGAGACCTGCCATCATACTCACCAGCCAGAACCGCATCGTAATCTGCGTCTCTGACCAACCGAGGAGCTCAAAGTGATGATGTAACGGCGCCATCCGGAAAAGACGCTTGCCGCCAGTCAGCTTGTAGTACGTCACCTGCAAGATTACCGATAGCGCCTCAGCTACGAAAACGATCCCAATGAGCGGTAAGAGTAACCACTGTCCAGTCATAAAGGCAGCCGTGGCCAGCACTGCACCCAACGTCAGTGACCCAGTGTCTCCCATAAAGACCTGTGCCGGGTGGGCGTTGTACCACAGGAACCCCAGAATTGCACCAACCATGGTAAAGCAGAGGGTCACCACCTGAATCTGACCCTGGAGGAACGCAATAATCCCGTAGGCCGTGAAGGCCACTGCAGCCGTTCCCCCGGCAAGAGTATCCAGCCCGTCTGTCAGGTTTACGGCGTTGGCCGTCCCAACGATACCGAGGACGGCGATGGGAATGTACCAGAGCCCGATATCGAACTTGCCGACAAATGGCACGTAGATACTACGTAAACCAAGCGGGAAGTGCAGAAGGAGCGCAGCGAGTAGCGACAACAGGAGAAGCCATGCCATCTTGAAGCGTGCCGTGACCCCACCCCGCTGCGTCGTGACTAGGCTCAGCCGGTCATCAAGCGCACCAAGGATTGCCGTCCCAAGCAGTACTACCAGCGGCAAAAGCATCGAGAGTCGTCCAGCGAGGTTGAAAATCACCGTCAAGACGACGACCGGGATCGTGAACATGAAGCCACCCATCGTCGGCGTCCCAAGCTTGGTGCGATGCCCCTCCGGCCCCTCCACGCGAATCTGCTTGCCGATGTTGTGCCGTCGCAACCAGGCAATGTACGGCTTCCCGATCGCGACCGTCACAACGAAGGCGACACCCGAAAGGGCGAGCGAGAGAGCCAAGTTCTCTCCAGGATCTCGAGGTAGGACACTCTGCGAACGTATGAGCGCGAGGAGCTCTGTCACCGTTCACGCTCCTCGCTGCTGGCTCCTCGCAATGCCTCGACAATCTCTTCCATTCGCATCCCGCGTGCTCCTTTGATTAGTACAAAATCTCCTGGTCGTAATGCCTCTCGCAATACTGCGATCAGTTCCCGGCGATCATCGGTGGCATACACCTGCTCTGGTGCAAGTCCCGAGGCAATCGCTTCCTCAGCAATCCAGCGAGCGCGTGGCCCCAGTGTGTAGAGGCGATCGACGACCGCTGCAGCCCGCCGACCGACTATCCGATGCCCTTCCTCCTCATACCAACCAAGTTCATACATGTCCCCTATGACTGCGATCCGACGCTGGGCGGGAATTTCCTGTAAGAGCGAGAGGGCTGCCATGCAGGACGCAGGGCTGGCGTTGTAGGTGTCGTCGAGCAAGGTTGAGCCATTGACACCCGGCACGGTCAAAAGCCGCACCTGAACGCGTGGATCGCGGAAGCCTAACAGCATCTCGTCAAGCGTTAAGCCAAACTGGTATCCAACCGCGATAGCGGCCAGAGCATGATGGACGCTATGCTGGCCAAGCAGCGGCAAGCGCACCCGATTTCGCTCACCGTAAGCCACAAGATCGAACGAGATCCCTTCGAGCCCACGGCTCTCAATATCCTCCGCCCGGACGTGGCAATCTGGAGAGAGTCCATACCAGAGGACACGCGCCCGCGTCCGCTCAGCCATGAGACGAACGCGGAAATCGTCCCCATTCAGGACAGCGATACCCTCGTCCGGCAATGACTCTGGAAGCTCGGCAATGCTCTGTGCGATGCGCTCGACTGTTCCCATCCGCGCCAGATGCGCGTAGGAAACATTGGTCACGACACCGATCAGTGGCTCTGCCAGTGCACACAGTTCACGCACTTCACCCAACCGATAGGCTTCGCCGAACTCGAGCACGACGACATCTGTATCTGGATTAATGTCCAGGAGATCCAGGGCAACCCCAATATCAGTGTTGAAGCTTCCGCGGCTGCGCACGACTTGGAAACGCTGCGTCAGGACCGAAGCGATGGCCTCCTTGGTACTGGTCTTACCGACACTGCCCGTGACCGCAACAACTGGAACATCAAAGAGTCGTCGCCAGTAGCTTGCTAAGCGGAGCAATGCAGCTAGCGAATCGTCCACAACGATCAGCGGAACTCCAAGGCTCGCGTATTCTTCAGCCCGCCGCGCCTCGACAAGAGCAGCAATGGCACCACGGCGCACGGCATCGGGGATGAAATCGTGACCATCATGCCGTTCGCCCCGCACTGCGACAAAAAGATCACCTGGTTGAACCGAGCGAGAATCATGCCAGACACGCCGGAAGAGCAGGTCAGGCGCGGCCGACCCTCGCAAGACCCCCTTCGTGCCCTCAAGCACGTCTCGTAGGCCGATCATGGCTGTCTTCCTTCACCGGTCGTGCCGTTGACTGGCTGTGACGGTGGAATCCCATAAAGCAAGAGTAGCTGCCGGAAAACTTCAGCGAACGCGGGACCAGCGGCTCGCTCACCCCACGGCGATCCCTTGGGCCGGTCAATCTTGACCAACACGCAAAACCGTGGGCTCTCCACCGGCCCATACCCGATCACCGAAGCGATGGTTGCACCCTCACCACGCTCGTAACCATGTGGCCCTGGAATTTCCGCCGTTCCCGTCTTCGCAGCGATTCGGTACCCCGGAATGCGAAAGCGTGTCGAGTAGCTCTCCGTCACCTCCGCGAGCATCTCACTCAAGGTGCGTGCTGTCTTCTCACTAATCACCCGGCGTACCGGGGTCGGCTGAGTTACCTGAATGTGCTGCCCATCCCGGATCTCCCGCACAATGTAGGGCCGCATCAACACGCCCCCATTGGCGATCGCCGCAACAGCAGTCACCAGCTGCAACGGGGTCACAGCAATCCCCTGCCCGAAGGCGTTTGTATAGAAGGTGGCCAACGACCAGCCGGTCGTTCCCGGCCGGTTAACAATTCCCTCCACTTCTCCCGGCAAATCGACTCCGGTCGGCTGTCCGAAGCCAAAGCGTTGCAGCCCGTCATAAAATCTCTCCGGGCCGAGTCGATGAACGACTTCCATGGCGCCGACGTTGCTCGAGTGAATTAAGACCTCGGTCATCGTCTCCGGGCCGAACTCCTGGAACAGCGCATTGTAGATACGCGTTCCGTCAGGAAGTTCCCGATAAGCACCTCCATCGACAACGGTCTCCGGGGTCACAACACCAGCGTCAAGCCCAAGCGCCATGGTTATCACCTTGAAAGTAGAACCCGGTTCGTAGGTCGCGCTGACTGAGGGATTGACAAACAGGGCTGGATCACGCACGGCCGTGAAACGGTTTGGGTCAAAGGAGGGGCGGTTGGCCATCGCCAAGATTGCTCCAGTCTGAACATCCAGGACGATGATCGTTCCTCCAACGGCCCGCTGCTCCTGAATCGTGCGATCGAGCACCGATTCGGCGAGATATTGCACTGCACTATCGATCGTGAGAACGAGTGTCGCACCATCTTTGGGTGGATTCCAAGAACTCTGTCCTAGCGCGATCACATTCCCTGCAAGATCACGCTCGCCAACGAGCTGCCCGGGGACACCTCCGACGACATCATCATATTCCGCCTCCAGCCCGTAGGCTCCGCGATATTCCCAGTTGACGAAGCCAAGCACCTGCGAGGCGAAATCGCCCATCGGGTAAGCCCGCTTTGGTTCCGGATCTAGTACGATACCCGGCAGCCCTAAAGCACGAATCTGGGCCGAGACCTCCGGATCGAGCTGACGTTGGAGCACCACCCACTCTCGATTAGGTTGCGTCAGCGCCGCTTCGATCTCCTCCGCTGAACGTCCGATCAACGGTGCAAGGAGTTGCGCCGTCCGATGCGGATCTTCCACCTGACGGACGATCGCTGAGACACGGTCAGCGGGTATATCTGTCGCCAGCACACGTCCCCTGACATCGAGAATATCTCCGCGGTGCGCGGGAACGATGTCCTCACGATAGCGGAACGCTTCGGCACGCTGCGCCAGAATCGGCCCCTGAAGCACTGCAAACGACACGACGCGGTAACTGACCGCACCGCTGAACAGGACAAAGGCAGCCAAGAGCACGCGAAGACGGCGCGCCGAGAGCCCACTCATGGTTCATCCCCCGCTTGTGCACGCCCAACACCAAGGAGCGCGTCACTGGCTCGCTGCCACCAAGGCGCGTGTAGTGGTGTAGTTGGGGTCGGGGTCGGTATTGCTGCCGAGCGTTCCACCTCGAGCGCCTCGACTCGCCGGAGGGGCACCATACCATACTCGCGCGTGGCCAGCTCGTAGATTTGGGCGAGAGACTGGCGCCGCGCTAGTTCATAGCGCAGCGCCGCTGCCTCGAGAGCGACAGAGTCGCGCTGCTTTTGGAGTGCAGTAAGTTTGTACCCGAGTTCCACCACCCGACTCGTCTGCTCGAGGTAGAGAAGGCACAATCCAGCCAAGGCTCCCACGAGCACTAACGTCAACGTGAGCCAAGCCCGACTGCGCCGCCGCATCACTTGACGGCCAACCGGCTGCAGGCGTGAGCCTGGAACCGATCGCACTCCTTCCGCCACCATTACCTCAGATCCGCTCTGCAGCACGTAGCCGGGCACTCCGACTACGCGGGTTTCGTGCGACTTCCGCTGCCGACGGGCGCACTGCCCGCGGCGTCAGGATCCGCAGGCGCGGGATGTGCCCGCAGACGCAGATCGGGGTTTCCGGCGGGCAGAGACAGGACGCTGCCTCCCGCCGCATGAACTGTTTGACGAGTCGGTCTTCCAAGGAGTGGAAGGCGATCACAACCAGCCGCCCACCCGGGCGAAGTAACTCAAGCGCCTGTTCCAGCCCGGACGCTAGAGCTTCCAGTTCCTCGTTGACCGCAATCCGCAGTGCTTGGAAGACCCGCGTCGCTGGATGAATACGCGCGCGCCGCGTACCCACAGCCCGCTCGACCAGTTCAGCCAGTTGCGTTGTCGTCTCAATCGGTCGACGCGCCCGCTCCGCAACAATGGCACGAGCAATGATTCGTGCTCGCGGTTCCTCACCGAATCGCCAGAACAGGTCAGTGAGCTCCTCGACCGACCAGGTATTGACGATTACGGCTGCAGGCATTCCCTGCCGTGGATCGAACCGCATGTCGAGTGGGCCGGAAAGCTGGAAGGAAAACCCGCGCCGCGGGTCAGCAAGCTGGTCAGAAGACAGACCGAGGTCGAAGAGCACCCCGTCAACTCTGTCGAACCCACATTGACGGGCCAAGCGAGCCAGCTCACGGAAGTTTCCGTGACAGGGAACAAGCCGCCCTGGATAGTGCGCGGCAAGGATTCGGGCACGTTCCACAGCCGATGGATCAGCGTCCAGCGCGAGCACACGACCATCCGGCGCACTCGCTTCGAGAATGGCACGAGCATGACCGCCACCGCCGAACGTTCCATCGACATACTGTCCGCCTGGGCGCGGCGTGAGGTAGCTCAGTACCTCGTGCAAGAGTACCGGCTCATGGACCGTCGTCGACACGGACTTGTCGGCGAGGGGGAAAGCGTTCTCGGGCATGGCTTGCCCGACTCCATTCGACATCAGATCAAGCTTGCCAGGCGCTGAGCGATCGATGGGCCCTCAGCTGCCAGAAGTTCGGCCTGGGTGGCCCATCCTTCCGGACTCCAGATTTCGATATAGGAGTGCACTCCCACAACAATCGCTTCACGGTCAAGTCCGGC
This sequence comes from uncultured Thermomicrobium sp., assembly GCA_938028665.1. Taxonomy (GTDB): domain Bacteria; phylum Chloroflexota; class Chloroflexia; order Thermomicrobiales; family Thermomicrobiaceae; genus Thermomicrobium. Next base: position 55,668 of record CALIMB010000020.1, on the reverse strand, counting down.
ATACTCCCGGAGTTCCGGGGGAATGAGGATGCGCCCCTGACGGTCGAACTCGACGACTGTCGCCTCGGCAAAAACCATGCGGCGAAAGGCACGAGCATCCGGATCACTAATGGAGAGAGCAGAGACCTTCTCAGCTAACGGCTGCCAGGAGGCCATTGGGTAGAGCGTAAGACAGCGATCAATCCCGCGCGTGAGCACCCCTTGGCCACGGAAAGCCTCGCGGAAACGAGCCGGAATGGCCAACCGACCCTTCTCGTCGATGGCGTGGGTGTATCGCCCAAGGAACACGACCGCTGCCCTCGTCGCTCAGATCTGCAGGGAAAGAGTCGCTGGGCACTTTTCCACAGGAGCCCCCACTTATCCCCACCTTCCCCCACAGTTATCCACAAGCATATGCACGGACACCCCAACGCGCAAGGAGCTTCTGTCAAGTCGCGGCATTGTTCGTACAGCTCGTCCGTACACAGTGGGTGCCGGGTGGCTACTCGTCCCTGCGGCCGTCTGCACGGCCATGTTGCGCGTGGACTTGCCGAGTCTTCAGAACAGCCAGCCTCTGGACTCCAAGCGTCCATCTCTCTTACCCGAGGGTGAAAGAGGCCCTTGGCCAACATCGCCGCAGTCGTCTTCGAGGCACTTCGTAACGTAGCGAACAAGACAGCTGGCCGTACGGGACGGTAAGTCGCTTCCCTACTTCCTCGTCAGGTGCAGATCCGCCAGATCTGGACCAGCACAGCCCGGCCTCATTACCCAGCCTGCAAGAAGAACCGAACGTGGCAGATCTGCCACGTCGGAGCACATGGGGCCGGCTCTCGAAGCTGCCAGCAGGAGAGTCGTAAGCGGTCTGACCCTCCTCACAAAGAGACGAGCCCTGCTGAAGCTAGGTTCCCGACCATACTGTGGGTTCTCAGGGCCTGGAGTAGTGCGCTAGGTATCTTGCGGTAGGTCTCCAGAATCCCGCGAAGCGACGGCCTACGACAGAATAGTGCCTGCGGTCGCTATCCACCGTGGGAATCGACCGAGAAGTAGGTTGCGTATCCTCACCAGCAGTGTGCCTTGCCAACACTTCAGAAGCGCGGTCGGTACTCGCCCCACACCTGCCGCAGCCGCCCGCAGATCTGTCCCAGCGTCGCGCCAGCTACCAGCGCTTCCCGGAGCACTGGCAGCATATTCTCGCTGCTCCGCGCGGCCTGCTCAACCCGGTCGAGCGCCCGCGCCACGCGCTCGGGACTTTGCCGAGCACGGTACTCCTGGACACGTCGGATCTGGCGCTCCACCGCTGTCTCGTCGAGCCGATGCACCGGTACATGCACTGGCATCGTGTCCTGGTAGCGGTTTACTCCGACGACGATGCGCTCGCCGCGCTCCACCGCTTGCTCCCACGCGTAGGCGCTTTCGGCGATCTGCGCCTGGATCCAGCCTCGCTCAATTGCTGTGACCGCACCACCCATCGCTTCGATCGCATCGATGAGCTCCCACGCTCGTCGCTCCACTTCGTCAGTCAGCGCCTCGACGAAGTAGGAGCCACCGAGTGGGTCAGCTGTATCGGCCACGCCGGTTTCTTCCGCCAGGATCTGTTGCGTACGCAGTGCAATCGTTGCTGATTCTTCAGTCGGGAGCCCAAGGGCCTCATCATACGCATTGGTGTGTAAGCTCTGAGTACCTCCGAGCACGGCCGCCAGAGCCTGATAGGCGACGCGCACGATGTTGTTTAGCGGCTGCTGCGCGGTAAGCGTGCAGCCGCAGGTTTGGGTGTGGAAGCGGAGCATGCACGAGCGCGGATTCTGGGCACCGAACCGCTCGCGCATGATCACGGCCCACATCCGCCGCGCAGCACGGAACTTGGCAATCTCCTCGAAAAAGTTATTGTGTGCGCCAAAGAAGAAGCTGAGTCGCGGCGCAAACTCATCCACCGCAAGCCCCGCCTCGATCGCTGCTCGCACGTAGGCAATCGCATTGGCAAGGGTAAAGGCGACTTCTTGGACGGCGGTCGCCCCAGCCTCACGGATGTGGTAACCACTGATCGAGATCGTATTCCAGTTCGGGAGGATCTCCTTGCAGTAGGCAAAGGTATCAACCACCAGTCGCATTGAGGGGCGAGGAGGGAAGATGTATGTGCCGCGCGCGGCGTATTCCTTGAGAATGTCGTTCTGAATCGTTCCCCGTAGTTGTCTTGGGTCAACCCCTCGCTCCTCGGCAACGATCTGATACATCAGCAGGAGGATAGCCGCCGGAGCGTTGATCGTCATGGAGGTGGTCACTGCCCCCAGGTCAATCCCTTCGAAGAGCCGGCGCATATCATCCAGCGTCGAGATGGCCACACCAACTCGCCCGACTTCTGGCCGCGCTTGCGGATGGTCAGAGTCGTACCCGAGTTGAGTCGGAAGATCGAAGGCGACGCTGAGCCCTGTCTGGCCACGCTCCAAGAGAAGTCGGAAGCGACGATTCGTTTCTTCGGCCGAGCCGTAGCCAGCGTACTGACGGATCGTCCATTTCTTTCCGCGGTACATCGTCGGGTGAATGCCGCGCGTGTAGGGATACTCTCCGGGATCCGGCTCGGGCGGGCGCCCAGTCTCGCGGTACACTGGAGCAATCTCGATCCCCGAATCGGTCACCACGCGTCGGACATCTGCGGTTGTCATTCCCGACCCCCTCGACAGAACCTACAAGTGGCGCATGATCTTCAGGCCTTGTCCCGACGCTCCTCAGCGGACACCCGCCGGACGCAGTCGCGATGACCCCATTACTCTACACGATCCTTTTTGACGAGCTCTGCCACGACCAAAGCGCCAGACTTTTCGTGCTGCACCCGATCGACGAGCAACGAGAACACTTCGTTCTCTCCTGGAGAGACTGCGTACGTCTACGACTCATGCCCGATTACCACAGGTGGCTCACCCCTGAGGGAGTGAGGCAGCAAGAGCAGCGTGGGTAGGCGCAGAACCGGTGTGTCACAACGAATATCAAGCCCTGAGCAAACTCTCCATCCAGTGGATGGCACTCATGGTGCACAGTGAAAACTTTGTGATGGTTCCGAATACTGGTTCACCTGCCGACGAGCCAGCCCAGGCATGCTAGGCTTGGACGAGACGAGGTCGGAGGTGCCGGTGAGGACGGGGAGGGATGGAGTCCATGGCAGGGCCGGTAATCGTGCCAGTACTACCCACCTATTTGGATCCTGAGCGCGTCACACAGTGTGCTCTTCCGTACGGTCGAGCGATTGCCCAGCGACTGGCAAGCGAGCTTGTCCTGCTCTCAGTCGTCGAGATTACCGAGTCACTCCGTTCGTACCTGGAAGCTGAGGGCGAGCAGGTGGAACGCCTTATTCAGCGCTGGCTCGAGCAACGGCGGCAAGGGATCAACCGTCTTGCTGCTGCTGTAGACGGTGTACGTACGCGCGTCGAAGTCCTTCTTGGAGAGCCGGCCAAAGAGATTGTTGCTTTTGCCAATGACCAAAGGGCTGCCACCATCGTTATGAGCAGCCACGGTCGCGTTGGGCTATCGCGCCTGTTGGTGGGAAGTATCACGTTTCGTGTTGTGCAGCACGCGCAGCAACCAGCGATTGTTGTTCGTGCAGGAATTCCGGTACCTGCACCAAACGCACCAGTGAACCTCTCCCCGGTTCTTATTCCCCTCGATGGTTCGTCGCTCGCCGAAGAGGCAATGGAGATGGCACTCACCCTTCTTGGTCAGGGGCATGAACCGCTCGACCTCCATCTTCTCCATGTTCTCACCAATGCGGACCAGCCGGCTCGATGGGAGCACTATCTTGAGCGTATCGCGCAACAGCTACGAGAACGCGGCCATCGGGTGACCTGGAGCATGGGACACGGGTCAGTAGCTGAGACGATCGTACAAGAGGCTCTACAACGACGAGCCGGCCTCATCGCCATGGGTACGCACGGGTTGAGTGGTGTCCGGCGAGTCCTGCTTGGCTCAACGGCGGAACACGTTCTCCACACCACCTCTGTTCCGTTGCTGTTACACCGCCCTCAAGCGGTGCGCCAGCACATAGAGCAGCCACCGGCTGCTACGCAACAGCTCCGCGTGCGCGACATCATGACGCCAAATCCAGTTACGGTGGGGCCGGAGGCTACACTTGAGGAAGTGGCGCAGCTCATGTTGAAGCACCAGATCGGTGCGATTCCAGTTGTGGACACGGAGGGACACCTGATCGGCCTTTTACGGGAAGAGGACTTTCTCGCTCGAGAGCGGCCAATTCCTTTTTCTGCCTTCCGCGCCCCACAGCTCTTTGGACGCTGGGTTAGCCCGGAGGGGATCGAGCAGATCTACGCCGAAGCCCGGCAGCTCAAGGCCGTCGAGGTGGCACAGCCGCCCGAGGTCGTTGTCACCGAAGAGACGTCACTTGGTGAATTGGCTGAGCGGATGGTGGCAGCCAACGTCCGACATGTCCCCGTCGTGCGGGAGGGAAAGCTTGTGGGGATTGTGACCCGTCACGACGTGCTCAAGGCTGTCGCTCGTGGGAACAGGTAACGGCCGGCCACAATGCAACAGTTGCGTGATACCGTAGGAGGTCGGGTAAAGCTGCTCCTACACTGTCGGCTGCTCAAGGCTGAGTCTCATATATCAAAAAGGTAACAAGATGACCGAGACCACGACTACACCAACCACTCCTGAACTGATTAAGGCGCACCCATGGCACGCCTTACCACCAGAGCGCGTCCTGGAGCTGCTCGGTACTTCTGAAGCAGGACTCTCGGTATCTGAGGCTAAACGGCGGCTCGCTGAGTTTGGACCAAACGAACTCGAGGTCATCCGACCGCCGAATGCACTACGCATTTTCTTGCGAGAGTTTAAGAGCCCGCTGATCTATGTCCTCCTCATCGCGGTACTCATCACAGCAGCGCTCCGCGAGTGGATCGACAGTGGTGTGATTCTCGCCGTGCTTCTCATCAACGCAACCCTCGGGACATTCCATGAACTCCGTGCTGAGCAGGCGATCCGATCGCTGATGCAGTTCTTAAGCCCGCGGGCTCGCGTTGTCCGAGACGGCGAGGAGCAACAGCTTCCCGCTCGCGAACTCGTTCCAGGGGACATCGTTCTCCTTGAATCAGGGATTCGTGTCCCAGCTGATTTGCGTCTCTTGGCGACGACAGCGCTCATGGTCGACGAATCAGTCTTTACTGGTGAGTCGGTTCCTGTCGTCAAGCACGTATCGCCCGTTGCTGCCGATACACCCCTAGCCGATCGTCGCTCAATGGCCTACCTCGGAACAATCGTCACCAGTGGCCGGGGCGTCGGGGTGGTGGTGGCAACAGGAAGCCGGACAGAACTGGGCAAAATCGCAGAACTAGCCCGCCACGAGATCCAGCCACAGACACCACTTGAACGACAGATGGCCCGATTTGCACGGTTGGTCGCCTTGTTCGTTGTCATCGGTGTGTCCGTCATCAGCGCCTTTGGTCTCCTGCGCGGCGACCCGTGGGTTTTGTTGTTCAAGTTTGCTGTCGGCGCTGCCGTGGCGATCGTACCGGAAGGGCTGCCGATCGTCCTCACGCTGGTCTTGGCCGTGAGTGCCCAGCGAATGGCTCGGCGCCGGGCCATCGTTCGACAGCTCGCTGCAGTGGAGACACTGGGGAGTACAACCGTCATTGGGTCTGACAAGACAGGCACACTCACCGAGAACCGGATGACCGCCCACTCAGTCTGGGCAGCAGGGGAGGTTTTCCCGCTTACACAGGAGCGAAGCACATCAGAGCTCTTGCACATCCCCATACACGAGGTTCGGGAACGTACTTTCTGGGAGCTGCCACCAGTCACCCGCGTGCTACTGACTGGCATTCTGGCTAATGAGGCGACGTTGGCCGTGTCCGATGAGACTGACCAACAACTGGAAGGTCTTGGCGATCCGACAGATATCGCGCTCCTTGTGGCTGGAATGCAGCTAGGTCTCATTCGAGAGGAGATTGAGAGCCTGTACTCAACGGTTGTTGTCGTTCCCTTTGAGCCAGAGCGGCGTTTTGCTGCAGTTGTCGCACGGGTCGGAGATGAATTGCACCTTTTTGCTAAGGGTGCACCAGAGCGTATCTTGGAGATGTGTACAACTTGGGCAAGCCCAACTGGGATCACCCCACTTGAAACCGACCGAATTCTTGCAGCAGCACACGAACTTGCTGGCCGCGGATTGCGCGTTCTCGGTTTCGCCGCAGGAACCATCAGTAGCGAGGCAGCTGAACGCCTGGAAGAACTGCTTGAACCTCGTAACTTGACCTTTTTAGGCCTTGTGGGACTCTGGGATCCACCACGCCCAGGTGTCCGTGAAGCGATTGCCGAGTGTCGTGCAGCCGGTATCCGGGTCGTAATGATCACTGGCGATCATGCCGCAACTGCGGCGGCAATCGCCGAGCACCTGGGAATCGCTGAACGTGAAAGCGGTGTCCTGACTGGTCGCGAACTCCAGCGTCTGTCGGATCAGGAACTCTGTGAGGTGGTGCAGCGGGTCTCCGTCTTTGCCCGCGTTGAGCCAGAACAGAAGCTTCGCATTGTCCGTGCCTTGCAAGCCAATGGTGAGACGGTTGCCGTCACTGGCGATGGTGTCAACGATGCCCCAGCGCTCCGTGCCGCGGAAATCGGTGTAGCCATGGGCAAAAGTGGCACTGACGTGGCACGGGAAGCGGCCGATATCGTGCTCACCGACGATAATTTCGTCACCATTGTGGCAGCGGTCGAAGAAGGGCGCGGAGCATTTGACAATTTGCGCAAAGCGACCTTCTTTCTCATCTCGACCGGCGCAGCCATGATTTTTGTTCTTCCCTTTGCCATCCTGTTTAACTGGCCTCTACCCTTCTACCCGGCACAACTCCTCTGGCTCAACCTTGTTACCAACGGCCTGCAAGATGTCGCTATGGCCTTTGAACCCAAAGAACCGGGACTGATGCGGCGCCGGCCTCGCCCACGCCGCGAGGGACTCCTCTCGCCACTCCTCTGGGAACGGACCCTTCTGAGTGGTCTCATCATGGCAGCAGGCACACTCTACATGTTCGACTGGACGCTTCGCTCCACTGGCTCGGTTGACCTGGCTCGCACCGTCGCCCTCACCACAATGGTGATCTTCCAGAACTTCCAGGTCGGCAACGCCCGCTCGACCACCCGCTCGCTGTTGCGAATGAATCCATTCTCCAACCGTATGCTCTTTGGTTCCGTCCTTGCGGCGTTGAGCCTCCACGTCGCCGCGCTCTACATCCCGCTCACCCAACTTGTCCTGCGTGTCCAACCCATCCCCAGAGAGATTTGGCCACACATCGTGGCAGTTGCACTGACGATTTTGATCGCCGTGGAAATCCACAAGTGGTTGCGACGGCGGTGGCCGCGCTACGATTCCTGGGAGACGAGTGATCTCGAACCATTCGCCACGCAATCTCCCCGTCAGAACCTCACCCGGACAGCTGCTTAACACGCCTGATGCTGTCCAATCTGGACCAAGTCACTACCGGGCGGGACACGACACCCAGCGGAGAACCTCGTGCATAACAGTCCATTCTCCCGGGGTTACACAAATGGACGCGCTACACGCTCACCCTGCGATCCATCTCCTCAATGAGCGAGCCAGTCTGTTGCACTGGCGTGACTCGTTTCCACCATTTGAGAAAGCGTTCTTTGAAGCCCTGCGGTTACAAAGCAACGTGGTAGCTCCGGTACATGCATCGCCATGGGTGCCCTTGCGACCGCTCTCTCAGGGTTACAAAGCCACGTGGTAGCTCCGGTACCAGCGCAGATAACACGAAGGGTAGACTCCGGGAGTTCCCTGCAAGGACAGAACCAACCGGTTCCCACGGGGCGTTCGATCTCTGCTGGCTCACCTCATCCGGTCGGTTTGTCTTGGTCGTTGACCGACTAGTGGCGCACTCCTTCGTACAACAGCTCCCGCGTCCGCGCGGCTACTTCATCCGGATCGACCTGCACCTGGGCCACCCCGGTTTCCATTGCAGCCCGTGCGACTGCAGCAGCGACTGCTGGAGGAACATTGAGGTCGAGACTATCGGGGATAATGAACTGCGGTGAGAGCTGACGTGGCGTGACGAGCTCCGCGATTGCCTGCGCGGCTGCCAGTTTCATTGCATCGTTTATGTCCCGGGCACGGACATCGAGGGCGCCTCGGAAGACCCCGGGGAAGGCAAGGGAGTTATTGACCTGGTTCGGGAAGTCAGAGCGGCCGGTGGCCACCACCAGCGCACCGGCCTCAAGGGCGAGATCGGGCAGAATTTCGGGATCGGGATTTGCAAGGGCAAAGATAATGGGGTGAGGAGCCATGGTGCGGATCATCTCAGGAGAGAGAATATTGGGGCTGGAGAGCCCGATAAACACATCGGCTCCAACCAGTGCGTCAGCCAGCCCGCCGCGCACACCCGCCTTATTTGTCAGGCGAGCAATCTCCATCTTGTAGCGATTCATTCCCACTTCACGCTCGCGGTAGATGGTCCCATGCCGATCGCACAGAATGAGATCACCAACCCCATACGTTAAGAGCAGCTTGGCGGTTGCAATTCCAGCCGCACCTGCACCGTTAATTACCACTCTCGCCTCACTCAGCGGCGTCCCGCGGAGCTTGCAGGCATTGATGAGCCCGGCAAGCACCACAATTGCCGTTCCGTGCTGGTCATCGTGGAAGACCGGCATATCGAGGCGCTCCTTAAGGGCCGCCTCAATTTCGAAGCATCGCGGAGCCGAGATATCTTCGAGGTTGATGCCACCAAACGAGGGCGCGATTGCTACGACGATGTCGACGATCTGTTGTGGATCACGCTCGGCGATACAGATCGGGAAGGCTTCAACACCACCCAGTGACTGGAACAGAACGGCCTTTCCCTCCATCACCGGCAACGCCGCCTGCGGTCCGATGTCACCAAGGCCGAGCACAGCACTCCCGTCAGTCACAATGGCCACAAGATTCCCCTTGACGGTGAGATCGTAGACCGCCTCACGATGCTGGCGCACCTCGTCGACGGGAGCAAGTGCAGCTGGCGGTAGATAGAGTAGGTTCAGAATATGATGGTCACGAACAGGTAACTTACTACGGATTTCCAACACACCGCGATACCGTCTCCGGAGGTCAAGTGCCTGCTCGTTTAGGGAACGCGGACGCCGCGAACTCACCCGTGGAGGTTCAAAAGCTCCCTCGTAGATGTACCGCCGCGTATTCTCGGCCACCTGCTGCGGCTCGACCTGTCGCGTCGCCTCGCCAGTCTCAAGTGCTGCCTGGACGACTGCAGCCGCGATGGCTGGGGCAACTCGGAAGTCGAAGATCTGCGGCACAATATGCTCTGGTCTCCGTTGCTGTGGCGGCACAAGACTCGCCAGCGCCTCGGCAGCGTAGACCAAGGTGCGCAAACGAATATTCCGTGCTCCCGAGTCCAGCAGTCCACGGAAGACTCCCGGAAAGACGAGCGACACATCCATCATATTCGGATAGTCCGAGCGGCCGGTCGCTACGACCGCGGCACCAGCCTGACGCGCGAGATTTGGGTCAATCTCTGGAAACGGCAGAGCAAGGGCGAAGACAATCGGGTCGGGAGCCATTGCGGCGATCATCTCCGGGGTTACAATGTTTCCCCGAGCCAACCCGATGAAGACGTCCGCCCCCTTCAACACCTCAGCGAGTGAGCCACGCCGCCGCTCCGGATTGGTCTCCTTGGCCAAGTACGCCTTGGCCCAGTTCATCCGGTATGGCCGCCCCAGGTAGATCGCACCCGCACGGTCGCAGACAATAAGATCCTTCACCCCGACGCGGGTCAGCAACCGCGCGACCCCGATCCCGGCCAAACCAGCGCCAGCGATCACTACTCGCACCTGTTCCAGCCGCTTGCCGACAACCTCCAGCGCATTCTTGAGCGCCCCAAGTACCAGGATCGCTGTCCCGTGATGCTGATTGGAGAAGACGGGAATTGGTGCAGCCTTTTCCAGGTGATCCTGAATTGTGAAGCTGTGAGGGGCCCGAATGTGGTCAAGGCAGATCGCGCCAAAGGTTGGAATCAGAGAACGAGCAACCTCAACAATCTCCAAGGGATTCGCCAAATCGACACCAATCGGGACAGCGTCTACGCCAGCGAATGTCTTAAAAAGCACAGCCTTGGCTTCGAGCAGTGGCAAAGCTGCCTCAACCGGAGCCCGGGTTGGCCCGAACAGATCCGAGGCATCGGTGAGAATCGCCACGGTGTTGCCGCGCCCAGTAAGATCGAAGGAGGCGACTTCGTCCTGATTGATGACGCGACAGGCCTCGGCGACTCCCGGCGTATAAACCAGGCTAAGCATTGCCCGATCACGCAGCGGCACTTTGCTCGCAATACCGATCAGCCCTCGATATTGCCGTCGGTACTCTAACGCTGCATCTGGCTGATCAAGCAGATACATTCCCCACCCCGCTCAGCATGCACAGGCGCTGCCCCCATCATCGCGCATTGTACGGTGTGCACGACCCCAGGAACAATCGCCTTTGTGCAGCATACTGCTCACTCCGTTCCTTTCTCCATCTTAGACTGTGACCCCGAACAATCATTACCTGCCAGGAAACAGGCAGTCGAGCTGCGTCCAGTAACCCAATCAAAGCACGCATGTCATTACCCACGGCCATCATGTCCCGAACTGCTCGGGCACATCAGGCACGCAGCATCACCTTGCAGGACAGTTCCGGAAGTCGGTCGATCAGACCTGGTGCAGCTCCCCGGTACCGCTCGTCCGACCGTGCACAGTGCATTCCCACGCTTGGCGAAGAAGCCAACGCTGTAGTTTGCCGCTGGCCGTGCGCGGAAGCTGCTCGACGAACTGAATCACACGCGGCACCTTGTACCCTGCCAGTCGTGTACGGCACCAGGCAACGAGCTCTTTCTCTGTGGCACGCATTCCCCCTCGGAGCACGACGAAAGCCGCTACTCGCTGCCCCCACTCGACGTCCGGTATCCCTATCACGGCTACCTCAGCGACAGCCGGATGACCAAGCAGCACCGCCTCAACCTCAGCTGGAAAGACATTCTCCCCACCGGTCACGATCAGATCATCACGCCGGTCGAGTACGTAGAGGTACCCTTCCTCGTCGAGATACCCGATATCACCGGTGCGTAGCCACCCGTCAGAGAAGGCACGCGCAGTAAGATCCGGCCGTCGCCAGTAGCCTGGTGTGACCACTGGCCCCTGTATTTCGATTTCTCCCGGCTCACCTGGTCCAGCTATCTTTCCGTCCGGCAGGACGATGCGCAGCGCGTTCGGATAGAGCGGTTTTCCAGCCGAACCCAGCTTGCGCAGTGCATCTTCAGGTGCGAGGGTTGCTAACTGTGATGCGGTCTCTGTTAATCCATACGTCTGTAGCACCGGCAGCCCGACTGCAACACAGCGCTCAAGCAACGGACGCGGTGCAGGTCCTCCGCCAAGGAGCACAGCACGAAGATGCGCCGGATAGCATCGCTCACCGCGTTCCTCGAGCATTCGCCAGAGCATCGTCCCTACCAGCGAGACGAGCGTCACCCCGCGCTCAATCGCGGCGTTCGCCAGTGCTGCGTCGAACCGCTCGTGCAACTCCACCGCGAATCCGCCAATAACACTGCGGAAGAGGATCGAGAGCCCTCCCACGTGAAAGAGCGGCAAGCAGAGCAGCCAGCGATCGTCTGGCAGGACTCCAAGGTTCAGGTGAGAACCCACAGCGCTCCACCAGTGATTGCCGTACGTGAGCAAAACACCCTTCGGACGGTCGGTTGTTCCCGATGTATAGATCAGTGTGTGTACCGCCTCAACCTCAACGTCTCGCCGGAGGTCCACCATTGCCTCCGGCAGCTGAACAAGTTCACTCTCAACCTCAACCACCGTCCCGGCCCACAACCCCACTGCCTGTCGCGTCGCTGCTTCGACTAGCACAACCCGTGGATCAGCATCAGAGAGCACGATGAAGAGCTCCTGAGGAGTGAGACGTATGTTGAGCGGTACCAGCACCGCACCAAGCCGGCTCACAGCATGGGCCAACACCACGAGCTCCGGCCGATTCGACAGGCACGCGGCAATCCGGTCGCCAGGCCCAACACCAAGTCCAGCGAGCTGACGCGCCATGCGGTCCGCATCCTGCGCCAGTTCCGCAAACGTCCAGGCGCGCTGGCGCCAGATGAGTGCCGTCCGCTCCGGTGTCGCGACCGCACGCCAGGCCAGCCACTCCGGAAGACGCATCGTCGCCCTCTCAGATCCCTCCGAGCCCAAACCAATCAAACGTGTAGACGAGCGCATACGGCCACAAGAACACCGAGTAAAGGATGAACCGGATGAGATCAATCTGCCGGAAGTCGACTTCCCATGGATCGATCAGCACGAAGCCAGCGGTCCAGAGAGCTCCTACAAACAGATAGGCCAAGAGACCAAAGAGCGCACCCCATATCCGGCCACCGAAGCGGCGCGTTCCCGCCCCAACCAGCATCCAACTGCCTGCAATGAGTGATGCCGCCAGTATTACCAGAACGTTCGCGAGCCCGGTCGAACTGACCAGCACCCGTGGCACGATAACCGCGCACAGCGCAAAACCAAGTACTGTCACCAGCCCACCAGTCATTACTGCAGCAACACGCCGGCGAGCAAATCGCTCTTCCCTCATGTCCCTGCTTGCCCTTCGTCCCACCGCACTCCAAGTCCACTCCCAGACGGTAGGCTAAGTCGCCCTTCCACCGGTTCGAACCGTTCGGCTGTTCCCAGCGAGCGGAGCATCACCGCAGTCGCCAATCCATGTACTTGCTCGTGATCCGCCAGAGCTGCTGCCGTGTGCAGTGCCGCTGCGAGCCCTATGCCCGACTCGAAAATGCTCGTGATCACTGCCCCAATCCCACACCGAGCCGCCTGCTCCACTGCAGCAAGCAAGCAGTGTGGCCCACCGAGTAGCGGCAACTTCAAGATGAGAATGTCAGCCGCTGCCAGCATGAGCGCTCGCTCAACCTCCCCCAAGCCAATAAGCACCTCGTCAGCAGCCACGGGTACCGGAGAACGCCGTCGGAGCTCAGCCAGGTCCTCGAGCGTCTCCACCGGCTGCTCCAGGTACTCAACATCAAGCGGAGCGATCGCACGGGCGAAGGCGAGCGCCTGCTCGATCGTCGCAGCACCATTCGCGTCCAACCGCAAGCGCACTGCCGACCCAACTGCCGCGCGCACCGCAGCGACCCGCTCCGTCTCGCTCGGCTCCAGACGCACCTTCAGCTTGAGTGCGCTATATCCCGCCGCCACTGCTTGGCATGCTGCTGCGACCGTCCTCTCCACATCAAACAGCCCGATGAGTGCATTCACGGCTACTGCAGGCCGCGCGGCCGGGTGCAGCCAGCGTGCCAGCATCACGCCTTCCCGCTGCGCCAGCAGATCGACGAGTGCCGTCTCAATTGCTGCACGAGCCGCCCGAGCCCCACTCGCCGACGCAGGAACACGGTGGAGCGCCTGACGGAGCGACCGCTCATCGCGGAACGCGTCGGCCTGACGAAGTTCCGTCAACCAGGCCTTCGCCTCAAGGAGTGCCCGGGCCTCGCTCCCTGGCCACGGTGCTACGTCACCAAGTCCGATGACGCCGTCCGGCGTGCGGAGCTCGACGATCAGGCCGTACCGTTCGTAGAGCATGCCGCGCGCCGTTCGGAACGGTGTTCGGAACTCCAGTCGGTAGGGCCACCAACGGCACTGCAGCGATCTCACCACAGCAGCCCTATCCCGAAGAGCACAGCAAACATGAGTTGGAGCTGCCCCGTACGCCGCAATACACTGTTCAGCGCTGCTCCAGAGGTCCCGTTGAGCACACTGCGCACGAGCTTGACGGCTAAGGGCAAGGTGAGCCACGGGAGCAGCAACGCAAGCCCTCCTCGCCCTCCGAGGACAAGGAACAGAGGGGTGAGATAGGCAACACTGACGAGCACCGCGTACTGCCAACGGGTCGCACGTTCCCCAATGCGGACCGCAAGCGTTCGCTTACCTGCCGCACGATCGGTCGGGATGTCACGCAAGTTGTTGACGACAAGGATCGCGGTAATCAACGCCCCAATCGGCACAGCTGCGATCACCGCAAGCCAGGAGAAGTCGCCAGTCTGAAGATAGGCACTCCCACTGACTGCCGCGAGCCCGAAAAAGAGGAAAACGAAAAGGTCACCAAGTCCAATGTACCCAAGCGGCCAAGGACCAGCCGTATAGAGGATCCCCGCTGCAATTGAGGCAAGGCCGATCGCCAAGATTGGCCAGCCACCGACCCAAACGAGGTACAACCCAAGCACCATTGCTGCACCGAACGTCAGGATGACCGCACTACGCATCTCAGAAACCGTGACCAGTCCGCGCGCGGTGATCCGAGTTGGCCCGACCCGCTCCGGTCGGTCAGCTCCCTTGAGGTAATCAAAGAGGTCGTTTGCGTAATTCGTCCCCACTTGGATCAAGAGTGCTGCCGCGAGTGCTGCGAGGAACGGGAACCACTGCACTGTTCCCGCCTCGCGTACCCCAACGGCCGTACCGACCAGAACGGGACCCACGGCAGCCACCAGCGTCGCTGGACGAGCTCCCAGCCACCACACCCGCCATCTTGGTCCTTCGGTCTCTCGCCTGGCCGAATCGCTCGCCGGCATCAGCATTACGGCACCTCACTGCATCACGGAAAGCGTGGGAATTTCGAGAAGTCGGGCTTCCGCTTTTCCAGGAAGGCACGGTGCCCTTCTTTCGCTTCGTCAGTCAAGTAGTAGAGCAGGGTCGCATCCCCCGCCAATTGCTGCAGTCCGGCTAGCCCGTCGGTATCTGCATTAAAAGCCGCTTTGAGGAAACGGATCGCCATTGGACTCTTCTCCAAGATCTCACGCGCCCATTGCACAGCCGTTTCCTCAAGCTGCTCGTAGGGCACAACTGCGTTCACCAGTCCCATCTCCAGTGCCTCTTGCGCGGTGTACTGACGACACAGGAACCAAATCTCCTTCGCCTTCTTGTGCCCAACGATCCGACCAAGCAACGTTGCGCCGTATCCAGCGTCGAAGCTCCCAACACGGGGGCCGACTTGCCCAAACTTGGCGTGCTCGGCTGCAATCGTGAGATCGCACACCACATGCAATACGTGGCCACCACCAATTGCATACCCGTTGACAACCGCAATAACTGGCTTGGGGAGATAGCGGATCTGCTTTTGCAGGTCAAGGACATTGAGACGAGGAATACCTTGATCGTCAACGTAACCACCCTCGCCGCGTACCCGTTGATCCCCACCCGAACAGAAAGCTTTGTCACCAGCCCCGGTCAAGAGGACCACACCGATCGATGCATCGTCCCGCGCGTGCGCGAACGCGTCCATCATCTCCATCACGGTGAGCGGTCGAAACGCGTTGCGCACTTCAGGACGATTGATAGTGATCTTCGCGATCCCCTCTCCCTCTAACCGCTCGTAGAGAATGTCCGTGTACTGCTTGATTGGTATCCAGGTGAACCGGCTCATGCGACCTCCTGTTACCTCGTATGAACACTCGCAGCGCCCCCTGTGCGCTCCTGTCAATCTTAGCGAGCCTGCTGAACTACCAGGGCATGCTAACCGCAGCACGGGGGACCATCGATTAAGGCGCGATCTCATCCGGCCATCGACTGACTGCCTTACGGGCTTGACTCTTGACGATCTTGGTTCTGCGAACGGAGAGGCACCAACGCAACTGACAGCTCCTCTCATCCCATAAGGCAGGTCATGGAGGTAGAGCCGTAACGCAGCTGTTTGAAGCTACCGTCTTAGGGATACCCCCTGTTCACCAGTCCGACACAGCTAACCCCGCTATGCCTCTCTGTCGCAGCCAGCTGCAGCGCCGCCACATACTCTGGCTTGTGCCGTGTGAGAGAGGACAGCAGGATCCGGGAATACCCAATCTTGTCTCTCTCACTCCACCCCGATAGAAGAGCACGGCTTAGTCGGAAGTTCCCTGACACTCGACGGAGGAGCGTGGCCGATTCGTAGGGTGATCTCCTGCCACAACAGCAGGTATGATGTTCAATCCGCTGACGGAAGCCGGACCTGACGCAAGTCGTCTAGCCCTACCAAGCCAGCCCATCTCAACTCTGCAAACCTCACGACGCACCGGGTTGATCTCCACCTGTGTTCACCCGACGGACCAATTCGAGGAGCTCTTGCTCACTCCAGGCATCACGGTTACCGGCGAGCACCACAAGCTGGTAGCGACGTATACCGTCCTGCCACACTGCGGTTTGTGGCCAGCCCCACACCGGATGCGGTACCCAACAGAGCTGGATCCGCTCTGAGACCCGGACACACTGTGCTTCCGGCCCGGCTGTGGGTCCACCAGGTCCGGCAACAGAGATACTCAGCCTGGCCACGAGTGTCGGGCCGACTAGGCCAACTCTGACTGTCTCAGCATCCTCACGCACCGCGGAAACGACACGGAGCCCCGCCGGGAACGCGACGACGGCCAAGTTCGGCGCCAGCCCCTCCAGGGCATCGGGAACAGCTTCAAAGACAAGCTGTGTTTGCCAAGTCGCACCGTCAGCCTGTAAGACATAACATCCTGGTCCTTCCACCTGGAGTTCCACCGACAGTGATCGTTCACCCGTGCGACTCGGCTCGATAAACAGTGCCGGCTCACCATTCACCAAGAGAGGAGAAACCTCCAAAAGCTTGAATAGGCGAACAAGAATGGGACCATGCTCGGCTGCCGCGATCCGGAGTTCGGTGCTGATCGTTTGGCCGGCTGTTGCATTGCGATCACCAAGATTGACTACAGCATCTGGGCCCAGTCCCAGGTAGACTGGTCCTTCACCGATCACACTCCCGAATGCCCAAGCAGTTCGTGGACAGGGTTGGGCAGGCTCTGGCAGCCGGAGTGGGCGCTGCCGCAGCGCTGTGACAAGCAGTCCCTGCGGGCTAGCTGGCAGTGCTTCAGCACCGACCGATCCGGCAACGACAGAAATCACAACCTGCCTAGTACAGTCGAACTCGATCATCCCTAGCATGGGCTTTGCCATGAGGTCATCTGCCTCGCGGAGCAGCGCTGCTGTCACAAGAAGACGTTGCTCATCGATCGGAACGAAGCGCACAAACTCCAGGATGCTCCACCGTTCACGCTGCATTGCTCGCCGCTCCACCCAATCAAGGAACACCTCCGGCCGTTCAGTGTAGAGGCCAGTCCCCAACACCTCCGGCTCACGCGGCACAACTGCATAGATCCGCGGCTCGACAGCCCAGGATGTCGGTAATCCGAGGAAGCCTCTGAGGCGTTCGCCATCGCCACGACTCAACGCGGAGAGGAATGCGGCTAAGCTGTCCAGCGTTTTCTCCAGCGTGCAGGATTGCGGGAGGTCGACAGCAACAGAAGGGGTTGGCAGCGGTGGAAGAGTGGACATCTCTGTCACCCGAGCCGTTGGGACAACCGGTGTTGATACCATTCCCCCGGTCGGCGCGGTCGGTAAACTGCGACAGGCTGCTGTGAGCAGAAGGACTGGTAGGATGGCCCGGAGCAGCCATGACACGGGCACACGCTCCATGCGGCTCACTGCACCCTGGACCCGGTATACCACGGCGGCAGGCCAATCAGGGATGGATCCAAACGACCGTTCCGACAGGAGTCCAGTCGTAGAGCCACGCAGCAGCGTCTAAGGGAAGATTCACACAGCCGTGACTCATCGGGTGGCCAAAGTTGTTGTGCCAGTAGGCACCATGCAGTGCATAGCCGAGATAGAAATACATCGTGTGCGGAACATTCGGGAGATCGTAATAGTCAATCCCTGGTGTCCCACCCCGCATCCGCTCGTAACGCAGCTTCACGTACACACGGAATCTCCCAATTGGCGTCGCATACTGTGGGAGCCCGGTCGAGACAAGCGTCCCGAAGACAAGGCGGTCGTACTCCCAGGCTCGGAGTGCTTGCTGACTTAGATCGACCTCGATCCACTTCGCTTCGCCAACGGGTGCCCCGGCCGGCGGAGTCCGCACGAGAGTCGGCACGCGCGGGAACAACTCTGGCGTGTACAGGGGGATATCGGGTGGTTGGTCAAGTGGCGCCGTCTGTGTTGAGATCCGGCGAGCAACCCACTCACCAAGGCGCGTCACCTCGATTTCCCCAGCCGTCCCCCGTTTCTGCGGATACCACTCCAGTCGAGCACGTTCGAAATATTGGACGGTAAGGCCATCTTCAGTGAGCTCCTCACTGATGGGATACCCGAAGATCCGTACTCCTCCGAAGCGCTCCCAAAACCAGCGGAAGCCGTGGCAGAGGTTGTGCTGCGTCTCCACGAAGTACCGACAGGCCACGTTATCCATTGCTTCAGCAGGACGGAACGCCCGATCAGAACGGCCACTCGTTGCCTCAACCCCGAGACGTCGCAGCTGGACACGCCACTCGGCAGGCGCTTCAGGATGCCACTCAAAAACAGCACGCTCAAAGTATTGCACGGTCATTCCCTGTTCGCTTAGCTCCTCACTGAGCGGATATCCGAAGATGGGAACATCGCCGTTCCGCAACCAGAACTCAAGGAAACCATAGGCGAGCGTGTGACCAGTCTGTGGAAAGTAGACACGATCTGGGCCACCGAGCACAGCCCCGGCAGGCGACGGCAGGAGGACAAGGAAGAGCACCGCAAGCACGAGCCCACCAGACGTCGAGCGGGCGAGGTGCTTACTGGCAATAGCAGGAGACACGCACAGAACCATGCCGCATACTCCAGCCGTGTGGAAGCGCGTGACATTCTGTAGCATATCCTTAGCAGAAAACATCGGACAAGCCAAAGCTACCGTTCGATCTTTCCTGGTTCGCTTTCGACCATCCCAGTTGTCTCTTTGTCCTGTCCTCATGCGCGAGAGACCGGGGGAAACGCCACAGCGATCAGCTCGGAACGATACTGTCCCCAGCTGAAGTGTAGAGTTGCATCAGGCTGGCTCAGGGGCGCGCCGCACGTTGGCTTGCTGACATACACGTCACCGAGTCGGTCGTCACGCCAATGGTTACGGCTACTTCCACCCGGGCCGCTCACAACGCAACCGGCTCTGCATGCCTGATACCTGTAGTGACGTCAGACAACAGGCGCGTCGTCACGTTCGGCCCAAAGAGCCACCAGCGCTCACCACGGTTTACGGACTCCGTGGAATGACCAGCACCTGCCCAGCCTGTAAGCGATTAGGATCTTCGATTCCATTCGCTTCGATCAGCGCCTGAAGGGAGACACCAAAGCGCACTGCGATGCTGTAGAGGGTATCGCCAGGTTGCACGACGTACGTTGTACCGCTGCCAGGCGTCATTGGTGCTGCTGGTGCCACGGTCGGCGTTGGCGCACGGAAGGACGGTGGTGGTGGTGTTGGAGTCACAATTGGCAATACCGGTAACGGCGTCGGGGTGGGAAGCGCCGTCGGTGTCACGGTGGGTATTGTCCGACCAAATGGGAGACAACCCAACGCCAGCAGCGCACTCACGAGGGCGAGCCAACGGATCTTCATTATTCCTCTTCTCTCCCGAAGAGCTCTGCCTGGAGCTGCTCAACGTCAGCCCGACGCACACGCTCAGCGGCTTCATCTCGTTCGAACGTCACGCGCACCACCATGCCACGCCGCAGCCAGGGGAGCAGTGAGCGTGGCATGACACACTCCGGCCCTTCGTCAAAGACGAGTACCACAAGTTCCTGCCCATCTTCCCCGCTTTCGATCCGGTCGACGGTCGCCCACAACTGACCTTGCATCACGACCGTTCTCCCTGTGTGTTCAGGGTATACCGTTCGCCATCCGATGTCACCACCACTGTTCCATGGACATCTGTCCGGTAGATGCGAGCACCGGCAGCACGCAAGCGCCGCACCGTCGCTTCGTGCGGATGTCCATAAGCGTTGTTTTTCCCCACCGAAATAATGGCCACTTCTGGCTGAACAGCGGAGAGAAAGAGTTCGCTCGAGGAGGTGCGACTCCCATGATGACCGACAACGAGAATAGCCGCGCGCAATTGTTCCGCTTCACGCGCGACAAGGGCCGCCTCCCCGCGGGTCTCCAGATCGCCTGGCAGGAGCATGCGGACAGCGCCGTGCTCCAACAGCAAGACAACACAGTTGTCATTGTCCGAGACTTCGCCATCCGCATTGAGGATGAACGGTCTCTCTGGCCACAGGATCTTTGCCCGCACATGTGCACCGAGCTCCAACACCAGCCCACGCTCGGCCCGGAGTGGTCGGATACGTAAATCACGCACCAAGCGGAGCGTTTCTCCATATGCACGATTTGTGGAAGGCAAGACCGGATCAACGTACGTACTCACCGAGATCCCCTCGAGCACTGCTGGCATACCACCCACATGGTCCTGATCGGGATGGCTCAATACCAGGTAGTCTAGCCGATCAATGCGATGCGACCGAAAGAACGGCAGGATCACCTGTGTAGCGTCTTCCCGGCTGTTCCCAGCATCGTACAAAAGTGCGTGCCCATCGGCCGTGACCGCTGCCACTGCAAGCGCTTGTCCGACATCGAGCACTGCGACGGTCAGCGTTGTCCCTGAGGAGACCGCTCCCCGCCCAGGCAGCGAACAGGCGATCACAAGGAGTGCGAGAAGCTGAATGGTGAAGAGACGAAGGATCCCACGTACCAATTCGGTTAGTCCCCGGCTGTACGACGGACAAGCCACAGCCGCTGCAGAACAGTCAGGTTGGTCGCCACGGCCAAAAGCCACAGCGCCCAAAGTGGGTGGTTAAGCATGAGCCCCAGGGCAAGCACCACCACGCGCTCTGGTCGTGCAAAGAAGCCTTGTGTGAGCTGAATACCGGCACCTTCTGCCCGTGCTCGGACATAGCTCACCAGAATCGACCCCACAATCGTTGCATAGCAGAGCAGGACGGGGACGGCACCGAGTTCCATCCGCACTACCCAGATGAGGAGTCCTCCGAGCACAAAGGCCTCAGCGTACCGGTCAAGGACGGAATCGAGCACACCTCCAAAGCGTGTCACGCGTCGTGTCGCACGCGCTACCGCACCGTCGAGCAGATCGAAGGCTCCAGCGACGAGAAGAAGGACGCCGGCAAGCTGAAGTCGACCTTCGGCAGCAACCCAGCCCACCACTCCATTGAGCAGGAGACCCATGACCGTCAGCTGGTTCGGTGTAAGGCCAGCCCGTGCAAGGAGCGCGCCCAGCCGTAAGACACGCTCGCGCACCCGATCCGCAACTAGCGAACTAAGCACGCGTTCTTACCTCCCCGACCATGCGCGGAGCGCGACCCGAAGTGAGTTCCACCAGTCCATCGGCGGTTCCGGTGCTCGCTGGCGCACTCCCCGCAAGAGCCGCTCGTAGTAGGCCAGCGTGCGCTGTGCAATCATGGACCATGAGAACTGCTCTGCACGCTGCCGACCTGCTTTGCCGAGGCGTTCCCGGAGGTGAGGATCAGCCAGGAGGTGCACCAGCGCCACGGCCAAAGCCTCGGCATTTTTCCGCTCGACCAGTAATCCCTCAACACCGTGACGGAGCACGAAGCGATATCCCCGGATATCACTGGCAACGACCGGGCGCCCACTCGCCATCGCCTCAAGCAAAACGATACCGAAGCTCTCCCCACCCGTCGCTGGCGCACAGAACACGTCACAGGCAGTGTAGTAGGACGGCAAGATCTCCTCCGAGACAGGGCCAACGAAGCGGACGTTCTCACCAAGTTCTGCCCGCTCGATCTGTCGTTCGTAGCGCTGCGGATCCCCTGGACCGACTACAACGAGCAAGACATCTGGAAACTCACGCCGCACCAGAGCAAGCGCTTCCAGCAAGTAGCGGAGTCCTTTGCGCGACTCGTTGAACCGGCCGACAAAGAGCACCGTTGGACGCTCGAAACGCGCGATCGGAGGAACGTCAGGACGGAACCGCTCACTATCGATGCCGTTCGGGATGAGTTCGTAGTACCCTGGAAAGTAACGGGCAATCGACTCAAGTGCAGCCGGCGAGACGGCAATGCGCCCATGAAGCTTGGTGAAGAGGAGACTCAGCACCGGTTTGGCCGAAAGATACCCCCAATTGTGCGCTCGCGCCGCATGGAATGTCCCAACGTTCACCGAGCGAGAATGCAACAGTGCAAGCTGGGGTAACATCGGTGCGAGAGGCTCATGCAGATGAACAATGTCGAAACGCTCGCGGCGGAGGAGCTCCTTCACCTTACCCGAGACGAACGGCGACAACGTGATCCGCGCAGTTGAGCCATTCGCCGGGATAGGTACAGCGACGCCCAGCTTGATAAAGTGCCCATCATCACTCTCCGCCTCACCGGGCGAACGAGGAGCCAAGATTCGTGTCTCGTGACCAAGCTTGCAGTATTCTGTATCCAGATGAAGAATGTGCTCGTTGACGCCGCCTGGATAGCTAAAGTCAAACGGTGATACGAAGAGAATGCGCATCGTCCACCCCGTTCGTCACGTTGTTCTGAGGAGATCGATGACAAGTTGGGCACTCATCGCCTTCGTCTGTGGGCTATGGTGGATACTCGCCACACTCTGGCGACTGACGCGACCAATGCGACGGCTACCACTCTGGCTCGCACTTCTCCGTGACATTGTTCCGGCACCGTTCCTGGGACTACTCCTGGTGCGTCTGCTCGGTATCAGCTGAGACCACCGGATGATCCGTGCCGGATTGCCTCTCATCTTCCCGCTCGCCAGGTCCGATCTCGTGGAGGACAACCGCGTCGCGACCTATCGTCCGGACTTGCTCGATCGGCACTGTGCGTCGTCGACCAAGCAAACCGCCGATGCCAGGAGGGGCAATCACAACTGCCGTGAGCACGCCACTCGTTGGATCGAACTCCGCATCGTCCACGGTCCCTTGCGCTTCCCCTCGTTCCGTCACTACCCGGAGCCCAACAAACTCGTCGAGCCGCAGCGTTGCCCTCTCCTCGTCACTAGCCGGCCGGAGTACCTCACGATGCGGCAGCATCACTGCGTCGCGTCCGATACTCTGCAGCTCCGAAAACAACACATCGCTGAGATCCCCGCGGAACCGCCCACCGCGCCGCACGCGGAGGACCGCAAGCTGCCGCTCTTGTGGATCGAGGAGTACGTCGGAGACCTCACCAATCCGCTCCCCACTTTCGACAGCGATGACAGCTAGTCCACGCAGTGCTCGAAGTTCCACGGGAGCACTCCTTTCATCCCTTGGACAACATCATACCCTGCGCATCCATCAGTTTCTCATCCACTTTGCCTATCGTCCTAGAGGAATATACTTCTGCCCGATCCCAGTGCGGCGCGAGGGTTGGCAGCAGTCCCAGTTCCCCACACTCCCCACGACACACGAACACAGCACCCGTCAGTCGTGTATCCTCTGCGGTGAGCAGCTGCTTGGTCGAGGTTTCAAAGCAATGGCGCGACACGGGCACACGAAGCGAACACCAGGCAGGGGCAACGGACGGGGGCGGGGCAACGGACGTCGCCAGTCGAACGGGACGACTGTCATCCTCGCACGCCGACGACGAGCCCGGCAGCGTCATCCCGTCACCAACGCACTGTTGCGTATTGCTGGGGCAATCGGCTTAACACTCGCCCTGCTCACCTTCGTTGGAGCTGGGGTTGCAGCCGCTGCAGGCTATCTTGGATGGTCGGCTTTGACTGTCGACCTACCTTCCCCCGACCGCTTTGAAGCGCTGGAATTCCAGACGACGAAGATTTACGACCGCAACTGGGTTCTCCTAAGCGAGGTGACCGACCCCTCAACTGGCTGGCGGACCGCCATCAGCTACGAGGAGTTGATGGACCACATCCGCCAACAGCAGAACGATCCGAACAAGCCACATCGTGCTTGGATTATCGATGCGACCATCGCCGCAGAAGATCAGACGTTCTGGACAAACTCAGGAGTCGAGCCGCGTGCGATCCTGCGCAGTCTTATCTTCAACCTCAGCGGTGAGAGCACCAGCGGCGCGTCGACGATCACCCAGCAGCTCGTGCGCATGCTCTATCCCGAGACGATCGGTACCGAGCGTACCTATCGCCGCAAGATACGCGAAGCAATCATGGCAATACGCTTTACGCAGCGCTACTCCAAGCAAGAGATTCTTCTGATGTACCTGAACAACGTCTATTACGGGAACCGTGCATATGGGATCGACGCGGCCGCACAAGCCTACTTCAACAAGTTCGCCTGGGAGCTCACACTGGCTGAAGCCTCGATGCTCGCTGGTCTCCCCCAGGCCCCAAGTGTCTACGATCCGACGAAGAACTTCGAGCTCGCGAAGGCTCGCCAGCGCTACGTCTTGGACCGCATGGTTGAGCTTGGCATGATCACACGCGCTGAAGCAGAGCAAGCCTTTGCTGAGCCGCTCCACCCTCAGAGCCGCGAGGGGCGCTATAACAAGGCTCCGCACTTTGTCAATTTTGTCCTGGATTATCTAGAGACGAAATATGGGCCAGCGGCAGTCTACCGCGGCGGCTTAATGGTGCGCACGACCCTTGATCTTTCCGTCCAGCAGGCAGCCGAGGAGATTGTGAAGCGTCGTGTTCAGCAACTCGCTCCTTACCGTGTCAATAACGGTGCTCTTGTTGCCATGCTTCCGTGGAGCGGCGAGATTATCGCCATGGTCGGTAGTACCGATTTCTACGATGACACAATCGATGGCCAGTTCAACGTGACAACGGCTGAGCGCCAACCAGGATCCGCAATCAAGCCGATTACCTACCTCACTGCCTTCGAGAAGGCTGGTTGGTATCCGGGGACTATCGTCTTCGATTACGCCAAGGTGTGGAACATTCCGGGTTTTGGCAAATATGAACCGAAGAATGCGACTGGCCAGCATTTTGGGGCGATCACCGTGCGGGAGGCGCTTGCCAACTCGCTGAATCTTCCCGCCTTGCAGGCAATCGAGGTTGTCGGTGCCCCAGCGATGATCGACATGGCCCACCGGCTTGGCATCAAAACAGGGTTCTGGCGCGATCCAAGCTACTACGGTCTTTCAATTACGCTTGGTGGCGGTGAGGTCTCACTGCTCGAGCTCACGAACGCCTATGCGACCATTGCCAATAACGGCAAGTATGTGCCGTACAACCCCATAGTCGAAATCATTGCACCAGGCAATAACCGCATCTATCAGCTCGACCGTACAAAGACGCTTGAGCAAGCCCCTCAGGTCGTTCGCGCCGAGTACGCCTATCTCATTACGGATATTCTCTCCGATAACAAGGCACGCGCTTTGATCTTCGGGCTAAATAATCCGCTCGTCCTTCCCGAACTTGATAATCGACCAGTCGCAGCTAAGACTGGAACTAGCGAGGACGCACGGGACCTCTGGACGGTCGGCTATACGACTGATCTCGTCGTCGGTGTGTGGGTCGGGAGAACTGATAACCAACCGACCCGTGGGCTCGACGGGATCTCGAGCGCCGCGCTGATCTGGCACGATTTCATGGTGAAAGTTCACCAAGATCCGCAACTTACCAAGACACTTCTCGGGCCCGACGGGCAACCAGTTCCGGTCGAATTTCAACGGCCACCGGGTATCGTGGAGGTTCAGGTTTGTGCGGCAACCGGCAAGCTCCCAATCCGAGGAGTGCGGACCGTCACGGAGCTGAGTGTGCGGGATGGACCACCACGACTCCGCTGCTATCAGGCGTCAGAGAACGAGCTGCGCGAGCTACGAGCAGCCCTTGCCACCCCAAAGGGCATGACAGGCCGGGGCTGGAGTTCGCTTCAGGCCTATGCAGCGATGGTGGGCATCGGACCACGCATCGAGATTCGTCAACCTACTCCGACACCGGCGACCAGTGAGTCGAACGGGCCAGCAGAAGGACCAGACATCCCAAGTCCCCAACCAACACCACCCAGTCCAGCTTCTTTGCCCGTCCCCAGGCCGCCAACCCTTCCAGGCGAGCCACCCGGTTCAGCGAACCCCTGAGGCGCACTAATCCACCTGTGACTTCTTCCTACGACCATAACGCGTACCGTGCGCGCTCCGAGTCCCGTGCGAAGGCAAATCGGCAAGACTCCATCACCAGACAACGCGTAGTACCAGGAGGGGGCCCCTCACGCACACTCTCCCCCAAGCAAGAACGCTGCGCGACCGTCACAGTCGTGCTATCCTTCACGAGCGGGTAGGGTGGGGTCGGCGAGAGTGAGGTGTGCCGGTGTCGCTTATTGAGTACGCCGTCATTGGGTTGCTCGTTCTCACCAGTACTGTGATGGGGGCAGCTCTCATCCTCCTTGGTCACTTTGTTCGGCCGCGCAAGCCGACGCCAGCCAAGCTCCAACCCTATGAATCGGGGATCCCTGATGTTCAGCCGCCCCGTGGCCGCATCACGCCACGCTTCTATCTTGTGGCCCTCCTCTTCGTCGTCTTTGACGTCGAAGCGATCTTCCTCTACCCGTGGGCAGTAGCCTTCGACGTGTTAGCGCTTTATGGGTATATCCAAGCTGCGCTGTTCGTTGGGATCCTGCTCATTGGGCTCCTCTACGAATGGCGGAAAGGAGCCCTCGAATGGGTGTGAATACGGCGCAGAGTCACCCCAACATCATCACGACTGCGGCTGACTGGGTCTTTAGCTGGGCTCGACGCTCCAGCCTCTGGTGGCTCCAGTTCGGACTCGCCTGCTGTGCTATTGAGATGATCAGTTCCGCCATGCCTCGCTTCGATCTCGCCGAGCGTTTCGGCATGCTGTACCGAGCCTCGCCACGCCAAGCTGACCTGATGATTGTGGCCGGCACAGTGACGAAGAAGATGGCACCGGTGGTGCGTCAGCTCTATGACCAGATGGCTGATCCCAAGTGGGTGATCAGTATGGGAAGCTGCGCCAACGTCGGTGGGCCTTTTGACACTTATGCTGTTGTGCAAGGCGTCGATCAGGTTATCCCTGTCGATATTTATGTCCCCGGCTGTCCACCAGTCCCGGAGGCACTCTACTATGGCGTCCTGGAACTGCAGAACCGGATTATCCGCTACGAGCGGCTGAAGCAGCGGTACGGTCTTGAAGCTGCGGAGAGAGACCGCCAAGAGCAGCGCGAGGCTGCGCGAGCTGCGCTTGGCCCACGCTCATCAGGAGTACGATGATGGGCGAACATCAATCAGTTCCAACGCCGACGGTGACGAGTCCGTGGGATCTAACCGGATACTGGGGGCCGACTGATCCTGAGCAGCACCCCGCGGTTCGTCTGGTCCATGAGCGCTTCCCAGACGCTTTCCGTGAAGCGACCGTCTTCCGTGACGAGATGACGATTCACGTTGATCGGCGCGCCTTGCGTGACGTGGTCGCCTTCCTCCGGACGCATCCGGAGCTCCGCTACAACCACCTGACGGATATCACCGCAGTTGACATGCTCTACCTGCGTGAACGGCCGCGTTTTGACATTGTTGTCCAGCTCTACTCGATCCCACGGCGTCAGCGCCTGCGGGTGAAGTGCAGTGTCGATGACGGAGAGACTGTTCCCTCGCTGGTGCCGATCTTCGCGGGAGCGACCTGGCTTGAGCGTGAGTGTTATGACATGTTCGGTGTGGTCTTTGAAGGTCATCCGGATCTTCGGCGCATCCTTCTTCCAGAGAACTGGGAGGAGGGACATCCCTTGCGCAAGGACTATCCATTGCGCGGGTACCGCGACTATGTTCAGCCCGGCTTCGATTCGCCTGCACCGCGGATCCGCGGTACACTGCGGAGGCCAGGACCATGATCGACTTCTCACAGCCAACGCCGGTCATTCTGAGTGAAGTCCGGCAGCTTACTCCGACGCGGCGCGAGCTCGTCCTCAATATGGGCCCGCAACATCCGAGCACACACGGCGTGCTTCGCGTCCGCCTCACTCTCGAGGGTGAGACGGTGATCGCCTGCGACCCCGTCATTGGCTACTTGCACCGCGGGGTCGAAAAGCTCGGCGAGTCGCACCGCTACGCTCAGTTTGTGCCGTGGACCGACCGAACGGACTACGTCGCTGCCCCCTCAAACAATCTTGGATACGTGCTCGCAGTTGAAAAGCTCTGTGGCCTCCAGGCTCCGGAGCGTGCGCAATACTGGCGTATGATCATGGCCGAGCTCGCACGCTTGGCCTCGCATCTTGTCTGGCTCGGCACACACGCGTTGGATATTGGAGCGCTCTCTGTTTCACTCTATACGTTCCGTGATCGTGAGCTGATCCTCGACATTTTTGAGAAGTTCTGTGGTGCACGACTGACAACCAACATGATGGAGATCGGCGGGTTCTCTCGGGAGATCCCGCCGGATCTCCCGGAGATGGTGCGGGAATTCTGCCGGTACTTTCCCAAGGCGATTCGTCAGTACGAGGATTTACTAACGGAGAATCCGATCTGGCTTGCCCGCACGAAGGGGGTTGGCATCATTGAGCCCGAGGTCGCCATCAACTATGGACTCACGGGCGCCTGCCTCCGTGGCTCTGGCGTCAACTACGATGTCCGCAAGGCCATGCCCTATCTCCTCTATGACCGCGTTGAGTTCGACGTTCCTCTGGGCACGCACGGTGATGTCTACGATCGGTATCTGGTGCGAATTGAGGAGATGCGCCAGTCAATTCGCATTATCGAACAGTGTCTCGAGCAGGTGCCAACCGATGGACCGCTCATGGCCTATGAGTCGCAGTATGTCATCCCACCGCACAAGAACGTGATGACGACGGCCGAGGACATGCAGCGGCATTTTATTTGGGTGATTAAGGGCTTTAGTCCTCCGAAGGGCGAGGTTTACCACGCAGTTGAGCATTCGAAGGGAGAGCTGGGCTACTACATCGTCAGCGATGGGAGCCCAATCCCGTATCGTCTGCGTATCCGGAGCCCGGATTTCGTCAATCTCCAGTCGCTTCCGTATATGGCACAGGGCGCGATGCTCGCCGACATTGTCGCTCTTATCGGAACGATCGACATCGTACTCGGATCGGTCGACCGCTGACGGTGGGAGACAGGTGAGGCGGCGCAAGGAATGGACTGGCAGCGATTGCTGGTGAGCTATGCTGTGGGCTTT
The DNA here is from genome assembly GCA_938028665.1 of uncultured Thermomicrobium sp. Lineage (GTDB taxonomy): Bacteria > Chloroflexota > Chloroflexia > Thermomicrobiales > Thermomicrobiaceae > Thermomicrobium. The sequence continues at coordinate 26,801 of CALIMB010000020.1, read as the reverse complement.
GTGCTGTTGAACGTGCTGCTCGGCCTCATGGCCTACATGACGTGGTTTGAGCGGCGCGTCCTGGCACGGATGCAACATCGTGTTGGGCCAAACCGCACTGGTCCGTTTGGTCTCTTGCAACCGATTGCGGATGGGGTCAAGCTTCTCGCCAAAGAGGATATTGTCCCAGCTAACGCTGATCGGCTTGTCTTCTTAGTGGCACCGCTCCTCTCCTTTGCACTGGCGCCTCTTGGTGCCGCAGTTATCCCCTTTGGGGAGACGCTACACCTCTTCGGCCTGGAGATCCCCCTGCTCGTCGCGGACATCAATGTCGCAGTGCTCTACGTGCTGGCACTCGGCTCAATCGGCGTCTATGGCATCATCCTCGGCGGCTATGCTTCAGGGAACCGCTACTCGCTCCTTGGAGCCTTGCGTTCCACGGCACAGGTGATTAGCTACGAACTCGTGCTCGGGCTTTCACTGGTGGGGGTCTTCATTCTCGCCGGATCGCTCAGCCTGCAGGACATCTTACGCGAACAGCAGCGGGCACTGGTGATCGGCTCGCTCACTCTACCAAACTGGTACATTCTCTCCCAGCCGCTCGCTTTCGCGCTATTCCTCATCGCGGCAGTTGCCGAGACGAACCGGGCACCTTTCGACCTGCCGGAAGCCGAGACAGAGCTTGTGGCGGGCTACTTCACCGAGTACTCTGGATTCCGCTTCTCTTTCTACTTCCTCGCCGAATACATCAACATGATCGTCGTTTCGCTCCTGGCGGCCACGCTGTTCTTGGGCGGTATCGACGGGCCATTCGTCGACGGTGTTTGGTGGCTGGCGCTCAAGGCACTGTTTTTCCTCTTCTTCTATGTCTGGCTTCGGGCAACCTTGCCACGATTTCGATACGACCAACTCATGGGGCTCGCGTGGAAGGTGCTGTTACCGCTCGCCCTTCTGAACATTGGACTTACCGGACTCGTACGGTTGTGGGGAATTGGAGCCTTATGAGGCAAGGGGAGAGGAATTGCTGGGTATGTCACTGCAAGTACTGATCTTCTCCCTCCTCGCCGGCGTGAGCATCCTCGGTGCTCTTGGTGTGGTCATCGCCCGTAACCCGGTACACAGCGCCATCGGGCTCGTCCTGTCATTTTTGAACGTCGCTGCGATCTACCTCATCGCGCGGGCTGAGTTCTTAGCCGTGGTGCAAGTGATTGTGTACGCCGGCGCTGTGATTGTTCTCGTCGTCTTTGTGACAATGCTGGTTCATCCCGATGATCTGCCGGAATTTCATGGACGTCGTCCGCTCCGCGTGGCAACCGGTCTCCTTCTCGGAGGAGCTCTGCTTCTTGAGGTCGCCGCTGCCATCCTCACCCGCAATCTTTCTGGAGTTCCTGGTCCCTGGACCGACCAGACCATCTCGCTAATTGGTGGGAATACACGCGCGTTGGGCCAGACGCTCTACTCGGACTACATGCTGGCAATTCAGCTCACTGCGCTGCTCCTGCTTGCGGCGACCATCGGTGCGATCGTCCTGGCACGGCCAGAGGCGGTCAGCGAGCGCGTCATGGCAGCACGACGGACGCTGACAATCTCGCTGGCGCATCCGCGCGGCCTTGACCAGCCCGAGCTTCCACCAGCGCTGCCGCTTCCACCTGACGGGCAGGTCAAACCAGCCGGCGGCGGACGGTCAATTGTCCTAGCCCGTTCGGCGAGTGAGTTCACTGAGCAGCCTGCCTGGGGCGAGTGGAGGACACCATGAGTGAACTGTCAGCGACACACTTTCTCCTTTTGAGCGCTGCACTCTTCATTATCGGTATGGTGGGCGTGCTCACACGGCGCAACGTGCTGGTCATTTTCATGTGCATCGAGCTCATGCTGAACGCGGTCAACGTGAGCCTGATCGGCTTTGCCTGGGAACTTCACCAACTAACCGGCCAGGTGTTTGCTCTCTTTGTCATCGCCATCGCGGCAGCTGAAGCAGTGGTGGGGCTGGGGATCGTCATGGCACTCACCCGCCGCGCTGATACGGTTGATATCGACGAACTTCGCCAGCTTCGCGAGTGACTGAGGAGGAGCGATGGAGCGGACGGTCGACTGGCTTGTTGTTATTCCGCTTGCACCCCTGCTGGCCGCGATAGCCAACTTCTTGTTTGGGAAGTGGTGGATCCGTGATCGCGCCCATTGGCTGGCAGTGCCAGCGGTCGGATTCTCGTTCCTCGCTAGTGTTGCGGCAGCGTGGACAGTGCTCGGCCACCATCAGCTCCTGCGCCAGCCGTTGTACACCTGGATTAGTGCCGGTGAGTTCCAGGTGCCGGTGGAACTAGTCATCGACGAACTGACAGCGATTATGCTCCTGGTTGTCACCGGCGTGAGCTTCCTTGTTCACGTCTACTCAATCGGCTATATGCACCATGACCCTGGTTACTATCGCTTCTTCGCTTGGCTGCCACTCTTTGTCTTCTCGATGGTGATGCTTGTTTTGGCAAGCAACTTTTTGGTGCTCTTCGTCTTCTGGGAGGCGGTTGGACTCTGCTCATATCTCCTCATCGGTTTCTGGTTCCGTCGTCGCTCGGCGGCAGAAGCAGCGAAGAAGGCGTTCGTCGTCAACCGTATTGGTGATTTCGGCTTCGCGCTGGGCATCATGCTCCTTTTTACCAAGGTCGGGACGCTTGAGTACCAGGCAGTCTTTGAGGCCATACCCCGACTCAGCTCGGGCACCGTGACAACGATCGCCTTACTGCTCTTTACCGGTGCGATCGGCAAGTCTGCGCAGCTGCCACTCTTTGTCTGGCTCCCAGACGCCATGGAGGGGCCGACGCCGGTCTCGGCCCTCATTCATGCGGCAACTATGGTGACCGCCGGCATCTTCATGGTGGCACGAGCCCATCCGATCTTCCTCGCCTCGCCTTTGGCTCTGTGGATCGTCGCTGTAATTGGTGCACTCACCTCCTTTGTGGCAGCGACGATCGCGACGACGCAGTTCGATATTAAGCGCGTCGTGGCCTACTCCACCGTGAGCCAACTCGGTTACATGGCTTTGGCACTAGGGGTCGGCGCATGGATCCCCGCCATTTTTCATCTGTTCACACACGCCTTCTTCAAGGCACTTCTTTTCCTCGGTTCGGGCGCAGTGATGCATGCCATGCATGACGAACTTGACATGCGCCGCATGGGCGGGCTCAAGCGCTGGATGCCACTCACGTATTGGACGCTGGTGATCGGCGCTGCAGCAAACGCGGGCATTGCACCGCTTGCTGGTTTCTGGAGCAAAGACGAAATCTTGGTCAGTGCCTGGGTCGGAGGTGCACCGCTCCTCGCACTTCTTGGGTTGGCTGCTGCCTTTTTCACTGCTCTGTACATGTTCCGCGCCGTGTTCCTGACCTTTCACGGCCAGCCACGCTTCGATCCGCATCAACTCCATCCACACGATCCGCCAGCAACGATGGCGGTGCCGCTAGTTGTCCTGGCAATCGGCGCGGCAACTACTGGATTTCTTGGTGTTCCTCCTGAAGCTGGTTGGATCCACCATGCCCTTGAGCCGGTCTTCGAGAGTGCCGCACATCACGAGGTCACGCTTAGCCTCACGCTTGGCTTGGCTATCGCCTCAACGCTCGTGGCATTTGCCGGACTGTGGATAGCCTATGCGGCCTACGTTCGCGGGACACTCTCACCTGCTGCGGTCGCTGCACGTCTGGGCCCGTTTTATCGGCTGGCAGCAAACGGCTGGTACTTTGACTTCATTTACCAGCGGTACGTTGTACGACCGCTTGATGCTGCAGCGACCTGGCTATGGCGTTCGGTTGACGTTGGGATCATCGACGGTGCAGTAAATGGCTCCGCCCGCATTGTTGCGTCAACGGCACAGCTGTGGCGGCGTCTTCAAACGGGCCTGGTCGCCAACTATGCGCTGATGATTGCACTCGGTACCGTTGTGCTCGTCGGGGCCTATTTGGTCTTCGGCAGCACTTTGTTTCGTTGAGTAGTAGTACAGGGAGTAAGCAGTGGAGCAGTTCCCCATTCTGAGCGTGATCACCTACAGCCCGCTTGTTGGAGCGGTCGTGCTCTTTCTGTGGGGGAACGCCCCGGCACGAGCCGCGCGCTGGATTGCACTCATCGCAAGCGGGGTATCCTTTGCGCTCTCCGGAGCGATGCTGCTCGCTTTTGACCCGAACCAGGCCAGCATGCAGTTTACTGAGACGTTCGAGTGGCTACCAGAACTCGGCATCGCCTACCGGCTCGGGGTGGACGGAATTAGCGCGCCGCTGGTCGGACTGACCACGCTGCTTACCCTCATCGCGGTTATTGCCTCTTGGGATCCGATCCGTTACCGCGTGCGCGAGTACTATATCACGTTACTCCTGCTGGCAACCGGCATGCTGGGCGTCTTTGTCAGCCTTGATCTCTTTCTCTTCTATATTTTCTGGGAGATTGTGCTGATTCCTATGGCACTGATCATTGGCATCTGGGGCAGCGCCAACCGTGTCTACGCCGCCGTGAAGTTCTTCCTGTACACACTGGCCGGAAGCCTCTTGATGCTTGTGGGGATCGTTGCACTCTACCAGGAGTACTTCCAGCAGACCGGCATCCGCACGCTGAACGTCTTAGAACTGACGCAGGGTAACTATAGCCCGACCTTCCAGTTTTGGGCATTCCTCGCCTTCTTCCTGGCCTTCGCGATTAAGGTACCAATGTGGCCGTTTCACACCTGGCTTCCCGACGCCCACGTGGAGGCACCGACCGCGGGCTCGGTCATTCTGGCCGGGGTACTCCTCAAAATGGGCGGATACGGATTCCTCCGCTTCAACTTACCGCTCTTCCCGGAGGCGACACAACGCTGGGCACCAGCGATCGTTGTGCTCTCGGTTATCGCCATTCTCTATGGGGCACTCATGGCACTGGTCCAGCAAGACTTCAAGAAGCTGGTGGCGTATTCCTCCGTCAGTCATATGGGCTTTGTAACGCTCGGTATCTTTGCACTCAACCAGCAGGGACTGAGCGGCGCAATGGTCGTCATGCTCAGTCATGGCTTCGTCACCAGCGCACTCTTCCTCATCGTCGGTGTGCTGTATGAGCGGGCACACACCCGTGAACTCGCCGCCTTCGGTGGTCTCGCCCGCAATATGCCGGTCTTCGCGGCGTTTTTCGGGTTCTTTGCTCTCGCCTCGCTCGGTCTTCCAGGACTCAGCGGCTTCGTCGGTGAGTTTCTGGCGCTCCTCGGCGGCTTCCAGAGCTACCGCTGGGCCGGTGTACTGGGGACAACGGTCGTTATCTTCGCGGCCTGGTACATGTTGCGAGTCTATCAGCGAGTCGCACTTGTCCGAGCTCCTGGCGAACCACCTGACCCGGACGACCCAGAACTCCGTGTGTCGCTCGCCCACGAGGTACCACCGGTTGCCGGTGGGGGTGACGTGGAACATCATACCCCTGATCCACGCACGTTCCCTGACGTCACGTGGCGTGAAGCACTGACACTTACCCCCTTGGCACTGCTCACGCTCTGGGTCGGCGTCTACCCGCTGCCAGTGCTCGAGTTGATCGAGCTTTCGGTGCGTGCGATCCTCGCCGCAGTCACCGGCGAGAACATGTGAGGGGAGATCGGCGATGCCACTGCGCCTCGTCGCACCCGAGTGGTCGCTCCTCGTTCCACCGCTGATCGTTCTTGGCACGATTGTTCTATTGTTAGCCATTGATGCCGTCAGCGAGCGAACGGCTCGCCGATTCGCTCTCCCGCTCGCTCTGGCCGGCCAGCTTCTCGCACTCGGCTCCTTGGCGAGCATCGATTGGGGGCAGGGAGCCACCACCTTTGGTGTCAGCTATCGTGCGGACTGGTTTGCCCTTGTTGTCTCGCTCATCGCACTCGTCGCGGGTATTCTCTCAGTCCTTGTTTCGGCCGGATACACGGAGTCCGGCCTCGAGCCTGGTGTTGGGCTGGCTGAGTATCTCGCCCTGCTTCTCTTCTCAGTATTGGGAACGATGGTCGTAGGCGCTGCAGGCGATTTTCTTGTCCTCTTACTCGGTTTGGAGATGAGCGCTGTCGCCGTCTACGCCCTCACCGCCTTCGCCCGACGACGGCTGACCAGCGTGGAGGGCGCACTCAAGTATTTCCTGTTGGGCGCCTTTGCCAGCGCTATCCTGATTTACGGTATGGCCTGGATCTACGGGCTGACGGGAAGCATTAAACTCAGCGATATTGCGTACACGCTGCGGACAGTTGTCATCCCTGGCCAACCAGTTGATCCAGCGCTCCTGCTTGCACTGCTGCTCCTGGCAGTTGGTCTGGGCTTTAAGATCGCGGCTGTCCCCTTCCACATGTGGACCCCAGACGCCTACCAGGGTGCGCCCACGCCCGTTTCAGCCTACATGTCAGTTGTGCCGAAGGTAGCCGGCTTCGCTGCTGTAGCACGAATCCTCGTTCAGGGTCTCCAGCCACTGAGCGACCAATGGGCTGGGCTTCTCGCTCTCCTCGCCCTGGTCACAATGGTGTACGGGAACGTTGTGGCCATCGCCCAGCGTGACCTCAAGCGGATGTTAGGGTATTCAGCCATTGGCCACACCGGCTACATGCTGGCAGGGCTGGCTGCTTTCACCACAGGACTTGCCGGCGACCGCAGCGTGGGAAGTGTCCTTTTCTATCTCTTTGCGTATACCTTTATGAACATCGGGGCCTTCGGCGTCATTGCCTGGCTACAGGAACGCGGGCTGGGTACGACACTCGATGATGTAGCTGGCTTAGCGGGGCGGGCTCCACTCGCCGCACTGACCATGGCCATCTTTATGCTCTCCTTAATGGGAATGCCTCCACTCCTGGGGTTCTACGCGAAGTACTACGTGATCCTCGCGCTGATCGAAGCAGGGCAGCTCTGGCTCGCCGTCGCTATCGTTGTGATGAGTGCTGTGTCTGCCTCCTTCTACCTGCGTGTCATCACTCAGATGTACTTCCAGGAACCGGGTGGTACCTGGCGCCCGGTCCGGACTCCTTTGCTCGGGCTTGGCCTCGCCGTGATGGCCGCTGCGACACTTGCCTTGGGCCTCGTTTCTGGCCCAATCTTGGAATTGGCACAACGCTGGCCAGCTGCGCTCACCTGATGGCACCGGAGGCTCTTGAAAGATGGGCTGGATAATCGAACCGTATCAGAACAAAGACGCACCTGCTGTTGCCTCCATATGGAACGAGGAGTTTGGTGATCACCTCCCGCTTTCACCCGAGCTACTCCTCCATCGATGGCGGCCAGCTCCTAGCGAACCCGCAGCTGCGTGGGTGGCACGCCAAGGCGAGGATGGCCTCGGAGCTCTCTTTCTGCGACTCCCCTCGCTCGCGTGGTTTCCACAGGGTGTCGGTTTTGTCACGCTCTTCGGCGTTGCCCGGTCTGCGCGTGGCCGCGGCATTGGCCGCGCACTCCTCACTCAAGCAACTGCGCATGCAATGACATACGGGTACCAGACGCTCGTCTTCGGGGGAGGACCAGGCCACCTCGTCCCGGGTATTCCTAGCAGAGCACCGCTCGCTACGTGGCGCTTCCTGCGAGGCGCTGGCGCATTCCCGCGCGAAGTCTTCCATGACCTTCTCGTTGATCTGACGTTACCGTCGCCCGCCATCAACTGGCCAGAGGGCATCACCCTTGAACCAGCACCCCGCGATGAGATGCTTTCCTTCCTTGCGCGGGAATTTCCTGGTGCATGGGAAATCGACGTCACGGAGGCCTACGAAGCGGGCGCTACTATTCTCGGGCTCCGCCGCAACAGCGAGCTCATTGGGTTCGCCGCGATCCACCATCCCGGTCAGTGGCCACCTCCACCGAGTCTTTTCTGGGCCAAAGCCGTATCGGGCTTGGTCGCAGGTCTAGGTCCGCTCGGCATTGCCGCCGCGCATCGCAAGCAGGGGCTCGGCCTCGCCATGGTGGGAGGAGCACTCGAGCAATTACGCCAGACTGGCGCACGCTGGGTCGTGATCGATTGGACCGAGCTTGCCACCTTCTACGGTCGTGCTGGTGCCCACGTGTGGCAGACGTATCAGATGGCCGCACTACCACTCGCCTGAGAGTGTCCTAGGCAGAGCTCGTTACTGAACTGATGCGCAACGAAGGGGGCACAAGCAGCTGGTGAGACACGCACGTCTGATTTTGAAACGTGGTCACGATCGTCCGGTACGTCGCCACCACCCCTGGATCTTCTCAGGCGCGGTCGCCGAACTGGAGGGGCACATTGAGGACGGCGACATTGTCGATGTGTATAGTAGCGAGGGCGAGTGGCTAGCCAGAGGATACCTGAATCGCCGTTCACAAATCATAGTTCGACTTCTCACCTGGAACCCTGAGGAAACCATTGACGAGTCGTACTGGGAACGCCGGATTGACCGCGCACTTGCTGCACGGCGTCTGCTTGGACTGGACGAGACCACCAACGCGTACCGGCTCGTCTTTGCTGAGAATGATTGGATTCCTGGTCTGGTGGTCGATCGCTACGGAGACTTCCTCGTCATCCAGTCGCTAACACTTGGCATCGAGCGGCGTAAGGAGCTTCTGGTGCGCATCCTCGCCGAGCGCTGCCACCCCACTGGGATCTACGAGCGCAGCGAGCTCGATGTCCGTGCTAAGGAGGGATTGCCCCCCTCAGACGGTGTACGCCATGGGAAGACGCCACCGGAACGAATCGTCATCCGAGAACATGGACACCAGTTCCGTGTCGACATCCGCTACGGTCAGAAGACCGGCTTCTACCTCGACCAACGCGAGAACCGGCGGCGGGTTGCTTCATACCTTGCAGGGGCACGAGTACTGAACGCGTTTTCCTATACCGGTGCCTTTGCGGTGTACGCACTTGCTGCTGGTGCAGAGTTTGTCGTCAATCTTGACACGTCTGCCGAAGCACTCGCCGAAGCAGCAAGCAATTTGCAACTCAACGGCTTTTCTGCTAGTCGTTTCGAGAACATCGCAGGTGATGCCTTCCAAGTTCTCCGCCAGTTCCGTGCTAGTGGCCGCCGCTTCCAGGCTGTGATTCTTGATCCCCCCAAATTTGCCTTCGCACAAGCGCATCTGGAACGCGCCGCACGCGGCTACAAGGACATCAACTTGCAAGCGCTTCACCTTATCGAGCCAGGAGGAATTCTTGTGACGTTCTCCTGCTCTGGCCTGGTCTCCACCGATCTCTTTCAGAAGATCCTCTTTGCCGCCGCTGAGGATGCCGGTCGTGAGGTTCAGATCCTCGAACGGCTGGGACAAGCTCCTGACCATCCAATCCGTCTTTCTTTCCCCGAAGGGGAGTACCTCAAAGGCCTTGTCTGCCGGGTATGGTGAAGAGAACGCGAATGCACCTCTGCTCACTACTCGGCTAGCCGCTCTGCCTCGCCGCTTGCAGCACAATCCCAAGGGGACCAGGGCAGCACAACTTGAGACCTTCCATTGATGGTTGCGAGACCTGACAAACGCTTCACCTTTGCCAGATGCGCCGGCCGTCAAAGTAGACAAGCAGTGCCCATGCACTCACCGGCGAGCCGATGAACATCTCTGCTCACACAAGAGAGGAGGTCCGCAAACCGGGTCAGTGCGGTCTCAAACCAAAGGAGTTGGTCCTATTCACGGAGCCACAGGAGCAGCATGTCGGCACCCTGCCCCATGATGCGAGAAAGGACAGAAACATCACATTCTCGGTACCTGGTAAGCGACACACTACGAAACCCCTCCTGGGCTAGCTGGGTCAGGGAGTCCGACTCCAAAACGCTTCACCTTGTACCCAGTACTGACGCTCTTCAGCGCCCTGAGACCTCAACGAGCGCTGCCCGGAGTGCTCGTCCGAGACGTTCCACACCGACCAGCATTGCTTCTACTGAGAGCGTGGTGAAACCAAGCCGGAAGCTTGGGGTCGGACGATGGTCAGGATAGAACTCTGAGCCTGGCACATAGGTCACTCCAGCTGCCGCACAGCGTGGCAAGAGGGCCGCACTGTCTACATCGCTGCTGAGCGTTACCCAGAGGAAGAAACCGCCACCCGGCAGCCGCCACGTCGCGAGATCACCGAGTTCACGTGCCAAAGCATCGGCCAATGTCTGACAACGTGCGGCATAGATCCGCCGAGCCGCTGTCAAATGCTCCTCGTACCAGGAGCTGGTAATGACGGCAGCGATCGCACGCTGGAGTAACCGGTCAGACTGAATGTCAGCAGCTTCCTTGGCATCGATGAGAGGCTTCATCAAGCGACGTGGAGCGACGAGCCAGCCGACGCGCAGCCCAGGAGCAAGCGTCTTCGAGAAGCTCCCCAGCGAGAGGATTTCTTCGGAGAACGCGCGCAATGGCGGTGGCGGTAATGTCTCGTACCAGAGGTCCCCATATGGGTCATCTTCGACAATCGGGACGCCGTATCGCCCAGCGAGTTCGACAACGGCCCTCCGCCGCTCCGCCGACATCGTCACCCCTGCCGGATTCTGGAACGTGGGAACCGTGTAGAACAACTTCGCTCGTGGCTGGCGCGCCAACGACTCCTCAAGCCGTTCAAGCTGTACGCCCTCCTCATCGAGCGGAACTGCCTCAATCTGCACCGCATATGGCTCAAAGACCTGCAACGCTCCAAAGTAGGTTGGCCCTTCGACCAGAACCCGATCGCCTGGTTCGAGCAGAAGACGGGCCAAAAGATCGATCGCCTGCTGAGCACCTTGCGTGATCAGGATATCGTCTGGATCGACCAGTGCTCCGCGACGCGCGAGCCGAGCAGCGATCGCCTCGCGAAGCGGCCGATGCCCTTCGGTCTCGCCATACCAGAGCGCTGTTGGTTCGGAACGCCAAGCACGTGCAAGCTCTTCAGCGAGCGGCTCAACCGGTAAGCACTCGACCGGCGGCGCACCACCCGTGAAATGGATCGTGTCTGGCGGAGCAGGAAGGAGCGAAAAATCCGTTCGAATGCAAGGGCGGAACGCGGCAACACGCTTCGCCAGAATCCTCTCCCAAGAGAGCCTCACACTGCCTCCATTCGCTCGGGCCTGTCCACGAGCTCGATCTCGATCCGCTTGTTACTTCGCCCCTTCGAGCGCGTCCCAACTACCCGAATTCCTCCGATCTCCTGCGTATTTTGAACGTGCGTGCCTCCGTCCGCTTGGAGGTCCAGCCCCTCGATTGCTACGACCCGTACCTGTTGGATCGAAGGTGGAAGCAGATTGACCTTCGTGCGGATCAAATCAGGAATCGCCTCTGCTTCCTCCCGCGAGATGATCCACCAGCGTACTGGCAAGCCACGGGCGATCGCCTCGTTAGCCAGCGCCTCGATCCGTGCCACCCGATCTGGTGCGAGATCTTCCAATTCGAAGTCCATTCGTGCCTTGTCCACGTCCAAGGCTGCACCCGTTACCAGCGCACCGTACTCGCGGTAGACGACTGCCGAGAGAATGTGCAATGCCGTGTGATACCGCATCAACCGATACCGCCGCTCCCAATCGAGGACACCATGCACACGCGTGCCGCTTGGCGGCGGCACTCGATCAAGCAAATGGACGAGTTCGTGTGCACTTGTCCCCCGCCGCATCGAAACGACACGCCATCGTTGACCATCCGCAGCGACAAGCTCACCGGTATCGTGCGGCTGCCCTCCGCCTCCTGGATAGAATGCTGTTCGGTCAAGGACAACCCCGTGGTCAGGTGTCACCGTAACGACCGTTGCATCGAACTCACGGAGGTAGCTATCGTCGAGATACAAAAGCTCCGTCACCGGCATCGTACACCCCCGCAGCGATAATAGGGTGCAAGCCGGCGACCGTCAAACGCAAGAGCCATATGCAGCTCGGCACCATGTCACACGCTGGCTGACCTTCAAACAAGCTCTGTTGTGCCCACGGAACACAGAAAGCCAGGCTCATGGCTTCAGCTTGACACCCTCACCTGCCCACAATGACTGTCTCTTGGCGCGACCGCCAGAGAGAAAGCGACCTGGAAGAATACGCGTATCGACACCAGGTCTAACACACGAAGTACAGCCGCGTCACGGCAACGAATCTCATCCCGACGAGCGGTGACAGCAATTTCTCGTTGCTTGGGCGCTCGCTATCAGGGCACGAGCAAGATGGTCGGGGAAGAGTGCACCTCCTCGCGTAGTGGAGGCGGGGCGGTGACCCGTTGTGTCATTCCTGAACGCACCACCTGGAGCTCTCACAGTCCCAAACTCGTGAGGGATCGGGCAGAGCACAACGTAGTAGTGGAACACGCACCAATGCGGGATGAGCCAGCGGAGGCTCTTGGGCGTACACTCAGGACTCCTCACTCTTCTGTCCGTCCAACTCGGCCAGCATCTCACGCGCACGCCGCAAGAGTTCCAGGACTTCCTCATCACTTGCTTGGTGGAAGTCCTCATACCAGGCACCAACACCGTCGAGCGGCTCGGGCATGATGAGCACTTCAAGGCGGTCCACCTCGCGACGCAGCCGCTCCGCCGTTGACGGTGGCGCAACCGGCAGTGCAACAATGATTCGCTCCGGATGTTGCTCACGGACCGCGGCAATTGCGCCGAGCATTGTAAACCCCGTGGCGACCCCATCGTCCACAAGAATCGCACTCTTCCCGGTAAGATCCGGGAGCGGTCGACCTTCACGGTAGAGCTGACGACGCCGCTCAAGTTCTGCCAACAGTTTTGGCACAACGCGCCGGATGTACTCTTCGCTAGCTACTCCTAGTGCAAGTTCTTCTTTATTCACTGAGACAAACCCATTTTCGGCGACGACGCCAATCGCGTATTCTGGATTAAACGGGGCTCCGATCTTCCGTGTCAGGATCACGTCTAACGGGAGGCGGAGCGCACGGGCAATCTCGTAGCCCACCAAAACACCCCCGCGGGGTAATGCCAGCACGATTCCCGGTTGTCCTACAAGGTCACCCAAGCGCGCAGCAAGCTGTTGGCCTGCATCGAAACGATCTCGAAACATCACCCACCCCCACGCTCGCACCGCTCGTCACATCCTCTCCCTCAGCTATGATTGACGCGATCGTGCGGCGACCTTACGAGCGCCGCGTTTATCAGTGGAGGAACGGTACATGGCCAAACCACGTCTTCGGATCATCCCGCTCGGCGGCGTCGGCGAGATCGGGAAGAGTATGACCGTCTACGAATACCGGAACGACATGCTTGTGATCGACGCCGGCGCCAAATTCCCCGAAGAGGATCTCCGCGGAGTCGATCTGATTATCCCCGACGTCGGTTATATCAAGCAACGCCTGACGAAGCTCCGTGCCATCCTGCTCACCCATGGGCACGAGGATCACATCGGTGGGATTCCGTTCATCCTCAACGAGTTGAAGGGGATCGCGCCCGTACCGATCTATGGCTCTGAACTTGCGATTGCATACGCGCGAGCGAAGATCGAGGACTACAGTGATCCGAAGCTTGCCGACTTCCGGGTTGTCCAACCACGGAAACGGTATCGTCTCGGCTTGCACTTTGAGGTGGAGTTCATTCCTGTCACCCATAGCATTCCCGGTAGTTACGCCATCGCGCTCAAAACACCGCTGGGCTGGGTCGTCCACACCGGCGACTACAAGTTCGATCCCACACCACCACTCGGCCCCAAGACTGACGAGGAACGGCTCAAGCAGATCGGACGAGAGGGGGTCCTTGTGCTCCTCTCTGACGCCGTCCGTGTCGAACGGTCAGGTCGGACCCCCTCTGAGGCCGTGGTCAGTGAGACACTCGACCGAATTATCGGCGCAGCCGAGGGGCGTGTCGTGCTGACAACATTTGCCTCCAACATCACCCGGATTGATCAGGCAATGCGAGCAGCATACCGCCATGGGCGCAAAGTAGCGATCTCTGGTCGCAGCATGGAGCAGAGTACACGCATTGCGCAGGAGCTTGGTTACCTCCAGCCACCGGCAGGGGTCATTGTGCCAGTCGAGATCGCCATGACCCTGCCACGCAAGCAAGCAATGCTCTTGACGACCGGCAGTCAAGGTGAGGCAACGGCAGCGCTCGCACGGATCGCGAGCAACGATCATCCCAACATCCGTCTCACACCCGGCGACCTCGTGATCTTCTCGGCCACGCCGATCCCCGGCAATGAGCAAACCGTCAGTGAGACCATCGACCAGCTCTTTCGCATGGGTATCAAGGTCATCTACCCGGATATTGAACCGACAGTCCATGTTTCCGGACATGCCAGCCGCGATGAGCTCAAGCACATGCTGCAACTTCTCCGCCCACGCTTCTGCGTACCTGTACACGGTGAGTACCGGCATCTGGCACTCTACAGAGAACTTGCTCTTGAACTGGGGTATCTCCCAGAACGAGTTGTCATCCCGGAATTGGGGAGCATCTTGAGCTTCAGCCGTGAGGACGCACGTCGCGAAGGTAGCGTCGACTGCGGGCCAGTACTCGTTGATTTTGTCACCCCGACCCACGCGCTCTTGCGGCGCCGTGACGAGGTGGCCGCAAGTGGCGTCATCATCGCTGCCTTCGTCATCGACCGCGAGACCGGGAAACTCATCGCCGGACCCGAAGTCACGGCACGGGGACTCAATGGCAAGGTCAGTCCAGAAACACTTGCCAAGGTCACCGAGGAGTTCAAGAGATTTCTCGCCAAGCAAAAGGGTGGTTTCAGCCACGGCTACCTGGTTAGTCGCACGAAGAGCGTGCTTGGGCGCCAGCTCTATCGCCGGGCCAAGTTCCGCCCACTCATCCTCCCGCTGATTAGCGAGCTGTAAGCTGGACGACGACACGGCTGGTGGAGCGCATGGAGGTGAAGCGGTGATGGCTGATTAGCGATCTTTCAGCCGGACGACGACCACGTTCGGGCACATCGGTTCAACGCAGGCGGGCAATCAGTACATTGATAATCACCAAGAAAGTAACGATGAGCGCTGTTAGCGCAGCGCTGTTCGCCCGTCCAAGACGGTTTCGGAAGACGACGGTGAGCCCCAACGCCACGAGTGCGAGATATCCGGTCACCGGATGCCAAATGCTAATGATTTGCGGCGCACGGATATAGAGGATCGTACCGAGCACCACCTGCACTGCGATCAACAGATGCGCAATACCGATCAGCCACAGTGGGAGACCTCCTTGCCGACGTCGCAGGAAATTCCCAATCGCAACGAGGAGATAGATCATTGCCAGTGACTCACCCAGCGCACCATGAATCGTGCTGATTGTCCCCATATCCGCTCCCTTCCTGATCAGTATGCTACCACACGCTTACGACTGTGCGTTTGGTAGCCGGCCAGACACCCACCATCCCAATGCACCAAGACTGAGTGCAAAGGGAAACCCCCACCGCTCCGGAAGTGTAATGACGCGACCCGGATAGAAGAGTGGCGCGCCCCCGGTTACCAGATCACGCACCAGGTGCGATCCCAGGCCAAGACCGACACCGAGACCAAACGAACAATCCCACCGCAGCGCCCAGCCCACGGCTACTCCAGCCGTGATTACCGAATGTGTTGCTGGGCGGCTCGGCATCGTCATGCAGGTCCGTAGTCGGATGGATCGTGCCGCAACAACGTGGTCGAGATCGATCGCCAGCGCACCAATCAACACCCCCACCCACACACGCCGCGGAGTGGGCACGCGGTCCGCAAGTGGCAGCGTCGTCGCAAGCGCAAGCGCAGCATGCGAGGCAGCATCGCTTAACCCGCGGCCGAGCGTCCCCGGCGGCGTCATCCTCCAGATTCGGTGAGTGATGACCGCTGCAATCCACGCTGCACCGCTAAGAGCCCAGTGTCGCATCTTCACCTTCACTTTCCGCGCCGAGCATACTCGAGACGTGGGCAATTGATGGGAAGCAAGCAAGGGAGAACCAAGGTGGACAGCAACACCATGCTGTGCCGCACCGTCGTCCTCCTCTCTGGAGGTCTTGACAGCACGACACTTGCATATCTTCTCCACGCGTATGGCTTCCAACTCTACGGCCTCTCGTTCCGCTACGGCCAGCGTCACGAGCGCGAGCTCTTCGCGGCACAGGCTATCGCCCAACGACTCGGCTTTGCCGAGCACCGGATCGTGACCATCGATCTCGCTCAATGGGGTGGCTCTTCGCTCGTCGGTGCCGGAGAGATCCCCTCCCAGCCAACCAGCGGAATCCCGTCAACCGACGTCCCCGTCCGCAACCTGATCTTCCTCGCTGTCGCCCACGCCTACGCCGAGGTAATTGATGCCGATGCTGTAGCCATTGCGGTCAGCCACGTTGACTATAGCGGGTATCCAGACTGTCGCGGGGAGTTCCTCGCAGCCTACCAGCAAGCAGCCGATCTGGCCTCCCGCCGCTTCATCGAGACTGGCCGGCGCATCCCCGTCCTTGCACCGTTCCTCGACGTGCCAACGTCAGCGATCATCCGACTAGGTCTACGTCTTGGGGTCGACTACGGACTCACGTGGTCCTGTTACCGTGGTGGTGATAGGCCCTGCCAAGAGTGTGATTCTTGTCGCTTACGCGCACGCGCCTTCGCTGAAGTGGGCGTCCCCGACCCGCTTCTAGCACCTCCCGCAACACCGCGTGGTACAACAGGCGCGGTAGACCAATGAGGGAGGTTGCATGCCAGTCCAGCTGGTGTTGATCGGGCTTCCGCAGAGTGGCAAGACAACCGTCTTCAATGCATTGACCGGTGCAAGCGCAGCGACCGGTACCTTCAGCGGGGCCGAGGACGAGCCGAACCTTGCGACCGTGAAGGTACCGGATCCCCGGCTGGAGGTGCTCACCCAGATGTTCCGGCCGCGTCGGACTGTTCCGGCTGAGATCCAGTACTGGGACGTGGCCGGGCTAGCCACAGGGATTCATGAGCGCGGGCTGGGCGGCCGCCTTCTTGGGTACCTGCAACAAGCAAGCGCACTTGTGTATGTCGTCCGTGCCTTCGATGATCCCACTGTTCCTCATCCGGAAGGCTCGGTCGATCCACTGCGCGACATTGCAACCCTGGAGATGGAGCTCCTTTTTGTTGATCTCGCCATGGTTGAAAAGCGCCTCCATCGAATCCGCCAGATGATCCCGAAGCTTCGCGGCCCAGAGCGCGAAACGCACGAACGCGAAGGCGCAGTTCTGGAGCGCCTCCACCGTGCACTGAGCGATGGGACACCGATCCGGGCCGTCGAGCTTGCACCAGACGAGGAGAAGCTTCTCCGTGGCTTTGGTTTCCTTACCCAGAAGCCGCTCCTTATCCTGCTCAATCTCGGCGAAGAACGACGAGCGGAAGCAGAAGCACTCCTCGCAGCGGCGAGCGAGCGCGTTACCGGCCCCGGTGTCGCTGTGGAGGCGCTACCAGGGAAGCTTGAGGCAGAACTAGCCCAACTCACCCCTGACGAGGCAGCCATCTTCATGCAAGAGCTCGGGATCAGTGAGGCGGCACGCAACCGCGTCATCCGTACTTCGTACCGTCTGCTCGGGCTCATCTCCTTCTTCACCGTTGGTCCCGACGAAGTCCGTGCCTGGACGATCCGTCGCGGGTCAACTGCGGTCGAGGCAGCCGGCGCGATCCATAGCGATTTTGCGCAGGGCTTCATCCGGGCCGAGGTCGTACACTACGATGATCTCGTGCGCGCTGGTGGACTCGCTGAGGCACGCAAGCTTGGCGCGCTGCGTCTTGAAGGTCGCCATTACATCGTTCAGGACGGGGATATCGTCCATATCCTGTTCAATGTCTGATCCTGCGCGGAGCGGTACAGTGAGCGTCGACCTCGCACCGCGGACGACCGGACTGCTCCCGACCTGGTTTGTCCTACTGACTGCCACCCTCTGGCTTACGGCAATCCTTGCTGCCTGGCGCTGGCGTCGCCCTCTTGCCCGGGAACTCATTGCGATCGGCGCACTCGCGCTCACTTGGCTCCTCTTCTTCTGGCGCCCGTTGACGACCCCAGCGCAGGTACCACGGGGCGGTGGTGATCTTGCCTCATTCTTTTTCCCGCTCCACGCCTTTGCAGCCCGCACAGTCCAGGAGGGGCATGTGCCCTTCTGGAACCCCACGCTCTTTGGTGGTCTGCCTCACTGGGCTAACTACCAGGTCGGAATCCTTTACCCGCCGAACTGGTTCGTCTGGCTTCTCGCTCGACCGTTCAGTTACGGGGCGCTCGAACTCCTGGTGCTCATCCACTATGCGATCGCAAGCCTTGGGGCCTTTGCCCTCACACGATACGGTCTCGGCCTTGGGCGGATCCCGAGTCTCGCTGCCGGAATTGTCTTCCCCTATAGCGGTTTTCTTGTCGCCCACCTCGGACATTATTCAATGCTGGCGGTTGCTGTCTGGATCCCCTGGCTGTGGCTGGCACTTACCCGCCTGACTGCGACGCAACGCTGGCACTGGGTGAGCGGAATCACGGTAGTTACCTTCCTGCTCGCGACCGGCGGTCACCAGCAGACGTTACTGTATAGTCTCCTCGCGAGTGGACTGTGGTGGCTTGCCTGTGTGGCCCGGTGGCATCATCCGCAACTTCGTACGTTCTGGGAAGTGGTTGCTGGATCCACACGTGCGGATTTGCTCAGGGCACTCCGGCCACTGATCGGTGAGGGGCTCCGTGCTGGACTGGGTATCACGAGCGGACTCCTGCTCGCGGCACCAGTGCTCCTTCCTTCGTTCGAACTTGCCCGGCGATCGGTGCGAGCCGGCGGACTGAGTTACGAGCAATCGAGCGAGTTTGCGCTTCAACCTCTCGCACTGCTCTCCTTTGTCCTCCCACGACTCTGGGGTGACAACCCCACCAACTGGTGGGGAGATTGGTCCAGTGGAGAGGTGTGGGCCTATGCAGGGATTATCACGCTGCTCCTCGCTGGGATCGGCCTCGTTTGGAGTCGCGAGCCACTTCGTTGGGCACTTGGCGGCATTGGACTACTCGCACTCTTGCACGCGTTCGGCCCCAATACACCGTTGCACGGCTGGGTCTATCGCTTCCTTCCGTTCGCCGATCTGTTGCGCGCACCGGCTCGCACACTTCTCTTCGTCGATCTCACCCTGGCATTGCTCGCCGCGCTTGGCCTTGCCGCGATCATGGAAACCGAGCGCAAAGGAATAGCACTCCTGCGAGGCGGCCTTGCTGTCAGCATCGCTGCACTCAGCTTTTTGATAACACCACTCCTCCTCCTGCCTATTGTTGCCAGTGCCACACCGCCGATCCGAGCCATTGTCGCGCTGGAAGGAGTACTCTTGGCAATCCTCTGGCTCTCGCTCGTAATGGTCTGGCTGTGGACACACCAGACTCGACTGCCAGCAACCGTGAGCGCAGTGGCTGGGATTGTCCTGGTGACGCTTGACCTCTTTAGCGCGACCGCACCGTTCAATCCTACTCCGGATGACCTGCTCAGTGACTTCCGTCACCCCAGCGTGGTAGAAACGGTTCGCAGCGCTTCTCGCCAGGGCGGACCCTGGCGTCTGCTCTCCCTCACCATCCGTTGGCAGCCGAGCGCAGCCGCTGTCCACGCTCTCGAAGATGCTGGGGGCCTCTACGACCCGATGCAACCGGCAGCCTATGCGAGAGTACTGGAGTGCGCGCGAAGTGCACCGGAGCGCCCACTGCTCGATCTCCTGAATGTGCGCTTCCTTCTCACATCTGGTGAGGGGTACCAGCCAGGAATGCGTTACTCGCAAATGTTGACAAGTGCGGAGGGGCTGGTGCTCTGGGAGAATCCCCACGCGCTGCCGCGTAGCTGGTTAGCCACGAACTCGACTATCACCAGCCTTGAAGCTGCACTCGCGCGTCTTTGTGAAGCGGACTTCGACCCGCGACGAGAGCTTCTGCTCACCGGTACGTTACCACCGCCCGATCCCACCGCAACAGGAACCACCCAGATGTTCTGGGATGGACCAAACCGGTTGTACGTCCGCGTCCAGACGAGTGCACCGGCGTACCTCGTCGTCGCAGTAACCGCTGATCCCGGCTGGCACGCGCAGCTGGATGGGAAGCCTGTCTCGATTGCTACAGCCGACGGCATCTACCAAGCTGTCTGGGTACCATCGGGCCAGCACACTGTCGTTTTCACCTACCGGCCGCCTTCTCTCCAGTGGGGACTGCTGGCAGCGAGCGTTGGTGGGGCCATGCTGCTCCTCGCTCTGACACTTACGACTGTTACGCGCCGGATCCCAGTCGTCTCACGGTACGCGCGACCACCTCTCTCCAGCCAAACAAAGACCTTCCAGGTTTAGGGGGCCAAGCTAGCGCCACCGCTTTCCCCTCGCGTGACCTAGCTGCTCAACTCCCTCGTCCACTTACCAACGGGCTTTCGCACCATAGCTGCGCCGCAGTGCCGCAACTGCCTCCTCACCAATGCGGTGGAGTTCCATCTCAGCGCTGCGTGCGGTCACCACGAGACGGCAGAGGAACTCCAACACCTCGACGCGCCGGAATGCGTCGAGCGGTGACTCCCCCACGGTTACGACGCCGTGATTGGCCATAATCACGACCCAACGGTCCCTACCAAGCGCTTCAGCAACGGCCCGGGCCAGCTCATCGGTACCTGGCTGGATATACGGCACACGGGCGATCTCGCCCAAATAGAGTACCGTCTCAGGTACAAGGTCGGTCGGCAGTTCGATGTTGGTACAGGCAACCAGCGTGGTGTAGAAGGGCGAGAGATGAATCACGCAGCGGACATCTGAGCGCGCCTGGTAGATGCGGCGATGGAGTTGGATTTCGGTTGATGCCTCTGGCGGCTCGCCTGGTCCTCCTTGCAGCGGTGCCAAGACGAAGTCCTGGGTATCGAGCTGATCAAGCGCGGTGCCACGCATCGTGATCAGAAAGTGCGACTCGCTGCGGCGTAGGCTGAGGTTCCCACCGGTTCCCCAGAGATAGCCGCGACTGCCGGCGAGTCGCCCCAAGACGATAAGGCTCTGGTGGGGGACGAGTTCGACCGGCATGCTGTTCCTTATCCTTCCTCTGGTGCCATGCGCTCAGATGTCCTCAAGCACGCGGCGAACAAGTTCCGCCACCTGTGCCGGACGCTCGGCGACCGGCACACCAACCGCTTCGAGTGCAGCGATCTTCTCGGCAGCAGTCCCTCGCCCACCGCTGATGATCGCCCCGGCATGCCCCATCCGCCGCCCGGGCGGTGCTGTCCGCCCAGCAATAAACCCAACAACCGGTTTGGTCACATGCTGCCGAATGAACTCGGCAGCCGCCTCCTCGTCAGCACCACCGATCTCACCGATGAGGACAATCGCCCGTGTCTCTGGATCGTTTTGAAAAAGTTCCAGCACTTCAATGAATGACGTCCCGATAACTGGATCACCACCAATCCCAACTGCTGTCGACTGACCGATCCCAGCACGTGTTAGTGCCCAAACAACCTCGTAGGTTAGTGTTCCACTCCGCGAGACGATGCCCACCGGGCCCGGCGTATGGATAAAACCCGGCATGATGCCAACCTTCGCCTTTCCTGGCGAGATGAGGCCTGGGCAATTCGGCCCGATGAGTCGGACACCTCGCTCACGTACACCATGATAGACACGTAACGTCTCAAGTACCGGGATCCCCTCAGTGATGCAGACGACAAGAGGGATACCTGCCTCGGCCGCTTCCAGAATGGCGTCAGGCGCAAACGGCGCCGGCACGGCAACAAACGAAGCATTCGGCTGAGTCGCCGCAACAGCCTCCGCAACCGTGTTGAAGACCGGTACGCCGTGAACCTCTCGCCCACCTGCTCCAGGTGTCACCCCGGCCACGACATTCGTCCCGTACTCGAGCATCTGCTGGGTATGGAACGAGCCCTCACGCCCCGTGATCCCTTGCACCAGGAGTCGTGTAGAGTCATCGACCAGGATCGCCATCAGCTGCCCCCGACCTCACTGGTTCTGCGCCGCCAAAACAGCACGCTGCGCCGCCTCTTCCATCGTGTCCACCACGGTCAGACCCGCCTCTTCAAGGAGTTGTCGCCCTTCTTCCTGTCTTGTGCCGACCAGGCGGATCACCATCGGCACCCGTACCTCGACCTGACGCAGAGCCTCAAGCAGTCCCTGCGCGACCACGTCACCACGCGTGATCCCTCCGAAGATATTCACCAGGATGGCACGGACATTCGGATCGGCCACCACCAGACGCAGCGCCGCCGCGACCCGTTGCGCCGAGGCTCCACCACCGATGTCGAGGAAGTTTGCCGGCTCACCACCGTACAACTGAATCGCATCCATTGTCGCCATCGAGAGGCCAGCGCCGTTCACAATGCAGCCGACTGTACCGTTAAGGCGCACAAAGCTTATACCGGCTAGTCGCGCTTCGCGCTCGAGCGGATCCTCTTCTTCCGGATCACGAAGCTCAGCCAGATCGGGATGACGGAACAGACCGTTATCGTCTAGCACGACCTTCGTATCGAGAGCGAGCCACGTACGATCACGCGTTAGAACGAGTGGATTGATCTCCGCCAGGGAGGCATCACAGTCAACATAGGCTTGATAGAGCTGGCGGGCAAGAGTAGCAAATCCCCGCACCAACTCTGGCTCTATCCCCAGTCGGAAAGCGAGCCGCCGTGCCTGAAAGTCCTGCAAACCGAGGCAGGGATCAGCGTATTCCCGCACAATGGCTTCGGGATGCTCCCGCGCCACTTCCTCGATGTCGACGCCACCAGCACTGCTCCCCATCACTGCGATACGACGAGCATCCCGATCCAGCACCACACCAAGGTAGTATTCGCGCTCAAAGGCAACTGCCGGCGCGACCAGAACCTTGCGAACGGTCCTCCCTCGAATATTTATGCCGAGGATCTGCTGAGCAACTGCTTCCGCCTGGATAGGATCATCTGCTAGCCGGATCCCGCCCGCCTTCCCACGACCGCCGGCATGAACCTGCGCTTTCACGACGACCCGGCTACCTAGTTGCTCCGCCGCTGCACGCGCCTCTTCCGGAGTCCGCGCCAGAATGCCCCGGTTAATCGGTATCCCGTATCGTGCAAGCAGCTCCGCAGCTTGGTATTCGTGAAGATCCATCGCCCCACCCTTCGACTCAACAACCGAGCCGATCATACCACGCGTCCAATATGCTTCCGGCACATCTCTGCAGCAAGAATGACCGCGGCAGCCAAATCAACTCTGCGGAGCGTCAGCACTCAAGGAAGGCACAGCTCTCCAAGTACCGTGAAGAGCGGAGACGACCCTTACACTGCAGCCTGACGCACTCTCTACCCTGCAACGCAAAGGCATCGCCTGCCCGCCATGTTCTGACTCAACCGCTCATCAGCACGATGGACTATTTGCGGATCCCTCAAGAAGGTTGCGATACCCCCAAAGTCTGGGCACCGGGCATCTTAGTCCAGACAGCGCATCATCTGCCGTCCTCTCGTGCCCCCGCACCTTGTGTAGTACGCCCGAGTTCTTCGTTCTAGGACGCGCCCAAACTTGGCGTACACACCAGCATCCTTTGCACTGCGCCTGAGTTCCCAGAGGGGCTGTCGCCCTTCTCTCGCCATGGAGTTCGCTCTCTGGCTCGCCCACACTGACGAATCCCTCCTATCGGAAGATAGCAAGTGCCCTGCCGCAGCATTCTCCCTGATCCATCCAGAATACAACCCTGAGCCATCATCGCCTCCCCGTGGAGAGCAATTGGCAGGAGGATACTGATCCTTGTGGCCAGGAGGCTTACAGAGCTAAGCACCACCGAACACCCATCCTGAAGGAAGAAGGGTAGAGCTTTGGCGTTGTGCTTGATGAGGGACATTCAAGGCACGCCCTCTGTGGAGGAGCGGCAGCCAAAACAGGAATGGCTGGAGCGTACCATCTTGGCCCAAAAGAAGACATCAGCGATGTCACGAAGAAGCTCGAGAAGAACACTATTCACCACGTGGCGAGCGCTCGACGCCTCGGATGACGACCGTGATCACATCTCTTTGTCACTCTGCAGGGAAGCAGAATTCGCCGGTCAGCCCAGTGTATCGGACCGCTTGGAGCACCTCGAGGAATGCGATTGTATCCTCGACAACCCCGTTGGAGGCACCGAAAACCTCGCCGATCACTCGGCCAGTAAGGTATTCTTTATGGATAAACTGGTTTCTGTTGAACGACAGCACTCACGGCAATGTCGAACAAACGCTTGGTCTTCCGCAGCATCGTGGAGGAGTACAGAGTGTGAGGAACTCACATAGTCAAGAACAGCCATCGGTCGTACCACGATTTTGTGAATGCGCCACTGAGTGAGGACCTAACATAGTCAAGAGCAGCCCCATTTTGTCGGGCGTTCAGACTCACGGTAGAACAGGTGACGAACCGACCTAGTCAAGAGCAGCCTCACCCCCTTCGGCAAGGTGCTTTCGTCAACCGTCTCACCTGATCCGAACAACGGATGCGGTCTTTGAACCCGAAGTCCGCATCCTGCTGGATAACCGTCCTGCATCCACACCAGAGGAGGGCGAAGACCGGATCGACCGGTAGATGGGCTACGGGTCAGAGATACGACCCCAAATCAGGGGTAGCAACCGGTGCACAGAGTTTCGCCGATGATTTCACCCCAGCGGCCTGCAAACGCTGAGCGAACGCTCCTACTTTGTCACGTCCGGCCCAGTAGCCAAGTCCGGTCAGCACCACTCGCCGGTAACCAAGCTACTTGTAGACATACGGACCGTAAGGTGCCCCATGCTGCCATTGGCGATTGAGCCAGAGAAGATAAGCGGACTGCGCAGCTTCGCATCCCGGGTGAGCCCCGGCAATCCAGCGTTACTCAATGAGCGGCACCCCTCATGCGACGCTTCGCGAAACAAGTTGCGGAGATGCAAGCCACCGGTACTCAATGAGCGGCACCCGTGCCGAGACGATGGAATCACCCAGCGTCCCAGCCTTGCTACTCAGCATCACGCCTGTCAAGATGTGCACGTGTCTCGCTCGACAAGCTCCCGAGCTTTGGCCAGCGCTTGGTCAGGACTGTGGGCCGTATCTCGACCAAGACTGGGAGTTCCCGGCCAGCAACCTGGGTACCGAGTTCGTCCAGAGCAAGCTGGATACGACGAACGAGACTCTCCCCAAGTGAAGCGAACAGTCCGGAAAGCGCGACGATCATGACGAACCACACCGGCTCGCCCGATGGCATTAACACTGTTGCCGTGCTTCAAGCTGTTGGCACCGTCGCTCTCACAGTCGTGACAGAGACCGGGGAGGAGCGATCTGCCTCAGTTGCCGGCACCGAGCGGTACGCGGCGAGGAGTGTACTCGCGATGACAACACTGCGCTTGAGCAATTGCTGTCGGGAGATTCGCCCGTGGTTCATCTGTTCTCCCTCGTCCTGCCGAGTGCCCAAGCGCAGACACCTGATTCTACCTATAGAAAAGCACTGAAGTAAACCGTCTCAAGAACAAGATCCATCCACCAATCCACCGACAAGGCGTCTCTGCAAGTACCGCACTGACAGACCCGCACCGTGTGACACCGTAGGAGGCGGCTACCGCATAACAGAGCGCCGCATGATCGCAGGTGGCGTGCTACCCGCATGCTGGTCATTGCGACCGGGGTGCTCCACCCCATCACCTCATCTCCTCGCGACCGTTTGTGCCTGGTTGCACGATCCAACTCGACCGATTACACTGCCTTGGAGCGATCTTCTTGATTTGCTCCATAGCGGAGGCCACTCCGGGAGGGAGGTCAACGATGCGACGAGGAACTTTGCGCAGCTTCATCGGTGGCCTCGCGCTCGGCACTGTGCTCGGCGCGTTGGCGGTCTGGCTAAGTGTTCCGAAGCGCCGGGAGTTCTTGCCAGCCTGGCAGGAACGCACCAATGAGTTTGTCAAGTGGGCACTCGCACAAGGTGGGCAGGTCGCTACTGCCCTCCAGGCACAGGTCCAAACTGTCCGCGAGAGGTTTGCGACGCGAAAGGAAGAACATCTGGAGAAGAAGGTCGAAGAACCTGCACCGACAAGTATGATGGCCGAATCTAGGGACTGAGCACCAATGATGGGACGCCTGCGAACTGCTGCCAAGTTTTTCACGTGGGGGCTACTGCTTGGGCTGCTCTTGGCACCAGCGAGCGGCCAGGAGCTTCGGCGACGCATGGTCCGCTGGATCATGAGTCAGATCGAGACCTGCGCCACACAACTCAGAGAGCGCCTGAGCGGAACCATGAGCTGACCAACTTCTCGCCCATTGCTGGATCGCCGAACGATCATCGCCGAGTTCCGGCCGCAGGGGTACAGTGTGCATAACTCCACTGTACCCTCTGTCGTCTCTCGTCCGGCAACTTTTGGTGTCGTGTAGGGCCTACCAGACCAGACTAACATCGAGAAGGCACAAGAAGGAGCAGTAAATGGCATGGTGCCTATGCACTGAAAACCCGCCATTGAGATCCGGACCAGGGCGTCATCGCACGACGGGCGGTAAGCATCATGCTCCACAGCATTGCTCCGGTGCTCCACCATGGCTCGGCCGAAGTCTTGCAGTTGCAGAACAGGAATCAATTGCCCTCTTGTCTTCGCTAAGACTTCCTCAACCCTCTCAGCAGGGCTTGCCGAGCAGGCAGGGAAGACCGGGAAGCGCCATCTGATACTTACCTCCTTGAAGCCGTACCGGCGCTCCGTTCCAGTGCACAGCCCCCCAATGATGTTCTGAAGCTCGCGCGAGCCACGAGAGCGCTTTCACCACCGATAGACTGACGCTCTGACTAGTGTCTCTGGAAAGCCAAGCAAGTCGAACCACTGCCGAGGCAATACATCCTCACGGAGACGATCTGTCCAAGCGCAGAACATGTGTGCAGACGAAGACAAGACATTCTGCCGGGCTACGCATCCCCGGTGATCGCCGCGACGGGCTCGCAGAAGGTCTTGACAGCATCCGAGAGTGCTTCTAGGATAGAGGTGGTTCACTGATAGGAACATGGTTCGTTATCTCGAAAACGAGGAATTGGAATGCATGGCCAGTCACCGGCAGTTTGGCGAGCGGTTGCATGTTTGAACGCGCTCGCTCGCGCGAGTGATGGCA
>CALIMB010000019.1 GCA_938028665.1 uncultured Thermomicrobium sp. | reverse complement strand
GGCAAGCCCTGCGTGTTTCGCCTTTCTCCAGTCTTACTCCCGCCCGCATCCCCAGCCTCGTCAATCACGAACCACTATCGCCCAAGCCCGAGATCTCCATGAGCAGCAGTCGGTCCAATCTAAGCTGCCGAACTTTCCAGCGACACTTCTCGATTCGGCCGTTCACCCAGCCCGGCTTCGAAAGGTGGCAATGTGGACCTCCGCCGCTCGCACCGCGTGCAAATCCGAAGCGAAGTGCCACGCTTCTTATCGTGATCAGGTGCAGCACTTCACAGTTCGGTAGCTCTCTCCCTCTCGGAGTCTCCGCTCCACCGCAACGTTGGCCGTCTACATGGTCGTCTTCCTGGAGAAAAACTGCTCGCCTGCCTACGCGGTGAGCGATCACCCGGTTCCCGTCGAGTACTTCTCGCAGTATCCCGCGGGAGAGATCTCACCAGCGGCAGACGAAACAACTCACCGTGAAAGAAATCCCTCCAGGCACTTCCTCTCATGTCCCCCGTATCACTCACCCCGCTGGAGTTCGCCGGAGGTGAGCGAGGCAAGCCCTTCCCAGAGCAGCTGCTACACGACTGTGCCTCGTGGCCCGCTCGCTCGGGTGGCTGTGCACAGCGTAAGGTATCCCGTTTTCCAGAGTGTGGGTTCGCAGATTGACTGGGACAGGGGATCTTCTTATGCGCAGACTATCACTCACTTACGATGGAACGGTCGTGCATCTCCGAAGGCTCGAGCTTCGTCTCTCGCCTGACACGCGCCCCGTGCTCGTCAATGGGCAAGATCACCACACGGGCCGTGAGGCCGCGACGCAGGATGAGATCCTCCAGTGCCTGCTGTACCGCCCCAACCCGTCTCGGATGCGCCAAGGCCAGGACAGACGGGCCGGCTCCACTCAGTGCCGCACCATACGCTCCTGCTCCCTGGGCCACGTTGATCGTCTCCTCCAGATGTGGGTAGAGGACAGCACGGTACGGCTGGTGAAGCTCGTCCATCATGGCCGTTGCAAGGAGGTCCATGCGGCCGGTACTCAGTGCAAGGACGAGGAGTGCTGTGCGGGCGGCCGTCCGCACAGCCGTCACACGCCGGATCCGTCTCGGCAAGACCGCTCGCGCATCACTGGTGAAACCGAGCACCTCTGGCACGAGCAGGACAGCGACAAGTGGGCTCGCGATCGGAATACGTATAGCCAGAGGGCCGTTGATCCCCTCTACGGCGAGAATCGCACCACCGAAAAGCGCTGCACCGACATTGTCACCGTGCCCTTCCAGCGAGTAAGCGAAACGAAACAGCGCACTCTCGTCACAAGGACGGCCCAGAAGCTCATTGGCCAGGACCAGACCAGCGACCACGGCCGCTGCTGAACTACCTAATCCTCGTGCGACCGGGATCTCTGATTCGATATCGAGTGTGCCACCGGGGAGTGTGAGACCGGTCTCCCTCGCCAGCACCTGCATGGCCTCAAGGACCAGATTCGGCCCCCCGTACAGCTCCGGCGTTGCAGCAACACGGACGCTCCCAGGAAGACCATCCGTTTCGTAGCGTGCGACGAGATACCAACCCAGAGCGAGTGCAAGGACATCAAAGCCGGGCCCGAGATTGGCACTCGACGCTGGGACTGCAACTTCATAGCGCATGCTCGAGCGCTCCTCGTAGTGCGGAGAGTGTGGGTTCGATCGTGATCGGTCGGTTGCTTAGCGGGTGCTGCTCTTCGCCCAGATGGTACTGCAGAATTGCGTCTGGATCCTTGAGGACGTGTCCGGTTAACACCGCAACGACTCGCTCGCCTGGGCGGATAATACCCTGCGCCACCAACTTGCGCACCCCTGCCACTGCTGCAGCAGAAGCAGGCTCGCAACCGATCCCACAGCGATCAACCAGCGCTTTTGCTTCCAAAATTTCCTCGTCCGTCACAACGTCGACCAGGCCACCGGTAGACTGGATTGCTCGACGGGCTCGCTCGTAACTCACCGGGTTCCCAATGCGAATAGCAGTCGCAACCGTCTCAGCCATGACCGGACGAAACTCCTCAAATCCGCTCCGAAATGCCGCATAGAAAGGTGCTGCCCCTGCTGCCTGAATGACTCCCAGCCGAGGAAGACGTTCAACAAGTCCCCAAGCACGCAGTTGAATCAGTGCCGCCCCAAAGGCCGCGGTATTTCCCAGATTACCACCAGGCAACACAATCCAGTCTGGTAGCTCCCACCCCAGTTGGTGCAACAGCTCGAAGACAATCGATTTCTGCCCTTCGAGGCGAAACGGATTCACTGAATTGAGGAGATAGAGCCCGAGTTCGCTACTCGCCTCTTGCACAAGCTGCATTGCGGCATCAAAGTCACCCGTGACTTGCACGATTCGAGCACCATAGGCGATAGCCTGGCTGAGCTTCCCAATCGCAATCTTGCCTTCCGGGAGAAAAACAACACTCGGCAGGCCAGCAAGTGCAGCATACGCTGCCACGGAAGCTGCCGTATTGCCCGTTGAGGCACAGGCGACGGCACGAGCATCTACTGTACGGGCATGAGAAATCGCCACAGTCATTCCACGATCTTTGAAGGAACCGGTCGGATTTTCACCTTCATGCTTCAGCAGCAAGCCCCTACAACCGGTCCATTCAGTCAAACGGGGGTGATGATAGAGGTTTGTATTCCCTTCCGGCCGCGTGACAATCCGGTCAACCGGCAAGGGCGGCAAAAGCTCTCGATACCGCCAGACGCCGCTCCGGTCAAGTGGCTGCCAGCTGGTGAGTCGGTGCTCGAACGCTGCAGTGGTGATCACCGCCGGTCGCGGAAATTCCACTTGATAGAGACCGCCGCACAGGCACCGTCCCGGTGAGCCAGTAGGCCGAATGCGGCGTTCACAACGTTCACAGACGAGCCAAATGTCGGCGCTAATCGTTACCTGGCCGGCGAGCTGCTGTACTTCCTCGTCCGCCACGACCGTATCCCTCACACCGCAAACATGCGTCGAGGATCGAGTGCATCTCGAAGACCATCACCCACATAGTTAATGCTCAATACGGTAAGGAAGATCACGCCACCTGGGAAGAGGACCATCCACGGCGCAAACTCGATCCAATTAATCCCATCGTACAGCATCCGACCCCATGTCGGAATGTCAGGTGGGAATCCGAGTCCGAGGAAGGACAACGCGGATTCGGTGATGATCGCCTGGGCCACCCCGAGCGTCGCTGCCACGATCACAGGACTCAAGGTATTGGGAAGAATGTGTCGGAAAATGATCCCACCGGTACCAACACCGATGCAGTGCGCAGCCTCCACGAATTCCTTCTGCTTAAGCGAAAGGAACGACGCTCGCACCAGCCGCGCGACCGGCATCCAATTGAGCCCGCCGATGACAAGAACAATCAAGAGGAACATTCCTACTTCGATCCCGAATATTGCCTTCATTCGATCCTGAAAGAGATAGGTAATCAAGAGGAGCAGCGGCAAGCTAGGGATGGAGATGAACATATCGGTCATCCGCATGAGGAAGGAATCGAGAAAGCCACCAAAGTAGCCAGACACGGCGCCGATCAGGGTACCAAGCAGAACCGCCACCAACATAGCAACCACGCCAACAGCAATCGAGATCCGTCCACCCCAGAGGATCCGGGCGAAGATGTCGTGCCCAAGGTCAGTCGTACCAAAGGGATGTCGGAGTGATGGGCCCTGCAGGGCTTCCGCCATATCGAATCGATTCCAGGGAATCGGCCACAAGAAGGGTCCCACAAGCGTGGCGATCACCAGAAAGAGCAGCACGAACGAGCCGGCGAGGGCGAGCCGATGGTGTCGGAACTGCCGCCAAGCGTCGCTCCAAAGTGAACGCGGCTTACGAGTCGGCAACACCACAGCCGTGCCGACCGTTCCCGCTGGAGTCTTGAGCCGGCGCTGCTCGGTCACTTCCGACATTGCTTACCCCCGTTCGCACGCTCGCCGAACTCACTCATACTTAATCCGCGGATCGAGCACTCCGTAGAGGATGTCGGCGATCAAATTGAAGAGCACGACGAGTGCTGAGAAGATGATCGTAATCGCCATGATTACTGGCGTATCGTTGTCACGGATCGCGCTGATTAAGAGCGAACCCATACCCGGGACACGAAAGATCTGCTCGGTGATGACTGCACCGGTGAAGATGCCAGGAATGCTCAAGGCAACGATCGTCACCACTGGGATCAAGGCGTTGCGCATGGCATGGCGAACGATCACCGTCCGCTCGCTCAATCCCTTTGCCCGGGCCGTCCGCACGTAGTCCTGATGGATCGTTTCCAGCATGGCTGCGCGTGTGTATCGCGTCAGCGCTGCCGTCTCGAACAGCCCCAGAACCATGATGGGCATCAGCGCCTGTTTGACTTTTTCCCAGACTCCCAGCAACCCGCCAGTGTCAATCGTCGTTCGGTAGATCATCGGCAACCAACCAAGTTTCACGCTGAAAATGAGGATAAACAAAATTCCTGTTACGAACGTGGGCAAAGAAAACCCGATAAAGGCAAGCGTTGTTGCAACATTATCGAAGATAGAGTACTGACGAATCGCGGACAACACCCCGATAGGAATCGCGATCAGGACGGAAACCAAATAGGCGGTTCCGATGACATAGAGCGTCGTCGGCAAGCGCTGGCGAATGAGATCGATGACTGGAGATTTGGAACGGAACGAGTAGCCAAAATCACCACGAAGCATTGACGATGCCCATTTCATGTAGCGGACAGGAATCGGGTCATCCAGCCCCATGCTCTGACGGATGCGCTGGCGCACCTCTGGTGGCACTGCTGGATTCATCGCAAACTCGGCCAGGGGATCCCCGGGTGCCAAAGCCAAAATGGTGAAGATGACAATACTGATGGCGATCAAGGTCGGAATGGATATGAGGATCCGCCGCACCAAGTACTGTGTCATCCCACGCCTCACATCCCATGCCTGAGCAATGAAGGGGGTGGAGTCACCGCCCCACCCCCTCGAATGTCAGCTCGACCGTCGCCAGTTGGCGATGTTCCAAGTTTCATCGGTCCAGCGCGAGAGCTCTAGTCCCGTGAGATCCTTCTTTCGTCCACTCACACTGTTGCGATGCACCAGCGGGATTACCACCACTTCGTTGACGACCAAATCATTCATCTTGATGAACAGCTCTTCCTGCTTCTTCGGATCGAGTTCTGTCTGTGCCTGTTCAAACAGTTTGTCGTACTCTGGGTTCTGCCAGCGCTCAATATTGTTCCCTGACCAATTATTTGCCTTCTGGGCAATGTTATCTTCCTTGCCGTACCAGGCCAGAATATAGTCAAGCGGATAGGTGGAGGAGGGTCCATTCGTGAACATCTCGATATCTGTGTAGAAGTGTGCATAGGTATCCGGATTCCCCGGATCTGAAGAGAAGAAGACCGAAGCCTCGATTGACTTCAGCTCCACCTTGATTCCAAGCTGCTCAAAGGCATTTTTAATAATTTCTTGCGTCTTCTGCCGCACCGGGTTAATCGACGTCTGGTAGACAATCTCCATCCGGACGCCATCCTTTTGGCGAACACCGTCCGGACCCTTTGTCCAACCCGCCTCATCTAGGAGCTTGGCAGCCTCGTTGAGATCAAACTTCCAGGACGTGTTCTTAGAGACAAATCGCTCTGGAGCTACCAAGATGTTCGAGGTCGCCTTCCCAGCCCGTCCATACAGGGTATTCGCGATGACATCTCGCTGGCACGCCAAGGCGTAAGCTCGCCGTACCCGGAGATCTGACTGCCATGGGTGCGGCACCCCCAGTTTCGAGCGCTCCCCATCAACCTCCTTCCGCGGATCCGTCATGTTGATGAGGATCCGCTCCACGTTGACCCCTTCGATGACTTCCACCACTCCAACCCCAGCCTTCTCCAGCTGGTCAAGAACCGTAGCCTCAACCTGGAGGTTCCACGCATAATCAACTTCACCAGTCTGCAGAACGGCACGAGCAGCCGTGGTCGCATCCCCACCGCCCTTCAGCTCCACTCGAGCAAAGTAGGGCTTGTCCGGCTCCCGGTACTGCTCATTCACTTCGTACACCACCACATCACCGGGGCGAAATTCCTTCACCTTGTACGGCCCTGTTCCAATCGGATTGAGGTTGAACGGAGCGTTGCGCGCCTTCTCCCCCACATAGTCACGCAAGATATGCTCCGGTAGGATCATTCCATACGGGCCAACAAAGACGTTCATCCAGGCCGGATTGGGATTCTTGAACTTAATGACAACTGTATAATCATCCGGCGTCTCAATCGATTCAATAACTTTGTAGTTCCCTATGGTCGTCGCAGTCGTCGCCTCATTGATGATATACTCATAGGTGAACTTCACATCTTTTGCAGTGAATGGCTTCCCATCTGACCACTTGACGTTGCGCTTCAGCTTCCAAGTGACAGACTTCGCATCCTTTGCCACCCCGCCATTTTCGACTGACGGAATCTCCTCAGCCAGAATGGGAACCAGTTCTCCAGCATCGTTCACGTCGGCAAGCGGCTCCATCACAATCCGTGAGGCATCAAAATCCTTTGTCCCCTGAGCCAGATGCGGGTTCAGGATCGTCGGCGCCTGCCACCACAGCAGCTTCACCAATCCACCCTCACCGCGCTTTGCGGCAGCTGGCGTGGGGCTTGCTGCCGCTGCTGGTGTCGGGCTCGCACTTGGAGCGGGAGTCGCCGGGGCAGGCGTCGGCGCGGCCGGGGCCGTCGTGGGGGTCGCCTCTTGTCGCGCACAAGCAGCAAGCAGTGACGCCACCGCAGGCGCACTCAGGCCGAGTGCTGCTGCGCGTTTGAGCACTTCACGTCGGCTCAGCTGCCCCGACCGTGCCGCCACTTCGAGTTGTTTCAACTCATCCATCACAACACCCTCCTCACGTGTTACACCCAACTCACGACAACCAGAAAGACTCTCGGGCTTCATTGGTCTCACCTCCTCGCTCAACTTACCAGAGACACTACCCTAGCGTCTCAGCCTTTGCCTCACACCGTATCATCCCAATGACACAGTCCTTGCGCCGACGACTCCCAGTGCCGACGCCCGAATGTCCAGCTTTCTGGCACCCTTCCGCCGCCTATGGCCCCCACGCGTCCGTGAACGGCGCGATTCTATCGGTTCTTCCACAACGCGTCAACCAGAGACACAGCTCCGCACAGGTCACCATTTTCTCTGTTCAAGCGCCGAAAGAACAACTCTCCGTGATCGTGACAACCTTTCTCCGGCCACCACCCCCGGAGCTGATTCTCACGCCTCACACTCCCTGAGTATCACGATCAGTGCTCCATTCGGCAAGGGATTTATCCAAGGCAGCGCCAGAGCGCCTCCGCCACACGAAACGGGTCACTCGCAACCACACTTGCTGCGTAGAGCTCCATGGCGCCAATATCCGACGTCCGTGAGAGAGGATCGCCACGATCGACGATGCGCACGACAACTGGTACCTGTGACCAGTCCTCGATTGTCGTCCCCATGGGAGGCAGCCACGCAACCAGGTTGAAGGACGTAACATTGAGGTCATCGACTAAGCAGCGCACAACGCGATCCATAATGCTCGCCAGCTCCTCATCAAAGGCAGGCGCGAGCAAGATCGTCTCTTTCTCCTTGAGTGGGATCAGACTGGCATAGACGCGCACCCCGTTGACAGTGCGCCCAAGCCCGAGGCGCTCGTGAATCCGAAACAGATCGTCAAAATACCTTCTCCCTGTCTCGCGCCAGTACAAGGTCGCGGCACGCCGCTCACGCTCAACTTTGCCGTAGTGCATCCGACGAGTGAGGCTGACCTGAGCATGACCGTGTGGAATTGAGGCTCCGCTCTTCCACAGACAATTCCACATGAACAATGGATAGATGGCCTCCGGATCGACGGCATGCGCCTCATCGAACCATGCGCGCGCAACCGCCACCATCTCGCGGACGAGTGCTTCGTCGAAGGCCAAAGGATCGTGCTCACGGAAAATGATCACTCCGTGCAGACCGTCGTACTTCGCAATATTACTTGCGGTCAGGACGTATCGTCCTCGGATACGCCCGAAGACGTCTTCTGGTGTGTTGTATTCCGGTTCACAGAAAGGATCCGGAGCCGTACGCGCGAGTTCGTCAGCGAGCTCAACCGGAATTCGCGCTTCTAACGGTCGACGAGCTCGCAACTCGTTGAACAATGTCGAGTCGAGCGTCCACCGATTCGTCACTTTGACGATGCGTTGCCGCAGGACGGCCTCCGCCGACCCGAAATAGCGCTCGACCCATTTCCGCATGTGATCCGGCAGGACAAGTTCTCCGACCGTCACATCGACGTCGAACAGATCCCAGAACGCCTGTTGGAGATCAGTATCTAAAGCGGCGACGGTGTCGAGGAGCCAAAGAATCGACCTCTGCTCCACACCACTCGGCACTCCGTCACTCGAACAGGGCATCTCTCCTCCCCTTCCCGTCACCGTTGGCCAAACGCGAACATGAAGAGGCGCGCCAATGCGACATTCCGATACAGCTCAAGATACTGTTGCGCCGGTCGCTCCCAACTCACGTCGCTGCGCATCGCTGCCTGAACGAGGAGTCGCCATTCATCAGGTCGCCGCCACACTGCGAGGGCACGCTCCAGCACCTCCAAGAGTGCACTGGGAGTAGGTGAATCAAACAGGAACCCATTCCCTCGGCCTCCTGTCCACTCTTGCACAGTATCGGCTAATCCACCCGTCCGCCGCACGACCGGGATAGCTCCGTATCGGAGGCCGAGCAATTGTCCAAGCCCGCACGGCTCAAAGCGTGACGGCAGCAGTACCACGTCTGCCCCTGCATAGATTCGTCGAGCAAGGACAGGATCGAACGCCAAGCGGACCGACATCTGTCCGGGATATCGCTCGGCAACCGCCTGAAATGCTCGCCCGAGCGCAGGGTCGCCTGTTCCAAGCACCGCAAGTTGCACCCCACGGGCAATCAACTCGTCAACGATCTCGAGGAGCAGATCAAGTCCCTTCTGGCGATCAAGACGCGAGACGACACCAGCAAGGAGAGCGCAAGGATCCTCGACAAGCCCCAGCTCTGCCTGGAGCGCTCGCTTGCAGACGATCTTCTCCTCAGGGTGATCCGCGTCGTAGCGAGCCGGTAGCACCGGATCGGTTGCCGGATCGTACAGGACCACATCGATCCCGTTCCGGATCCCCCAGAGCGCTTCGCGGCGGTACCGCAACAACCCATCAAGCCCCTCGCCAAACTCCGGGGTTTGAATCTCCTTTGCGTAGGTCGAGCTGACTGTGGTGATGGCATCCGCAACATGGATACCCCGCGCTAGCACATTGATCGTCCCCGGGTACCGCTGCCATTCTTCGAAGAGCAGTTCTTCAGCCTCGAAACCCAAGCGACGTGCGTAACTGATATCGGTAATGCCTTGGTGTGCCAGATTGTGAAGAGTCAGGATAAGTGCATGGCGCGGTCCGTCACGTCGATCATCGAACCAACGGTGAAGCCAGACGAGGGCAAGCGCAGTATGCCAATCGTTGGCGTGCACGATGCTCGGAGGAAAGAGGCGTGCAAATTCGGCCGCAGCGCGCGAGAAGGCAAAGAACCGCTCCCGGTCACGCGGTTCGTCGTAGATCTCTGGTCCCCCGAAGAGGCGATCATTCGCCAGCGCAAAGACAGGAACTCCCGACGGCAGCCAGGCACGGCCGACCGTGAATCGCTCCACTCTTCCATCAAGCGGCACACTGAGTTCGATGGGAAGCCGCAGAAGCGGGACGCGCTCTTCAACTCCGCTGTACCAGGGAGTGACAATAAGCATCGGTACCCCCAGCGCAGCTAGAGCGGCCGGGAGCGATCCAGCAACGTCGCCAAGACCTCCCACTTTGGAGAGCGGGGCCACCTCCGCACTCAGATAGAGGACGGGCGGCAGGGCCCCTTCTCGTCTTCCGCTGGTGGCGAACACGTCCACCGTGCTCCTCGCCTCCTCCTCACGACCATACCACGGTCGCAATCGGGCTCACTGTCTCACCACTTGGAATCACCGCTCCGGGGAAATCGCTCTCCTTTGTGTCAGGGCCAATCAACACATTCCGCCCTATCCGCGTACCCGCGGGAACAACCGCATTACGACCGACCAGAGTGATACCCGTATTCAAGCGTGTCGGCTCCAGCCAGTTCGGCGTTTCATCCTCGCCCCAACCAAGATATGCGTTTGCGCCGATCCGCACGTTCTTATCGAGGATACAGCGATCGACCACTGCGTCCGGCCCGATCACGGTGTCGGTCATCACGATTGAATCGCGGACGACAGCACCTCGCTCGACAATAACCCCCGGGGAAAGGACCGACCGGATGACCGTGGCGCGGTCAATAATGCAGCCATGTGAAATCAGGCTCCGTACCACCGTCGCCCCTTCAAGGATCTTGGCCGGTGGGCGTTCTTCACTCCGGGTATGGATTCGCCAGTTCGGATCGTACAAATTGAGTTTTGGCTTATCCTCCAGGAGGGCCATGTTCGCTTCCCAATAGGACTGCACCGTTCCAACGTCCTGCCAGTACCCTTCAAACCGGTACGTAGCGACCTTGGCCGTCCGAATCAGATACGGGATGACATCGCGACCAAAGTCGATGAATTCCGGCGCCTCCGGATACTCCCGTGTAAAGAGATCGAGCAAGAGATCTCGCCGGAAGAGATAGATCCCCATTGAGGCGAGGTTCGATCGCGGCCGTTCCGGCTTCTCTTCAAAATCGACGACCCACCCGTCGTCATTGACGATCACGATGCCAAAGCGGGAAGCCTCTCGCCAGTCGACAGGCTGGACGGCGATTGTCGCATCGGCAGCACGCTCCCGGTGACACGCGATCATTGGACGGTAATCCATGGCATAGACATGATCACCTGCGAGAATCAAGACATCGCGGTAGGGGCGCCGCGTAATATAAAAGAGGTTGTGGTAGACCGCATCGGCCGTTCCACGGTACCACCCGGAGGTCGATCGTCCGAGGTACGGCTGCAAAATCACGACACCCCCGCTCCGCTCCCGATCCAGATCCCACGGGCGACCATGACCAATATGCTCATTAAGCGAGTGCGGTTGATACTGGGTGAGGACGGCCACATCATAGAGTCCAGAATTCACACAATTACTGAGCGCGAAGTCGATGATGCGGTATTTCCCCCCAAACGGAACAGCCGGTTTGGCACGCTGACGTGAGAGGATACTGAGCCGTTCTCCCTGACCACCCGCCAAGATCATGACGGCGATATCGCTCATCGCTGTCCCCACCCCAGCTTGACCGTTTCCCTGTGTATCATAGCCCAACAGGCGAACGCACTGGGAGGAGTCATCGTGCGACCACGATTCCGCAGACGCAACCTGCTCCCTGAGGAGAATCAACCACCAGGTCCCAGCATCCCCGACGGCCTGTGGTCGAAGTGTCCGCGCTGCCGTGAACTCATCTATACCCGCGAGTTCGAGCGCAACCATTATGTCTGCCCACGGTGTGGGTATCACGCCCGCCTGACTGCCCGGCAACGCATTGCACTGACTGTCGATCCGCACAGCTTTGTGGAGTGGGATGTCGGGCTTTCACCAGCCGATCCCCTCCGGTTTGTCGCTCTCAACGAACCGTATCTCCGCAAAGTTGCTGAGGCTCAGGAGCGCTCGGGGGAGCGTGAGGCCCTCGTGACTGGTGCTGCCACGATCCTTGGTGTCCGCGTTGGGCTTGCGGTTGCTGAGTTCAGCTTTCTCGGAGCGAGTATGGGCTCCGTCTTCGGGGAAAAATTCGCACGCGCTGCCGAGCGCGCAGCAACGGAAGGACGCGCATTCATCGTCTTTGCTAGCTCTGGTGGCGCACGAA
Organism: uncultured Thermomicrobium sp.; assembly: GCA_938028665.1. Classification (GTDB taxonomy): domain Bacteria; phylum Chloroflexota; class Chloroflexia; order Thermomicrobiales; family Thermomicrobiaceae; genus Thermomicrobium. The sequence continues at coordinate 64,296 of CALIMB010000019.1, read as the reverse complement.
TGCACGAAGGAGTCTTCTCGCTCTTCCAGCTCCCAAAGACCATCGTTGCGGTTGAATTGCTTAGTGAACGGCGCTTACCCTTCATCAGCGTGCTGGTTGATCCCTGCTACGGCGGCGTGACAGCAAGCTTCGCGACGATTGCCGACCTGATACTGGCTGAGCCAGGGGCTATGATCGGCTTTGCGGGCCCACGCGTCATTGAGCAGGTAACGCGGCAGAAACTTCCAGCAGGCTTTCAGAGCGCTGAATTCCTCTTGGAGCATGGGATGGTCGACGCCATCGTCCCACGACCGCACCTCCGCGAGGAGTTAGCACGCTACATTCGCCTCTTAACAAACCAGTACAGTGCAGCGCCGGTGTCTTTCGTCATACGCCAGGAGTCAGAGGGATGATGCAGATTAGTGCCTGGGATCGTGTCCAGCTGGCGCGCCATCCGGCGCGTCCGCATACTCTCGACTACATTACAGAACTGCTTGAAGAATCGCGTGAACTACACGGGGATCGTCTCTTTCGCGACGACCCAGCCATCGTCGCCGCAATTGGCCGGTTCGGTTCCCGTTCCGTCATTGTTCTGGGTCACCAGAAGGGTGCTTCAACGACGGAGAACGTCGCTCGCAATTTCGGCATGCCACGTCCCGAGGGTTACCGGAAAGCGATCCGTATTCTTCACCTCGCCGAGAAATTCGGCTTACCAGTAATTACCCTCATTGATACGCCGGCTGCAGATCCTGGTTTGGAATCTGAGGAGCGGGGGCAAGCCTGGGCAATAAGCAGTTGCCTGCAGGCCTTCCTGCAGGCCCAGATACCGACCCTTGCGGTCGTCATTGGCGAAGGGGGAAGTGGCGGCGCACTTGCCCTGGCTGTCTGTGATCGGTTGTTCATGTTGGAAAACACAATCTTTGCCGTTGCTTCCCCAGAGGCCTGTGCAGCAATTCTCTGGCGTGATGCGGCACGTGCTCCAGAAGCAGCTGAGACAATGCGTATCACTGCCGAGGAACTTCACCGCTTCGGCATTGCTGACGAGATTATCCCGGAACCCACACCGGCGCATCTGGATGCGATTGGAACTATCCGCCGTGTTGGACAAGTGATCGAACGCCACATCCAGGAGCTTCTCCAATTGTGGCGTGAGCACGGCCCAGCACAGGCCCGCCGGCTGCGCTGGGCACGCTATCGGGCAATCGGGCTCTGGAACGAAGAACCAGTACCCTAATCTTACCGGTTCACGCTCCGCGAACCGGAATGCGTCGCGCCCGCATTCCTGTTGCCTTCGGCAGACGGATGACAAGCACCCCGTGCTCGTAGTGCGCTTCGGCCTGCTCTGGGTCGATTGGGCCAGGGACAACGATCGTTCGCTGGAACCGCCCGAACCGGCGCTCGCGACTCACCCATTGCCCCTCGAGGACAGGTTCGCGGACCTCGCCACGAAGCACAATCCGATCATCCTCTACCTGGAGATCAAGTGCCTGCGGCTCAATACCCGGGATCACCGCGTAGAGGATGTATGCGTCCTCCACCTCAGCCACATCAACTGGGACACCGATCCCAGCAACCATCGGCCCCGGGCGGCTTGTGGGTCCCAACACCTGCTCCATGACGTCCCGCCAGGGAAAGCCCTCGGACCATGGGTCGAAAGACCGTCCGCTTGCCACTGCTGTCGCCCCTCCGTTGTCACCGTCCGAGTAATCCGAGCGCCCGCGCGAGCAGAACCCACCGAGCTGTCATGCGGCGTGGTGATTGGACATAGCGGTACACGTGAGTCAAGCGATCACTCGTAAAAATACCCCGGTAACGGTTTCCAGGATCGACTACGGGAACAGCAGGATGACCGCTGGCCAGCATACGCCGGTGCGCCTCGTAGACTGACGTTTCCGGGCTGACCGCTGCGAAAGCTCGATCCATTACGTCCGCCGCACGCAACCGATGAGCGATGTTTGCATGTCGAAGTACGGTCTCGCGCCACAGCATCCCGACGACAATGCCATCATGCACCACTGCAAGGTCACGCGGACCGCCCCGCAGTGCATGAATCAGCGGCTCATCGGGATCCACTCCACCACCATCCCAGATGGCAAATTGCCCGATTGGCAGCCGCTGCATCGCCCGTTCCAGTTCCAGTGCCCGCTGCTCAAGGAATGCAGCCGTCGCCAAAAATAGGCCGGCGATCGGCAGTGTCGGATCACGCAACCAGACACCAAGGCCTACTGCGCCGGCTGCCACCACATATCCTGCCATGACCGAGATACGTGTCGCCCGCGAGCGCTCGCTCACTGTAGAGAGCCAGGCCCGGAGTACACGACCACCATCCATCGGGAAGGCCGGGATCAGATTGCAGACGGCGAGCAGAACGTTACTGACCATTGTCAGTGCGAGCAAACTTGCCACGCTTGTCTCCGAGACCAGCCGGGCCAGACCAGGGAGCGAGGTCACATCACGGAGCACCAACATGCCAGAGACGATCGGGAAAAGGGCGACAGCAAGAAGCATATTTAGCGTCGGTCCGGCCAACGCTATGATCGCCTCGCGGCGGGGTGGTAAGGGGCCTTGCTCGATGCGTGTTAAGCCACCTATCGGAAGCAAGGTGATGTCACGTACCGCTAAACCAAACCGATGCGCAGCAAGTGCGTGTGCCAGTTCGTGTCCCACCACACTCGCAAAGACCGCAACCAACACGAAAACACCAAACAGCGCTCCTCGCAAAGGATCCGTGCCCCGGCCCCCCCAGTGCCAAAGCACCCAGGGGACGACAAGCAGGAGCGTGGGATGGAGACGTACCGCCACCCCACGCACTGTGGCAATCTGGAATGCGCGTCCCACCGTCGATCCCCAGTCGTCAAACCACTCGCTTGCGCTCATCGCGCCACTCTCATCACGTATCTATCGGCACACATCACACGTTTCTGGAGCACACACCTTTTCACCCCGATTCTATCGACCTTCCGTCCCCGTGTCACGCAGTCGTCCAGATATATTCGCATCGTATCACTATTTTCGCGTTCGTACGCAGTTCCGACTTCGTGTCGCACCTTGCCACGCGCCGCAGCGTCGGGTATCATCTCCTATGGGTTCCTCCGAACAGGCAACCTCCCCCGAGCGAAACGGCGAGAGCGCCGCGTCTTCGCGTGCGCTCCAGTGGGCAAAACGTGAAAAGGAGGTTGCGCGTGAGGTCGACGGTCAACCATGTCTTGAGCGTCGCACAGTTCGAACGGCCGTTTCTCTTCGAACTCTTCCGCCGTGCAGACCAATTTGCCATGCTCGGCTGCCGTGAGGCCGTGGGAACGGCCAAGGGCGCAATCATGGCAACCCTCTTCTACGAGCCGAGTACGCGAACTCGCCTGAGCTTCGAAACGGCGATGACGCGCCTCGGGGGTGCCGTGATCTCAGCTGAATATGCAGCGGCGACTTCATCGGCCGCAAAAGGGGAATCGATCGAGGACACCGCGCGAGTCGTTGCCGGCTATGCCGATCTTCTCGTCATTCGTCACCCTGAAGCGGGATCGGTCGCCCGCGCAGCATCCGTCGTCGATGTCCCGGTGATCAACGCCGGTGACGGAGCCAACGAACACCCTACCCAAGCACTGATCGACCTCTACACGATCTGGCGTGAACTAGGGCGTATCGACGGGCTAACCATTGCACTTGTGGGAGATTTGCGGTATGGACGGGCCGCGCGCTCCCTGGCACGCTTGTTGACTCAAACAGTCGACACAACAGTGTACCTCGTTGCACCGCCGGTGACACGTATGGACGCTCGACTCATCGCTGATCTCCGTACTGCAGGGTTACAGGTTGAGGAGGCTGACGATCTCCACGCGATTGCACCCCGGCTGGACGTGCTCTATCAGACGCGAATTCAACGCGAGCGCTTTACTGATCCTGAAGCGTATACCGAGGCCTGCGGCCATTATGTCGTCGACCGAGAACTCATGCGGCGCCTGCCATCGAAGGCGATTGTTCTGCACCCTCTGCCGCGGGTCGGCGAAATCGATCCAGCCGTCGATGACGACCCACGCGCAGCCTACTTCCGGCAAGCGCGGAATGGCGTGGCGCTCCGGATGGCCTTGATCGAGTGGGTATTGCAGCGGCACCTCGTGGAAATCGTCTCGAGCAACGGACACCTTCACCGCTAACAGCCTCTGAGAGCAGTCACCCCTCCCCGATTCGCCCAGCTCGGGGCGGGTTGCCTTCTTTGCTTTCCTGGGCTTCCCGATTGATTCAGATGCCGGAATACTCCGCTAAGCGCTCGCGCGCAATCCGGCGCAGCTTCCGGAGCGCCTCGTTCTCGATCTGCCGTACGCGTTCCCGGCTGATTCCCAGGAGATCTCCTACCTCAGCAAGTGTTCGCGGTTCACCATCGGAGAGACCATAGCGGAGCTGCAGGACGAGCCGCTCGCGTGGCGAGAGCATTTCGAGCACCTCAGCGATATCACGCCGCATCAGGGATTCTTCAGCAAGCTCCTCAGGCGACTGAGCCAGTTCATCGGCGATTAAATCGCCAAGGCTTGTCTCATCCTCCTCGCCCAAGGGTTGGTCAAGCGAGACCGCCCGCTGGGCAGCCCGGACGATTTGGGCAATCTTTTCCGGTTGTACGCTCATGGCCTCCGCGATCTCCTCAGGAGTCGGTTGACGCCCAAGCTCCTGCGCCAGCTGCGTCATCGTCCGGTGATAGCGCGTGATCGAGTCGGTCATGTGCACCGGTAAGCGAATCGTACGCCCCTGGTCAGCGATCGCCCGCGTGATGGCCTGACGAATCCACCATGTGGCATAGGTGCTAAACCGGTAGCCGCGACGCCAGTCGAACTTTTCCACGGCGCGCATCAGCCCAATGTTCCCTTCCTGAATCAAGTCCAGGAGGGAGAGGCCACGCCCAACATAGCGCTTGGCGATGCTGACGACCAGCCGGAGGTTCGAGCGTACAAAGCGTTGCAGTGCCTCGGTGTCCCCCTCCTTGATGCGTTTGGCAAGCTCGACCTCTTCCTGCGGAGTCAAAAGGGGCGCTTCCGCAATCTCCCGTAAATACAGGCGCAAAGGGTCACTCGCCAGCGAGGGATCCGTCCGAAAAAGATCCTCTAGCTCCTCGTCGCTCAATAGCGGCTCAGCTTCAACAATTTCACCCTCGACCGGCTCGAGCGCTCCCTGCGGCTCAGCACTCTGTTGAGACAACGGTTCCTGCTCCTCCCCACGACGAACGGGCGGCCGCCGGCGCTTTGTCTCTTGTTGCTCCCGATCCGACTGCTCCGCGCTCATTCGAGTCCCCTCCGCTCACCATCCCCGTGCCCCTCGCCCCGTCGCCTCACGATCAACTGGGCAACGGTGCAAACCCGTCGGGCTCGGGGGAGGGGAAGTTCGCAGTTACCCACATCAACGTCGCGTCCACCATCGGTCCGCCCAGGCGACGCGACTTTGACGTCGGGGCTGAGCGGTCACCTCGTATGGTGTGAGTATACTCACTCTGGGGTAGAACGAACGAAAGGCCCTTCATGATTCCGACACGCCTTGAGCTCCGGCAGTTCTTGTGTTATCGCGACCCTGTCGAGATTGACTTCACTGGACTTCGTCTCGCCTGCCTCTGTGGTGAGAATGGAGCTGGCAAATCCGCACTTCTTGATGCAATCACCTGGGCTCTCTGGGAGCAGGCCCGGGCCGGTAATGCGCATCTTGTTAGCCTCGGTGAATTCGAGACTCGTGTGGAGTTCAGCTTCGTTTTGGACACAACAGAGTACCGCGTCGTCCGCGGCTACACTGCAGCTGGTCGAACCCGGTCACTCCTCGAACTGCACGTTCGTCGTGAAGACGGCTGGTACCCACTGGCATCTGGTGGAAAACAGGCTGTGCAGCGGGAGATCGATCGTCTGCTCGGGATCAGCTACACAACATTCGTCAACTCTGTCTTCCTTCTGCAGGGTAAGGCAGACGAGTTTACCCGGAAAACGCCCACTGAGCGCAAACGGATTCTCGCCGAACTCCTGGAACTCGATCGCTACGAGCGCTATCGTGATCTCGCCCGAGACGAAGGGAAACGACTCCGTGAGGAGCGGATCCGCCGGGAGCAGGAACTTGAACTCTTGCGTACTCGGGCCGAAATGATCCCGCTTCTCCGGGCTCAAGTACAAGCATTGGAGGAAGCAGTCGATGTCTGCCGTGAGCAGCTGACGCGGCAGCGCGAGCATCTCGCCGCTTGCCAAGAGCGTCTGCAGCGGCTCAAGCTCGAGGTGACACGGTATCGAGAGCGTTTGCGCCAGCAGACCGAACTGACCAACCAACTCGAGCGTCTGCGCGAGGAAGAGCGTCGCCTCACACAGGATCTCGAACGGTATCAGCAATTTCTCGCGCACGAGGCGGACATCCGGCACCGCGCAAGCGAGCTCGAGCGAATTCGACGAGAACTTGACGAGATCGCGCGCATTGCCGTCACTCGCGAGCAGCTTCGCGACGAGATTCGCCGGGCGGAACGTGACCTGGAAGCACGCCGTCGCCATCTTCTCGCTCAATTGCAGGCTCTTGAAACACAGCGGCGACAGAGAGAACAGGAACTTTGCCAGCAGGCGGTACTCGAAGCGGAGCGTGCTCGCCTTTCGGCAGAACTCGAGCAACTCGCAGCACTCCGCCAGGAGCACCAGGAACTTGCTGACCGACTGGCGGACCTCCGCACACAGCGGGTCGAGTTGACGACGCTCGGCAAGCAGTTGCGAAAGGAGCTGGAGGATCTGGCGGCACAGCTAGCTCGCTTAGACGAGATTGGTGCTGTCTGTCCTGTTTGTCTCCGCCCACTCTCTGAGGAGGATCGGGCACGACAACGAGCAGAACTCCTCACAAAGGGTCAAGCGGTTCGGAAGGAATTCGACTCCTTGCGCGAGGAGGTCAATCGCCTCGATACCCAGCTGACGGAACTGCAGCGACGTCAACAGGAACTGACGAATGCTCTGCAACGCGAGACTGAACTTCAAGCGGAGATCGGCCGCGTTACCGCCCGCCTTGAGCGCCTTGCGGTCGTGCAACAGGAACTTGCCCAGCTTGAACGACAGTATCAGGAACTCCTCTGGGCACAAGAGCACGATGTGCACCTTGGTGCATTAGCCACGCGACTAGCGGAGTTAGAACGCCAGCTTGCGGAACTCCCATACGATGCCGATCGTCACGCCGAACTCCAGCGCCGCGCCCGCGAACTCAACCCGGTCCAGGAGGAAGTCCGACTGCTCGAACAGGCCCGGCTCGCCATCCAGTTCGGCACCCAGCAATTGGCCCAGTTTGCGGCGCAACGCACAATCTTCGAACAGCAGCTGGCCGGGCTTCTGATCGAACTTGCCGAGCTGCGTAACCCAGAAGCTGAGTTAGTCAAGGCACAGCACGCCGTGGCAGAGGCACAAGAGAGAGTCACGGCGACCGAGGTGGAGCTTCACCACGCCCAAGCAGAACTGGGAGCGGCGCGTCAGCGGTTGGAAGACGCCGAAAACGCCGCAGCGACCGCTCGCGAAATCGAAGCTGAACTTGAACGCCTGGCAAGAGAGCACGCCGTCCTCGAGGAACTCGAGCATGCCTTCGGGAAACATGGCATCCAGACCCTCCTCCTCGAAAACGTGCTCCCTGACCTTGCCGACGTCACCAACGAGATCCTCGATCGCTTGCCCGGGAACACCTTGCGGGTGGACTTCGCAACGCAGCGCGACCGGGCAAGCGGTGACGGAGCTATTGAGACGCTTGATATCCTGATTCGCGACGAGTTCGGGCAGCGGCCGTACGAACTCTATAGTGGTGGGGAGGCCTTCCGGATCAACTTTGCCTTGCGCGTTGCCTTGAGTCTACTCCTGGCACAGCGCGCGGGTCGGCGTCTGGAAACACTGGTCATCGACGAAGGCTTCGGAACACAGGACGCAAAAGGGCGCGAAGGACTGATTCAGGCACTCCAAGCGGTACAAGATCGCTTCGCATTGATTCTCGTCATTACGCACATTGAGGAGCTGAAAGAGCAGTTTCCGCAGCGAATCGAGGTGTACAAGACGCCCTCTGGCTCCCGTGTCTCCGTGGTCATCTGAGTCCCACGACGGTCGTTTATACTGATTGTGTTGGGATCCACGGCGGGGACTGAGCCGTCAAAGGAGCGAACCCATCATGAGAAGCTTGCTGAGACTTCGGTTGCTTTCCCTCCTTCTATGGATTTTGGGGTTACTGCTGTTTGTGCCCAATGGTGCAGCAGTGAGCCAACGGGTCTATCTCGTTGAGGTCAACGGTCCGATCACGCCTGTCATTGCCGACTACGTCGACCGCTCACTGAAGCAGGCTGCAGCTTTCGGAGCCGAGGCAGTTATCATCCGTTTGAACACACCAGGTGGGCTAAGCTCGGCGATGGACGACATTGTCCAGAACATCTTGCAGAGCCCGGTACCAGTGGCCGTCTATGTCGCTCCGGAAGGAGCACGGGCCGCCTCGGCCGGTGTCTTCATCACCTACGCGGCACATATTGCGGCAATGGCACCAGCCACTAATATCGGTTCGGCGAGTCCAGTTCTTATTGGACAAGATGGACAAACCACGACCCCCGATGAGACGATGCAGCGCAAGGTGGTCAACGATGCCGTGGCCAAAATTCGCAGCCTTGCTGAGCGACGGGGACGCAACGCCGACTGGGCCGAGCAGGCTGTGCGCGAGGCCGTCAACATTACAGCAGAGCAGGCCGCCGAGCTGCACGTTGTTGATCTCGTTGCCCCCTCACTGAACGCCTTGCTCGACGCTCTCGACGGACGCACAGTCATCACGACTGCCGGGGAGATCACTCTTCGCACCAAGAACGCTGAAGTTGTTTCTATCAATATGACCGTACTCGAACGATTCTTCCAAATCCTCAGTGACCCGAACATCGCCTATATCCTGCTGAGCTTAGGGATGCTGGGGCTATTCTTCGAACTCGCCAATCCGGGTAGTATCCTGCCTGGCGTTCTCGGTGGCATCCTACTCCTCCTTGGGCTCTATGCCTTAGGCATGCTTGACGTGAACTGGGCCGGTGTGTTCTTGATGGGCTTCGCCTTCCTCCTCTTCCTGATCGACCTCTACGTGCCCACCAACGGTGTGCTCACGTTGGGCGGTATTATCTCGTTCGCCCTTGGTTCGCTCTTGCTCCTTCAGTCGCCAGCCAATCCAGCCTTTCAACTGTCACGTGCGGTCATCATCGCCGTCACTGGCACAGTGGCCGCGGTGTTCTTGCTCCTAGTCTACCTGGTAGCCCGAGCCCATACCCGACGCCCAGCCACTGGACGCGAGGCACTCATAGGGGCACGTGCGGTTGTCCGCCGTTCGCTCGATCCAGAAGGTCTTGTCTTTGTGGAAGGTGAACTGTGGCGCGCCCGCAGTATCTCCGGACCGATTCCAACAGGGCAGCTGGTCCGCGTCGTCGGTTTGGAAGGACTAGTCTTGCTCGTTGAACCGATCACTGAAGGCGTTGCCGAGCCGAGGCCGAGCAGTGTTATCGTCGCACGTCGCTGGCGCCCACTGGAGGCACTCTTCCGGCGGAGTTGAGAGATGAAGGGAGTCGAGCTATGGGACTTACGTCGTTGATCACCGGAGCAGTCGTTGTTCTCATTGTCTTGATGTTCTTGAGCTCCATGATCAAAGTGGTTCAGGAATATGAGCGAGGAGTAGTCTTCCGGCTTGGTCGCTTAGTTGGTCCACGTGGCCCTGGTTTGATCTTACTTATCCCGATTATCGAACGGATGGTGAAGGTTGATCTCCGCGTTGTGACTATGGACATTCCTGTCCAGGAAGTTATCACCCGCGATAATGTCACTGTCCGGGTCAATGCCGTCGCCTACTTCCGCGTCGTTGACCCCAACGCTGCAGTGGTGAACGTAGCAGACTACATCCGAGCTACTTCACAGATTTCACAAACAACGCTGCGGAGCGTGCTTGGACAGGTTGAACTGGACGAACTCCTCGCAGAGCGGGAGAAGATCAATCAGAAACTCCAGGAGATTATTGATGAGCAAACCGAGCCCTGGGGTGTCAAGGTCAGCATTGTTGAGATCAAGGATGTCGAGCTCCCGGAAATGATGCAGCGGGCCATGGCTCGACAGGCTGAAGCCGAGCGTGAGAAGCGCGCCAAGATCATCCACGCGGAAGGTGAACTTGCCGCAGCAGGTCAGTTAGCCGATGCAGCTCGCACCCTGCTCACTGTACCAGGAGCACTCCAGCTCCGCTTCCTGCAGACTCTGACCGAAATTGCCACCGAGCGGAACAGTACTATCATCTTCCCTGTTCCGATCGACCTCATCACCCCCTTCCTTGAAGATCGGCGTACGCGCATCACCCCAGCCGCTCAGCCAAGTGCTGACGATTAACCTCGCTACCACGCGGTGAGTTCATACCGGAGTTCGATCGGGCCAGCCGGCAGCGCCGGCCTTGGCCCGATCGCTTGTTCGCCAAAGAGAAGCTGAAGGGAAGCACCCGCGAGCGCTTCCCAAAAGCCCGGCTCTGGGAGATAGAGGCGTACGCGCGGTTCCGCTCCCAAACCAGCGAGCTGACCAGCCAGGGCCAACGCCTCACGGTACCCACCAAGCTCGTCGATCAGGCCCACGTCTTTCGCCTGTCGGCCTGTATAGATCCGTCCATCAGCAAGCTGACGAACCCGCTCCTCCGGCATCCTCCGTCCCTCAGCAACGACATGGACAAATTCATCGTAGGCTTCGCGGATCAACTGCTCGAGCAGCGCCTGTTCTTCAGCTGTGAGAGGGCGATCATTGGAGAGCATATCCTTGAATTTCCCGCTCTTCACCACTTGAACACGGATGCCAAGCTTCTCGTACAGCCCCGAAAGATCGGGAATAACCGCGATTACTCCAATACTTCCTGTGATGGTGTCTGGCATCGCAACAATTCGATCGGCCGGTGCGCTAATGTAGTATCCTCCAGATGCTGCGGTGTCCTCAAAAAACGCAACAACCGGCTTGCCTGATTCCTGTACCCGCTTCACCGCAGCCCAAATCTCCCGTGACGCGTTTATGCCGCCACCAGGACTATCTACTCGAAGTAACACAACCTTCGCATTCGGATTCCTGCGAGCTTTCTCCAGCTGATCGACGATTCGCTCTGCGCTTGCCGTCTCACCAGTCAATAATCCTGCACTCCCACGCAGAACGATCGGCCCGCGCACCCGCACTTCTGCCACGTGGGGTTCTTCCAGCCAGCGATCTAATCCACCAGAAATGAGCCAGACAAAAGCTACTGTCGTTATCCCACAACTTAGAATCAAAGCCCCTGCGAAGCCAAACAGCCACCACACCCGCCGCCTGCGCGTGCTCATCACGATGCCTCGCTTTCCTTATCGTCCACTTATTCGACTGCGCCCTGCGCTGGAGTCGCGCGTCCTCGCAGACGCTGACGCTGGATGATGGAGACAACCTCTTTTGCAATCTCCTCAATCGATTTCCCAGTGATATTGACCAGCGGCCAGGGATAGCCACTGCGAGCGACACGACGGAAATAAATTAGCTCTTCTGCCACTTTCTCCGGATCGGCATATTCTCCCGGCAGCGTACCACCGAGCGCCTGCAAACGATGCTGACGAATCCGGACAAGCTCGTCCTTGTCAATCGTCAATCCAACAATCTTGCGCTGGTCGATCTGCCGAAGCTGCGGTGGCGGGGGAACGTTCAGGATGATAGGCACGTTGGCTACCTTCCAGCCTGACATCGAGAGATAGACCGAGAGCGGTGTCTTGGACGTCCGCGAGACACCGACCAGCACAATGTCAGCCTCACCAAGGGTCTCTAAGCCCTGCCCATCGTCGTGGCGAACCGTGTAATGGATGGCCTCGATTCGCTGGAAATACTCAGGCCCAACACCGCGTGCCGCCCCAGGCCTCAGGAGCGGCTCCACACCAACTTTCTGCGAGATCTGCCCAAGCAGCGGCCCCAAGAGATCAACGTGATCGATGAGCCGAGCATGGCACTCTCGCACGAGGACACGACGGATCTCAACAATCACCACTGTGTGGACGATAATCCCGTTGGATCGCTCAGCTTCTTCTACAATCCCTCTAATCTGTTCCACACTCCGCACACCGGGGAAACGACGCACATCAAACTCGATATGAGGAAACTGCGCCATCGCGGCATCGAGGACAGCCTGAGCCGTTGTACCAACACCGTCAGAGACAAGAAAGACCGTGCACTTCGGTCGTGACAACTCAACCATCTCGTTACCCTTTTGAATGCCGCCATCACGCCCTACTCGAGCATACCCGACTGGTAGAATCCCCCGCGATAGCTGATCCTGCTCGCTGTGCACGGGGACGTGTCTGATGAATTGTTCGACATCGCGACCGACTACGAACATCGCGACGAACAGTCTGAGAACGGAACAGCTTGCGCGGCGTCTCCTCCGACCGACCGTGGAGCACTTGGCATACACGATCCTCATGCTCCTGGCGATCATCACACGGTTTTGGGATCTCGGCTCGCGTGCTCTCCACCACGATGAGTCACTCCACACCTATTTTTCCTGGGTTTACGAACAGGGTGATGGATATATCCATCACCCAATGATGCACGGCCCATCACTGTTTCATCTGGATGCGCTGTCCTACCTACTGCTCGGCAGTAGCGATTGGTCATCGCGGGTACCTGCAGCGCTGTTTGGGGTTATTCTTGTCCTATCCCCAGCCTTGCTGCGGAACGAGTCGCTCCTCGGCCGTTGGGGCGCACTGGCAGCGAGTGCATTTCTGCTGATCTCACCTTCAGTCCTCTATTTCAGTCGCTTCATTCGGCACGACATCTTTGCTGTGACAGCGACAGTGCTCCTTTTCGCTTGCGTCCTCCGCTATATCGAAGAGCCAGAACGCCGCTGGCTCGTCGGGGCACTCGTTACCGGTGGCTTCATGTTGACAACTCACGAGGTGACCTTTGTCTCACTCTTTATTCTCGTGACTTTTCTTGGTCTTGCCATCGCTGCACGAGTTGCTCCCGTGCTCTTGGCGACCGGTGGTCTAGCCGTGGCTGTGTTCGGAGGTATTCTGCTTTGGTTCGAACGCCTCGGTGTTCCCGGGCTTCCTGCTATTCCGTGGGAGAATCCATCGACAAGCGCAATCACCTCCTTCCTCATTCGCCTGGTGACACATCCAATCATGCTCGCGGGGATTGCGATATTCTTGCTTTGGGCTCTCGGGAGCTGGCGTCTACTTCTGCGCAGCAAAGCACCAGGCGAGTCCTGGACAGAGTGGGTCCATCGCGTTGCTCCCAACGGTTCGGTGGCGCGAGCAGTTGGCCACGCCCTCACTGACCGCACTGGACTTGCGTGGGGTCTTGCCGTCGGCACCGCCCTTTTCGTTGTGCTTTACAGTAGCCTCTTCACAAACATGGGTGGACTTGCTAGCGGCACCTTCGGCGCGCTGGGCTACTGGCTTGGACAACACGGTGTTCAACGCGGTGAGCAGCCCTGGTTCTACTACCTGGTGATGGTGCCGCAGTACGAGCCGATCGCGCTTACTGGCTTTTTGGTGGGACTCGTCACGACCGGCTGGAGCGGCATCCGTGCACTGCTTGGAGGTCACGAGCTCTCCCCCCGGTGGCGAACGCAGACATTCCTGGTGTACTGGAGTGCTGGTATGTTCGCCGTCCTTTCATGGGCTGGAGAGAAGATGCCCTGGCTTGTCATCCACATCGTCGTCCCCATGTGTCTCCTGGCTGGCCTGTTCGCTGGTCGTCTGCTCGAGCGTAGTCAGTTCCACTGGCACACATGGTCAGCAAGACAGCGACAACGTGCGTTCGTGCTTGGAGCCCTTACCCTCGCCTTACTCGCCCAGTGGTTCCTCGCTATGGCTTGGGTGACCGCTGGTCCGTTCGACGCGGCAAGGGGGCTCCCCCACCGGACAATCCGACCGGACATGACGGTGGTGCTGCGCCTGGCTTGGATACCCTTGCTCAGCGCACTCGTCATCCTCGCCGCAACTGCTGCCGATCGCCGGTGGCGCAGCTATGCCGGAGCAGTGATGCTGGCTTTTCTCACAGCTGCACTGCTCTTTCAGATCCATGCCGGATGGCGTGTCACCTTTCGCGAAGGCGATGTGCCGCGAGATATGCTGATCTATGTACAGACCGCGCCGCACGTTGTCCAGCTGGTCCGCGACCTAGAACAGCTTTCGCTGGAGCTGACAGGAGGCATGGAACTCGAGATTTGGTACGATTCCGGCACGCAATGGCCGATGAACTGGTACTTGCGCGAGTTCCCCAACCGCCGCTACTTCGGCACGACGCTCTCCACTCTCCCTGAGCACCCACCGCCGCTTATTCTGTACTCGCTTGAGTACTTGCGCCCGGAGACCGATGCACTCCTGCGGAATCAGTACACCGCATACGACTACCCCATGCGCTGGTGGTACCCGGAAGAGACGACATACCGGGCCTTCGCCATTGCACCCGAACTGAAGAATCCGGCACGGCAGAATCTCCAGACAGACAAGCTCCCGCCATTTACCCTTGGCGACGTATTCCGGAGCATCTGGCGGAGTCTCTCAAGCGCACGCGAGCCCAATCAACAAGCCAAGCTCTTCCGACTCGTCGCGTTTCGTGAACTACCCTCGCCGATCGGCTCCTACCGGTTCCGCCTGTACGTGCGTCATGATCTTGTCCCAATGCTCCGAGAATTGCGGTTGGAGCAACCCCGACTTGATCCCGTCTGGGCTGCACCGCCTGTTCCAGTCGAGAAGGAGAGCATCGGATGAATACGCCGACTGTCCCGCCTCGTACCTCCCTCTCAACCATCCTGGACCGTGAGCTCCCTCTCGCTGAATGGGCCATTCAGCGAGCGCCGTGGCTGCTTGTTCTCATGGTTGCGCTTATCGTCCGCCTCTATGGTTTCTGGACCTACCCACTCAGCACTCATGAGGCCGCTCTTGCGTCAGATGCCATCGCACTCGTGACCGGTGGCGACCTCACTGCCGCTGGCTGGGCACAACCGCTGCCGACCCTCTTAGCCGCGGCGTCCTTTTTCCTCTTTGGTCCCGGAGACGGTGCCGCTCGGCTCCCAAGCCTCCTTACCGGACTAGTAGCAATCGTTGGAATGGCGTGGCTGCAACCGGTGCTCGGCCGCCCTGTCGCACTCGCGAGCGCCTGGCTCCTCGCTCTCTCCCCAACCCTCATCCTGGCCAGCACACGACTGGATGGGGCGATCTTGCTTGTCGCCGCGGTAGTCCTAACGGTCACGATACTCTGCCAGTCGTCACAAGAATTGCGACCAGCTCTCGCTCTCGGGGCAGTCGTGGGAGCACTACCCTTGGCCCATCCGCTGGGCTGGTTACTCGGGCTCGCTGTCGTGCTCGTGGTCACCTGGCGTTGGCGTACACACCTACGGTCGCTTGCAGTGGCGACAACAAGCTTTATAGCAACGCTCGGACTCGTGAGCACCGCGCTCCTGACAAGACCTCAAGGGCTCGCCCTCTTCCTTCTCGAGAGCGGGGCAGCGTTATGGCGCGACTTTCTCCGCGTTCCAGCGGCGCACTGGACACGCCCTTTGGTTCTCCTGGCAACAGATGAGATCCCACTCTTCGTCCTCGCCACCGTGGGTACCGGCCTCATCATCCGACGGGGCATATCGAGTCAGTTCGTGCTCGCTGCTGCTGTCGGTGCACTCGGGTTGCTGCTCTTTGGCAGTGGCTCGCTCACCGCACTTGCGCTCCAGAGCGTTGCTCTCTCATTCATCGCCGGCTACGGCCTCTCAAGACTTATTGGAAAGGTCCCTTGGACGGCGCTTCGCCACCGCTGGGACGCCGCTGCCCTCGGCACAAGTACGTTTGTCACGCTGGTCAGCCTGAGTCTCTTGGGACACATCCTTGCGGGGCCCGAGGGAAACGCACTCTTCTGGATTGCACGTCTCATGAGCCTGCTCCTCTTGCTCGCAGTCACACTCTGGATTGCAATGAACATTTGGCGGCGTGCCAAGGCTCCGCAGCGTACACTACTGGTACTCCCTCTTTTGGTCGTCGCGATCCTGGCCTCGCGCAATGCAATGCTCATCAACGCCGCTACCGCATATCGCCCGGGAACAGTTCTCCATGACGGCGACACTGCGCCTGGTTTGCTCGTCGCGATCGAACGCCTTCGCCGCGCGAGTATGGATCTCACGATGTTCCAGTTCGACCCACGGGACCCGACTGGTGGGCACGGTCTCCTCATTGTGCTCGAATCTTCGGTTGCACAGCCGTTTGCCTGGTATCTGCGCGACTTCCCACAACTGCAGGAGGTACCATCTACCGAACTCGCCACTGCGGCAAGGACTGCTCAGGTCGTCATCGTTCCCACCAGCCAACAAGCTACTGTTGTAGCGGTTCGCCCCGAGCTCGTTTGGCAACCACTGCCATATCGCCTGACAGTGCCACCAACGCTCGAATCGCCGTGGCGGCATCTGCTGGTTGGGCTGATCAACCCGCGCGACTGGCGAGAGTACATCTCGTTCCTCCTGTACCGGCGTATCGCTGTGCCCGCACGACCAGAATCGGTGCTGGTAGGATTGTCACCAGATGTGGCAGCGCACGCTGGATTCCCGGCGGTACCTTGAGGACCGATGGCACACATTCTCGTCGTTGAAGACGACGTCCGAATCGCAAAACTCCTTGAGCTCTACCTGCGCCGCGACGGTCATAGTGTAACCATCGCCGCCGACGGGAGAACCGCATTGGCGGTGTTCGAACAGCAGCAGCCAGACATTGTGATTCTTGACTTACTGCTACCAGGAGCCCATGGAAGAGACGTCTGCCGTGCGATCCGGATGCGTCACGCCACTCCTATCTTGATGCTCACCGCACTGGATGACGAACGAGATATTGTCGAAGGTCTGGATCTGGGAGCCGACGACTATGTCACGAAACCCTTTAAACCCAATGAACTCCTGGCGCGGGTACGAGCCTTACTCCGTCGTGCGAGCGGGCCACCCGTGCGTGAGCTCGTAGTTGGTGACGTCCGCATTGATCGTGAGAGCCACCAAGTGTTTGTCGGGAACGAGTCGGTTGTCCTCCGTCCACGTGAGTTCGACTTGCTCGTTGCGCTGGCATGTCAAGCTGGACGAGTGGTTCCTCGACAACGTCTACTCCAGCAGGTCTGGGGCAAGGAGTTCCTCGACGAAGACTCTCGGACACTGGACGTGCATGTCAATCGCTTGCGCCAAAAGCTTGAGGGAAGCGCTGTACGCATTGAAAGCGTGCGCGGCGTTGGTTACCGGCTCACTCTTAACGATTCCTGAGCGTCAGGTTACGTTCCGTTTACAAGACCGGCGGAGACTAGAAGCGGCAGGCGGGGTGAATCCCACACCGGTTGCCGGGTAGGATGAGCAGTGATCAGGAGTCTGCGTGGTCGGCTCTTTGCCAGTTTCGTCGTGGTAGTGCTGGTGATGGTAACTACGACCGCTTTCGCTGCAGTCTGGCCAATTGCTCACGCCCAGCGGGTGCTCCAAAAGCACCAGCTGGAGGAGCTGACAAGCCAGATTGCAGTTGGCGTCGATGCCGTCTACCGCCGGCCAGGACTGCGGCCGCTCCTGGACACGGAACTACTGCACGAACTCGGCGAACGAACCGGTACACGGCTCCTGATCATGGGGCCGCAGGGCCAAATTCTGGCGGACTCAGCGGAAGAACCGCTCGCGGTTGTCACACGTGCGGCCTTGCGCGACCGGTTGACCCGCGCCTTCCGCGACGAGGATGATCACTGGCGGGTGGGTGGGTCAAAAGCGCGTTTCACGGGCCAGGTTGGGGGATACTACAGTGCTGCGGCTCCGTTGGCCAGTATCCCCGGAGCCACACTGGTCGTGCTGGCACCCGCACCGACGCGCCTCCTTCTTCAGCTTTTGCTCCCGGGGCTGGGTCTGGCCGTGCTTGCCGGTCTGGCGGTCTCGCTCGTCGTGACCTGGTTTCTTTCCCGCTCGATCGCCTCCCCGATTGCGCAGCTCGCCGCAGTTGCAGATGCAATTGCGGCCGGTGATCTCGCCCGGGAAGCTACTGGCGGCGGGCCGGACGAAGTGTCACGCCTGGTGCGGAGTTTCAACACTATGGTCAGCACCCTACGTCGTCTCGTCGAAGAACAGCGGAACCTCCTGGCTAACGTTGCTCATGAGCTTCGCACCCCGCTCACCGTCATCCAGGGCTATGCCCAGGCCGTTCGTGAGGGATTGCTTCACCGGGACGATGAGCGCGAGGAGGCTCTGCGGCTAATCGCTGAGGAAAGTGAGCGTGCCGCTCGCCTCTTGACTCAGCTGCTGCACCTCACCCGGCTCGAAACCGGCCAAGTACGACTGGATCGTCAACCGGTTGCGCTGGCTGCGCTCGTCGAGCGCGTGCTGACGCGTCACCGGTTGACGATCCAACGCCGCGCTGTTGAGCTCCAGTTAGACGTTCCGGACTCCCTGACCGCGGCAGGGGATCCGGAACTTCTGGAACTCGCCCTCGAGAATCTGGTGCAGAATGCGCTGGTCCATGGTCGAGACGGGATGATGCTCACCCTCAGTGCCCAGCGTCTATCTGGCGACCAATCCTGGATTCAGCTCACTATTCGGGACACCGGGCCAGGGATTCCACCCGAAGTCCTGCCCCACATTTTCGACCGGTTCTACCGGAGAGGCCGTGACAAGGGTGGGTCGAATGGATTTGGACTCGGTCTGGCCATCGTGCAGGAAATCGTAACTCTGCACGGCGGCACTATCCGAGCGATGAGTACCCCTGGTGAGGGCACCACCTTCACGCTGCTTCTCCCCACCGACACCGGTCAGGACTGAAAGGGGGAACACCATGTTCCGAGGACGATTCGGCCTTCGACACGCCTGGTTCGTCACAGTCATTGTCGCAGCGTTAGGGGGACTCTTGTTGACTGCTGGCCTCGTGGCCGCCCAAACACCTACCCAACCACCATCTACTGGCACTGCGAGCCATTGCGCAGCGATTGGGACCAAGCAGGGCGGACCACTCCACACATTGCTGACCGACCTTGTGAATCAAGGCATCATTACCCAGAGCCAAGCTGATGCCATCCGCAACTACCTTCAGCGGCAGGCACAAAGTCGGTGCTATCAAGCCGCCGTCCTGCCGCCTGCTGACATCCTGAGCACGGCGGCAAACAAGCTCGGGTTGACGACGAGTCAGTTGGTGGCAGAACTTCGCCAAGGCAAGAGTCTCGCTCAAGTTGCGAGTGATCATGGCGTCTCCCGCGACGACATGAAGAACGCTCTATTGCAGACAGCGCGCGCGAACGCGAACGCATTGGTTCAGCATGGTGTACTGACGCAGGATGAGGCGGAGCGTGCGATCACCGATGTCCAGAACAATCTCGATATGGTGCTCGAGAAGACGGGACTGCGTGGCTTCTGGGGTCACGGCCGGCATTGCGGTTTTGGTCATGGCTGGTTAAAGGGTAGGCATGGGGAACAGGAGAACGCACAGGAGACACCCCAGAGCAGCGCTCGGCTCATCCCCGAGATCCGAGCCTCTTGGCAATAGCGCCATCTCACACACTCCGCCCGAGGCAGGAGGCGCTGTCTCCTCCCTCGTGCTATCCGGTTTGCGCCGAATCCGGCACAGTGCTTTGACGTAGAGCGAGACACCTGTTAGGATGAGCCTGTCCCGCAGCGTCAGCCTTGCTCGTTAGAACGGCTGACGGTCCACGCGAGGGGGAGTGACAATGTATTTAGAGCGGATCAACGGCCCACAGGACCTCAAACAGCTGACTATTCCTGAACTCGAAAAGCTCGCCGAAGAGATTCGGGAGGCAATCATTGAGGTCGTCCTCGGCAAGACGGGCGGGCACTTTGCACCGAACCTGGGCACTGTCGAACTCACGCTTGCACTTCACTACGTCTTCGACTCCCCATATGACAAGATCGTCTGGGACGTTGGACATCAGGCGTACCCGCATAAGCTGGTCACAGGCCGCCGGGACCATTTCCATACGATTCGCCAAGAAGGTGGGCTCAGCGGCTTTCTGCAGCGTGAGGAGAGCCCTCACGACCAGTTCGGCGCCGGTCACGCCTCAACCTCTATCTCAGCTGCCCTCGGTATGGCTGTCGCTGCGAAGCTGCGTGGCGAGCGCTACCATACAATCGCCGTGATCGGTGACGGTGCACTCACCGGCGGCATGGCGTACGAAGCGCTGAATCATGCTGGTGCTCTACAAATTCCGCTTATCGTTGTACTCAACGACAATGAGATGTCCATCGCGCCTAACGTTGGAGCCCTCGCCCGATACCTCACGCGTATTCGCACGGATGCACGCTACCGACAGGCAAAGGCCGAAGTAGAACGTCTGCTGCGGCGACTCCCCCAAGGCGAGCGATTGGTGGAACTTTCCCACCGCTTCCTCGATGGTCTCAAAGAAGTCGTCTACCGCACGATGATCTGGGAGGAACTCGGCTTCACGTACGTCGGCCCAATCGACGGACATAACCTACGCGAACTGCTAGAAACCTTCCAACTTGTCAAAACATTACCAGGACCAGTCTTCGTGCACGTTCTCACGGTGAAGGGGAAAGGCTACCGGCCTGCGGAGGATGACCCCTTCAAGCACCACAGCGCTGCGGTGAAGGTACCGGCTGCTCCACCGAGTCCACCACGGTATCAGGACGTATTCGGTCAGACCCTGGTCGAGCTTGCGGCCCGTGACCAACGTATCATCGCGATCACAGCCGCCATGCCGGATGGTACAGGTCTGCTCCCGTTTGCCGCTGCCTACCCCGAGCGGTTCTTCGACGTGGGAATTGCCGAGCAGCATGCAGTCACTTTTGCTGCCGGACTGGCGACACAAGGCTTTCGACCGGTCTGCGCTATCTACTCTACCTTTCTGCAGCGGGCCTACGACCAGGTCATCCACGATGTGTGCATCCAGCGCCTTCCGGTCGTCTTCGCGATGGATCGCGCTGGGCTCGTCGGTGAAGATGGACGAACACATCATGGGGTGTTCGACGTCGCCTACCTCCGGTGCATCCCAAACATGGTCTTGATGGCCCCCAAGGACGAGGACGAGCTCCGGCATATGCTCGCAACCGCCCTGGCCTACGAGGAGGGACCGATCGCCCTTCGTTACCCACGCGGGAGCGGTGTCGGCGTCGCGCTGCTCGGCGCACCGCGTGTCCTCCCAATCGGCCGAGGAGAGCTCCTCTGCGAGGGGCAGGATGTGGCATTGATCGCCCTCGGCGCTACTGTCCTCCCCGCTGAACGCGCAGCTCAAATACTGGCAGAGAAAGGAATTCGTGCGACCGTCATTAACGCCCGCTTCGTGAAACCGCTCGATCGGTCGTTGATTCTGGACGCCGCACGCGAATGTGGGTGTGTTGTCACCGTGGAAGAAGCTCAACTAGCTGGCGGCTTCGGCAGCGCCGTCCTTGAAACACTCAACGATGCCGACCTTCGCGTCCCGGTCTTGCGCCTGGGTCTAGTGGATCGTTTCTTCGATCACGCTTCCCAGGCTTCACTCCGCCGTCAGGCTGGCATCGATGCCGAATCGATTGCCCAGCGTACACTGGCTTTCCTTGCAGCCCAGGGTCGCGTCAAGGCAGGATTGTCATCGGCACCGTGAGCAGTTCCACCCTTGATCTCACCGTACTCCATATTGCCGCGGCACGCTTGGGTGAGGAACTTACGCCGGCTGCGGAGCAAGCCTTTCGCCGCTATGCGCAACTTTTGCTTGAATGGAACCAGCGGATCAATCTGACGGGACTCAATGAGTGGTCGGAGATCCAGCGACGGTTCCTCGTTGAGTCACTGGGACTACTCCCATGGGTTGATCAGGCCTGCGTGCAATCACCAGCATGCCGGGTGATCGATGTAGGCACCGGAGCCGGTATTCCCGGCATTCCGCTGAAAATTCTTCGCCCCAACCTTTCGCTGACGCTTCTGGATGCGACCGCGAAAAAGGTGCGCTTCCTCGAACTAGTCGTGCGAGAGCTTGCACTCCTCGCGACGACACCCATCCACGAACGAGCGGAAACATTGGCACACGACCCCACACATCGTGGTCAGTATGATGTTGTGACTGCGCGAGCGTTGGCGCATCTAGCGGTTGCCCTTGAGCTCACTATACCTTTTCTTCGTGTAGATGGACTCGCTCTCTTCCCCAAGGGTCCAGAAATCGAGCCGGAACTTCGCGAAAGTCAACGCGCCCTCGAGATCCTGGGGGGAGAAATCGAAGCTGTAGAGCCGATGCCACTCGCTGATCTGGTCGGTACTATAGGCACTATTGTCGTCGTGCGAGCGGTGCGCCCAGCACCACCACAGTACCCGCGGCGACCTGGATTACCAGCGAAGCGCCCACTCCGGTAATCCGGAAGGAGAGGCACACGGATGAGTACGCACCGAGAACGGGTGGTGATCATTGGAGCTGATGCTGCAGGGATGAGCGCTGCTTCGCAGCTCCGTCGTCTTCGGCCAGAGGTTGAGGTGATTGCCTTCGAGCGGGGAGCATACACGTCATACGCGCTTTGCGGCCTGCCCTATCTCGTGGCTGGTCTCGTCGCGGAGCCAAGCCGGCTCATTGCTCGGACACCCGAGGCACATCGGCGTAATGGAATCGACGTTCGTCTCCACAGCGAGGTGATTGGGATCGATCTCGCCCGACAGCAGCTGAGCGTGGTCGACCACGAGGCGAAACGCGAGTATCGCGAGGGATTTGACCAACTCGTCATTGCGACCGGTGCTCGTCCACGCCCGCTCGTGGTACCCGGTCGGGATGCACAAGGTATCTTTACGATTCACTCCCTCGACGAGGCACTGGCTCTTGCCAAGTGGCTTGAATTAGAGCAGCCACGCTCGGCCGTCGTCGTTGGTGGCGGGTATGTGGGGCTTGAAATGGCTGAGGCCTTCATCACCCGCGGACTCCAGACCACGTTGCTTGAGGCGGCACCCCATGTCATGGCCCTCCTGGACAGCGACATGGCCGAGCTTGTGGAGCGTGAACTCCAACACGCAGGCATTCGTCTCGTTCTTGGAACACCGGTTGAGGGATTTGCGACCCGCCAGAATCGCGTGACCGGCGTCCTCACGCCAGTCGGCACTTTTGAAGCAGAGGTTGTCGTCCTTGGGGTCGGGGTCGAGCCAAATAGTGAACTGGCCCGGGACGCAGGAATCACTCTCGGTGATCGGAATGCCATCCATGTTGATGACCGCTGCCGAACCTCCACGCCAGGAATCTGGGCCGCTGGAGACTGTGCTGATGTGTACCATCGGCTGCTCGGCCGGTCAGTCTACTTCCCGCTGGGGACCACAGCGAACAAGCAAGGCCGCGTCTGCGGCCTCAATTTGGCTCATCAAGACGCGCGGTTCCCTGGAATCGTCGGGACGGCGATCACCCGTTTCGGTGAGACGGAGATTGCACGCACGGGCCTCACTGAGCGGGAAGCCAGGGCAGCGGGATTCCAGGTGACCACTGCGCAGGTCCGCTCGACGACACGCTCCGGCTACTTCCCCGGTGCGACATGGATGACTGTGAAGATGGTCGCCGAGGAATCGACAGGACGGCTCCTCGGAGCCCAGATTGTGGGCGGACCCGGAGCTGGAAAACGAATTGATACGGTCGCGACAGCGCTAACGGCCGGTATGTCACTTGAGGAGTTCATCTATCTTGATCTCGCTTACGCCCCACCATTCTCTCCAGTCTGGGATCCAGTCGTTGTGGCAGCGCGAAAGCTGGCACGTGAGGTCTGACGGATGGACTTGAGCGACTTGGATCTAGTCACACCTTCTCCTTGGCCCGATGTGCGCCTTGCCCGACATGTCCCTATCCTAACGCGTGATGGGACATGCTTGCGCGCAGATCTGTACCTCCCAGCGAGGGGCACCGGCCCTTGGCCCGTGGTTGTCGAATACTTACCCTATCGCAAGGACGATCTCACTGCACCACGGTGGAACGTACCCACTGCTCTGGCGCAGCACGGTATTGTGGGGATGCGCGTGGACATTCGGGGGACAGGGTCGTCAAGTGGCATGGCACACGACGAGTACAGTGAGGACGAACTCCGCGACGGGGAAGATGTCCTGGCCTGGCTGAGCACCCAACCATGGTGCAGTGGACGACTTGGACTCTGGGGCACATCGTATGGAGCCTTCAACGCGCTCCAACTTGCTCAGCGACGACCGCCCGGCCTCGCAGCAATCGTTGCGCATGCAGGTAGCGACGATCGCTATGCGACCGATGTCCACTACTGGGGTGGATGTCTGCAGGCGATGGAACTTCTCAGTTACCCCCTCTGGATGGTCGCGCTGAACGCCTTACCGCCTGATCCAGAACTTGACAGCACGGAGTGGCTCGAAGCGTGGCGACAACGCATCGAGAAGGTCGAGCCCTGGCTCTTTCGGTGGCTTCGCCACCAGCGACAAGACGATTACTGGCTGCGGGGTTCACTCGGAACCAACTACGAGGCGATCACCTGCCCGGTTTTTGTCGTTGGCGCGTGGCACGACGGATATACCGATGCAGCCCTGCGCATGCTGGAGCGGCTGTCCGCTCCGGTGCGTGGTCTTATTGGCCCCTGGACACACGAGCGGCCTGACGCCAGCCCTGTTGGCCCACAAATTGACTTTTTCAGCGAACTCCTAGCCTGGTGGCGACGGTGGCTGCTCGACCAATCCGACGAGACACCACCGATCCGCTTCTATCTGCAGGAGGCATACCGGCCACAGCGGTATCCCACCACGATTCCAGGTCGCTGGTATGCCGCGGAGCGCTGGCCACCCATCGGTGTGCGGGTTGCCAGTTGGTTTGCCACAACGGAGGGCAAGCTCGTCCAGTCGCCTGCCAGTGGCGATGTCTGGCTGGCCGTCATCAACGACGTCCGGGTCGGTCTCTCCGGCCCTAGCTGGTGCCCGACAGCACCACCCGACACGCTTGCGGCTGACCAGCGGCTTGACGATCTCTTCGCTCTCACCTTTGACACCGAACCCCTACCGGAATCCCTGACCATTCTTGGCTCTCCCGAGCTGTACACGGTGGTTGTCGCTGAGGTACCTGTAGCCTTCCTTTGCGTTCGCCTCAGTCACCTGTGGCAAGATGGACAAGTAACACTTATCACTCGAGGTGCCCTCAACCTCACTCGGCGCCAGAGCTTCCAGCGGGTTGAGCAACTGCGCCCCGGCGAGCTCACTCCGGTGCGTGTTCCCCTGAAAGCATGTTGCTATCGGATACCAGCCGGGCATCGCCTCCGCTTAGCACTCAGCGGAGCCGACTTCCCCACTCTTTGGCCAGCACCGTACCGACAGGGATGCCATGTGCGTGTGGGTGGAAAAGCGCTCGAACTCCGCCTCCCTCTCTTGCACGATCACAGTAGCTTGCGGAGCGTCACGCTTCCCGAGCCACAGCCGCTTCCCGTCACAGCAGTGACCTGGTCATCAGCACCGCACCTGGAGCACTTTTTCGACGCGCTTCATGGCCGGGTGGGCATACGCCGCTCCACAGAGGAGATGATTCGGCCCATTGGCCGTGAAAGTCTGGCGATAGAACGCTCCGCGGTCGAACTCTGGGCTGACGTTAACCAGCCAAGTCGCTGTCAGGCACGCGGGCAGCAGATCTATCGCATTGAGTGGCCTGTTGGTGTTGCCGAAACACGAGCCGACCTCTCTATGCACAGTACGAGCCAGCATTTCTATCTCACGGTGGAACTTATCGCCACCTGGAATGGCCGGCCCGTGGCTGAGCAACGCTGGGCTGAGTCCATCGCCCGCGATGCGCTTTGAACGGATAACCGGCAACACAAGCCCAGCCGGGAAACGCAGCACGCTCTGCCGTCTTGCTCCTCCGTCATTCCTACTCCGTGTGTCCCGATTTCCTGCCTCTCGCGCTCATTGGTCTCGCCAAGCACTGCCCTCGTTCGCCCGCCTTTACGAAGGCGGAGCCGATGCTGCAACGCTTGACAATGCCCACCTCTAATCGGTAGAGTCAGCCTGGTTGCGCTCGCGTTGGTACGGTCAGAGCACGATGGAATCATGCATTCGGTTGATCTTGCCGGTTTGCTATGACTTTTACGGCTAGGTATCGGACTAGCCGTTCCTAGTCGGCAGGTCACGAAGGGCAAAGAGTGAATGATTGTCCAGCTCATCGTGCGGAGGCTCTTCTTCCTTGTATTCGTTCTTCTTGGGCTCTCACTCATT
Organism: uncultured Thermomicrobium sp.; assembly: GCA_938028665.1. Lineage (GTDB taxonomy): Bacteria > Chloroflexota > Chloroflexia > Thermomicrobiales > Thermomicrobiaceae > Thermomicrobium. Next base: position 38,201 of record CALIMB010000019.1, on the reverse strand, counting down.
ACCTTTGTCCTATCGCACGTTGTTCCTCGAGACCCTGCCCGGATCATTGCTGGGCCACGAGCGAGCCCCGAGGCAGTGGAAAAAATTCGCAAGGAGTATGGACTCGATCAGCCACTCTGGCGACAGTACGTCCGGTATTTGAATGGACTCATCCGTTTCGACTTTGGCAAGTCGTTGACCTCACGGCGACCGGTGGCGGAGGATTTGGCACGCTACCTCCCGGCCACGCTTGAGCTTGCGCTCTACGCAATGCTCTTTGCTGTGGCTGTTGGAATCCCGCTTGGTGTCCTCTCGGCTGTGCGCCGCAACTCACTCCTCGACTTGTTCGGGCGCACCATTTCGATTCTTGGGCTCTCGATACCCTCCTTCTGGCTTGCCCTCATCTTGCAGTTCTTCCTCTTCGCGCAACTCGGCCTTTTACCAGACGGCCAGCGGCTTCCCGTCGGTGTCAGGGAACCTCCACGGGTGACAGGTCTTTTCACTGTTGATGCCCTGTTGGCGGGGAACTTTAGTTTGTTTCTCCTTGCCTTGAAGCACCTTCTCATGCCCTCACTCGTCCTGGGATTGGCAGCGCTTGCTATCGTGACGCGGATGGTCCGCTCAGGGATGCTTGAAGTCCTTGGACAGGACTACATCCGTACAGCCCGTGCTAAAGGGTTGCAACCACATGTCGTCATCTGGCGCCACGCTCTGAAGAACGCGCTCCTGCCGGCTGTTACGGTCATTGGACTGCAGTTTGGTCTTTTACTCGGTGGAGCGGTCTTGGTGGAGATCATCTTCTCTTGGCCTGGCATTGGCCGCTACGCCTTCCAGGCTATCCAGAACTTCGACTACAACGCTGTCATTTCGGTTACTCTCGTCATCGGCGCTGCGTACGTCCTCGTTAATCTCCTTGTTGATATCATCTACGTTTTGCTGGATCCGCGAATTCGGGTAACCTGAGATGGAGCGAACAGGGTACGCGCCCACCACACGAACGATCCGTACCTTAGTCGAGCGGTCTCCTCGTCCTCGCACGCTTCTCGACAGTATCCGCGACTTCCTCGCCCAGAGTCCGCTCAATGTCGTGGGGGTGTTCCTCATTGCTGTCTTTCTCTTCCTTGCTGCCTTCGGAAGTCTGCTAGCTCCGCACGATCCGATCCAGCCAAACGTCGCGGTCAAGCTACAACCACCGTCGTCCACCTACTGGTTTGGCACTGACGAGCTGGGACGGGACATTTTGAGCCGCGTCATGAGCGGAGCAAAGTACTCGTTAGGTGTTGCCTTTATCATCCTCTCGATCGCCGTCCTGGTTGGCACCTTCGTCGGCTTGATCGCTGGCTATGCTGGGGGGATTATCGATGAGCTTCTGATGCGTCTGACTGATCTCTTCCTCGCCTTCCCTGCGCTGGTGCTAGCAATGGCCATTGCTGCCACGCTCGGCCGCACCCTCGAGAATACCGTCATCGCACTGACAGCCGTGTATTGGCCCTGGTATGCTCGGCTGGTGCGCGGCCAGGTACTCTGGCTGAAGGAACGTGAGTTTGTCGAGGCCGCCCGTGCGATTGGGGCTTCCCCTCTGCGTATCCTTGGGCGACACATCTTGCCAAATACGCTGGCCGTGATCATCGTGCAACTTACCCTCGACGTTGGCTACGCCGTCTTGGCAACGTCAGGGCTCTCTTTCATTGGACTCGGCGCCCAGCCACCGACACCTGAGTGGGGTACGATGATTGCGGGAGCCCGCACCTTTTTTCGCCAGGCATGGTGGTACATCACCTTCCCTGGCTTGGCACTGACCTTGACCGTCCTCGGTTTTAATTTACTCGGGGATGGGCTGCGCGACTTTCTTGACCCACGGACTCGACGGCGGTGAAGTGCGAGAGGAGGAGAACGATGGATCCACGGCGCCCCGAAGACGCACTTGGTCTTCTTTTGGCAGCCAGAACTGGTCGACTCACCCGTCGGCAAATCCTCAGTCGGGGTCTCCAGCTTGGGCTCTCGACACCGGCAATCCTGGCATTACTCGCAGCCTGCCAGAGAGGGGTTCAGACCGCAACGCCAACCGCAGCGCCGGCAGGTACCACACCACAAGCCGCGCAGACTCCCAGGGAGGGGCGTCGCGAATCAGCCAACCGCGAGTTCGTCGTGCTCTTCTTCGGCGGGATCCCAGATCTGGACCCACAGTCTGCCTATGACAATCAGGCCTCCGCGCTCTTTCTCGCCTGTTATGAGATGCTGATTAAGCTAAAGGGTGAATCAACCTTCGAGTATGAGCCGATGCTTGCGCGTGAGTGGTCCCATAATGAGACGTTCACTGAATTCAGCTTCAAGCTTCCGCCCAACGCTGTTTTCCACGACGGCTCTCCCTGTGATGCGAATGCGGTGAAGCGCTCGTTCACCCGCTTCCTCAAGATGGGACGCGGACCGGTTAACGTCATCTCGCGCTTCATCGAGGATCCTGATGGGCAGATCCAGGTAGTTGACCCCACGACGATCAAGTTCGTGATGACCAAGCCACAGCCACTCTTCCTTGCTGCAATGGCTTCCGAATACGGTCCCCTGATCGTCTCCCCCAAGGCGTGGGATGAACACAAGACAGCAACCGATGAGTTTGCGCATGACTGGTTTAGTCAAAACATTGTTGGCACCGGACCGTACAAGCCAGTTGAGCTACTCCAACAAGAGCGGTTCGTCTTCGACCGGTTTGACCAATATCACGGGGAACGACCCTTCTTCGACCGGATCATCGCACGAGTCGTTCCTGAGGATGCGACTCGCCGCCAGCTCATGGAGACGGGCGAGGCACACGCCTGTGCTTACATCAACCCCGAAGACTTGCTTGCCATGAAACAGAACCCGAACCTTCAGGTTATCGAGTACGACACCACCGAGGTTGACTGGATTCGCATGAACTATGTGCTTCTTAACACCAAGGCACGCCAGGGATTCTGCTATGCCTGGCCGTACCAGGAAGTGATCGAGAAAGTGCTCCGCGGTTTCGCCACCCCGATCAATGGGCCAATCGCCGATACCGTCATCGGCTACGACCCATCTATTCCCACCTATAAGACCGACCTCCAGAAGGCCAAGCAACTGCTCACCGAGGCCGGCATCAAAGAGGGGGATACCTTCACCTTTATGTACTCGAGTGGCGACCAGACGGATGCCGCCATGGCGCAGCTCTTCCAGGCAAATCTGGCACAGATTGGTCTTCGGCTTGAGCTTCAACAAGTCGAGCGTGCCGCGCTCCTGGAACTCGCCTATGGCGATACCCCGCCCGAGCAACGCCCCCACTTTATGTCCGGCGGCTGGTGGCCAGACTACAACGACTCGTGGAACCAGATCTACCCGAACTATCACTCCGATTCGGTCGGCTCGAGAGGATCAAATGCCATGTTCTACCGCAACCCAGAGGTCGACCGGCTGATGAACCAGCTCAAGGACGCCGCGACCGAAGACGAGATTCGCCGCCTCACCGGGCAAATCGTCAAGATCCTCACCTGGGAAGATCCAGCAGCGATTTTCTACGCTCAAATCCGCAAGGCAACCGTTCTCCAGAAGGACATCCGCGGATACGTCCCGAATCCGATCTACATCAATAGTTACAACTTCTGGGCAATGTGGCGCGAGGCCTTGTGACGGCGGTTTTTGCAAGTGAGACCGAGAGGCTCTGCGCAGCCTCCCGGTGTTTCGCCCGTACGGACGGAACGGGGAGGAGTGATGGGTGAGCGACGTTGCGGGGGTGGTCAGTTGATGGTCACACTGCTGCGGCGGGTTCTCCTCGTTCGTCCGATTCCCCCTACGATCCTGAATGTTGGCATGCCTTTCGTTACGCCCATCCCATCGGCGCAGCCTGTGCACGAGCCGAGCATGCTGCCTTTTGCCAGATCCTTGGCCACGAGGGTGTGGGGATGATCGTCGCCGAACTGGACGACCCGGCACTTCAGGATGCAATTCTTCCTTTCGATCCCATTCTTCTCACTGATGCAGGCACAATTCTGCTCTGCATGGGTAAGGAACTGCCAAGACCAGAAGTTGTTGTCTTAGAACGCATTCTAGTAACGTTAGGTATCCCGATTCTCGGTCATATTGAGCTTCCGGGCACAGTTGAAGGTGGCGACTGCCCGTTGCGAGACGAGCAGATGCTCGTCGACGGGCGCAGCTATCGCACCAACGCGGCTACGATCACCTGGCTAGCCACGCTCCCTCGACCGCTCAGCGTACAAACAATTGCGCTCGACCTTCCACACTGGCACGGGCGCGCAGAGTGCTTACATGTGCTCTCGCTTCTGAGTCCAGTGGCTCGAGACCTCGTCGTCGCGTATCTGCCATTGTTCCCCATTCGGCTGGCTGAGCTCCTGCATGCGCACAGGATACAGACCATTTCAGTTCCCGACGGAGGGTTTCCAACACAGGCCCCGAATGTGCTCGCTATCGCTCCCCGCCATTGTCTGATCCTGCGCGAAAGCCTTCGAACTATTGAACTGCTTCGTGAGACTGGTTGCATCGTCTACCCGTACGATGGTCAAGAGATTTCTCCCAATCGCTCTGGGGTACCGACGTGTCTCACCCGCCCACTCCTCCGAACTGACGATCCTTAGGGGGTTCCCAATGCCGCTGACGCAGGCCCAGCGCCAGATCCTTGAGCTTGCCCAAAGTTTTCGGATCTCTGCTGTTGTAATCACGTTCGCCAAGCTGGATCTTGCACGTCATCTGACAACACGCCCACTCTCCACTGATGAACTCGCACAAGCGGCCGGAGTGGATGCTCGAGCCCTCGCCCGCTTGCTTCAGGCAGCCGCTGCGCTCGATCTTGTATCTGAAACTGCTCAGGGCTGGCAGTTATCCGCCTTGGCCGCTGAAACACTCCTCCCTGATTCACCCCACTCATTAGCCCATTTCCTTGCTGCCCAGGCTGCCTTCTACCGGCGGTGGGGACTACTCTACGACGCAGTCCAGAGCGGACAAGCTCCGGAAGCGAGTCGACGCGAGGAGACAGCAGCGGACTGGGTACGTCGCTTCACACTGATGCTGTACGAGATCGCGCGTACCGTCAGCGACGATGTCGCGGCTACATTGGTACCACTTTTGCTGGGGATTGAACGACCGCGAGTACTTGACCTCGGCGGTGGCCACGGCGAGTATGCCATGGCCCTTGCCAGGGCACATCCAACTCTCGAGGCGATCGTGTTCGATCTTCCGCCGGTCACGGAGGTAACGAGCGAACTCCTTGCCCGGAGCGGACTATCGGATCGGGTGAGAATCCTTGCGGGAGACTTTTTCCGTGACCCGATCGGGGAGGGATACAACCTCATTCTGCTTTTCGGTGTTTTAAACAGCATGAACGAGGAGGAAGCACGCCAACTCCTGAAACTCGTCCACCGAGCACTTGTTCCAGCCGGATGGCTGGCGATTCGCGCTACTCCACCTCATCCAACTCCTGAAGCACGCCTCCAACATGCGCTGCTCGATCTCCAGATGCTTCTGGCGACCGAACACGGCCATCACCCAACAGCCGCAGAACTGGAACATTGGCTCCGGGAAGCCCGCTTCACTGACCTTCAATGGCGTACCTTGCCGGACAGTAACGTCACGCTACTTCTGGCACAGCGCTAAGCGACCTTCGCCAGCACCGACCGGACCCAACGTGCGCAGGGTGAGGATAGCAATTCCTCCAACCGACCGATCGGATACCAGCGTGCCTCCCCCTGCAGTGGGCCTGTATCGGTGAGCGCGAAGAACGCGGGCCCGGCCAGCCGGACAAGTGCCCCATCATGATCAGTTACCAACATGATCCCCGGTTCCGAGATAAGCGTCGCAAGGTCGAAACGTCGAACCGCACGAGGGAGCACTTGCATGAGAACACGAGAAGCAGCTTCCTCGAAGGTCTCCAATGGTTCGAGCACCGCCCACGGTAATGACCACTCACCTCCGGCACTCACCACTGCAAGCTGTTCCCGCGCCTCATCGACAAGCAGGAGCACGACTCCAGCAACAACTCGCTCCGGCCAAGGATCCGGTGTACCTGATCCCGCAGGGAGTTCCGGGGCCTGCTCGAGGAGTTCCACAAGTGAGCGTACGACTGCGTCCGGTCGTCGTAAGTCTCGAGCCGCTGGCAAGTTGGGAACTGCATTAGCCACGAGCACCGCAGGGAGGCCGGCGCGATGTGCACCCAGAATATCGCTTTCTACTCGATCACCGACCACAAGCGCCTTGCTACCCGGTGGAAGTGTTCGCAGGGCCAGCAGGAACATCAACGGCTCCGGTTTTCCAACCACAAGCGGGCGCTGCCCAGTGGCAAGCCGAATCGCACAAACCACCGCACCGGTTGCAGGAACAGTTCCGAACGGCATCGGGTAGGATGCGTCCGCATTCGTGGCGATAAAACGTGCACCGCGCTGGATGAGTAGGCATCCCCGTACAACATCGAGAAAGCGCAGCTGCTCATCGGCTCCCACAACAACTGCATCGGGAACACCGTCATCAGTCACGGCGATACCCACTCGTTGGAGTTCCTCAGCCAGGCCAGCGCTCCCGACGACATAGGCACTCTGTACACCCAGCTCTGGCAATAGCTGGGCAGTTGCCCAACCACAGGTCACGATCTCATCCACGTGTGCCTCAACGCCCAGCTGCTGGAGTCGAGCGGCAAGTTGCTCACGCGTCGGCCGAGGATCATTGGTGAGGAAACGGACGTGCTTCCCGGCATCGCGCAACTGGGCGAGTGCTTCGCGCACGCCCGGTAGCAGCTCGTGCCCAACATACACCACGCCGTCGAGATCGAGCAGCCAGGCATCGAAGTCTGTCGCACGCATGAGGCCCTCCTCTACTCATTGGACGAGTATGGCGATGAGATCTTCTGTCCGCGGGCCGTAGCGTTCCCCTATTGGCGGAAGCATTAGCCAGCACAGGCAAGAGGCCTACCCCACGACACCGTGGCTACTCGCTTGTGCAGGAACAAGCCGTGGGATCTGCGCCTCATCATGCCCTGACATTTTGTGATCACCCTCTCTTACCCAGACGTTCCGCAGCACCACGATCGGTGGCCGACACCCGGTGGTCAGCGAGTCGATCGGTACTCAATCCCTGCCTTCTTCCGAGTGCCTCTACCGTTCGCACGCACCTTCCCAGCAGGCGGAACGATGCTGTATCCGAACCTGGTACCCCCTCTCGGCGCACAGTCGTTTCCACCGCAACCGACTACCGTGACGCCAGCCACTGTACCTGTGAGCCGACTAGTGTAGCAGCTGTGGCATGCTCAGAACCCTTAAGGGAGTGCAGCAGCTCAATGGAGAGGAACACACAACTGTGCGCGTGAAGAGAGCGCACCGCGGACTTAAATTGATCCGCGTGGATCGAGACGCCCGCCTTCCAATTCCGGTGATTATCGAGGATTGCATGCCTTCCACGTTCCATTCACTGAGCCTTAGCCGGCTTCATGGTTTTCGATCAGCGGTGAGGCGTCACGAGGTTCCACAGGCATAGGCCGCATCCTCGCTAGTCAGCCTGGTGCGCTGTCAGCTACCATGAGAGGAGTTGGGAAGGGAACGGGAGACGATGACGGTTCCGGCGACAACACGAGCAACGATTCTGCCTGCTCCGGAGCCGGAGATGCGGAATACGGGAGGGATTGAACTCTCGGTCGTCATTCCCGTGTACGATGAGGTAGCAAGCCTTCCTGAACTCTACTGTGAGCTGTGCGAGACACTTAAGGACTTGCCGCATCGCAGTGAAGTCATCTTTGTGGATGACGGCAGCACTGATGGATCGTCCGATGTGTTACAAGCCTTCTTCGTTTCTGACCCTCGGGTGCAGGTGATCGAGTTCCGCCGTAACTTTGGCAAATCGGCTGCTCTCGCCGCTGGCTTCCGGGTCGCCCGGGGAACCATGATCGTGACGCTCGATGCCGATCTGCAGGACGATCCCCGGGAGATTCCTCGGCTGCTCGCTGCCCTGGAGCGAGCCGACCTTGTCAGCGGCTGGAAGTCGCCACGACGGGATCCATGGACGAAGCGTCTTCCTTCATGGCTCTTCAACAGCGCCATCCGGCTGCTCACTGGTGTGCAGCTGCATGACGTGAACTGTGGCTTAAAGGCATACCGTGCCGAGGTTGTGCGCGAACTCCCACTCTATGGGGAACTCCACCGGTTTATTCCGATCCTCGCCCACGCCCGCGGGTTCCGGGTGATGGAGCTACCAGTAGCACACCGCCCTCGCCGCTATGGCCGCTCCAAATATGGTCCAGCCCGCTTTGCACGAGGGTTGTTTGACCTGCTGACCGTGCTCTTTCTTATCCAATATAGTCCTCGACCACTCCACCTTTTTGGCTGGTTCGGCCTTGGGGCACTTGGCCTCGGCACTGCCATCAACGCGTACCTCTCTGTGCAATGGTTCCTCGGATATCCGATTGGGCATCGCCCGCTCCTCACACTCGGCGTGCTGTTGATGACGCTTGGTGCCCAGTTTTTCCTCACCGGACTTCTTGCCGAGCTCATCACCCATACGGCTCCACGGCAGGATTACAGCGTGCGCCGGTATCTGCGACACAATGATGATGAGCAGTGATACCAGTCTCCTTGAACCAGTCTCATGCGGACTGTGCGGTGCGGATGATCCAGAACCGCTCGGCTGGTTGGACGATCTCCGCTACGGAACCCTACCCGCTCCTATACAACTCGTCATTTGCCGACGCTGCAAATTCCGTTATCTGACACCGCAACCGCGACCCGGCACGGAAGCTCGCTTCTACCCCCGTGAGTACGATCCACATCGGCGCCAAGGAATCACTGCCTGGGCACGCCGTTTGGCACTCCGACGGGAGATCCGCCAGCTTTGGTCGTACCTCGCTCCACCACGCCGCATCCTCGAGATCGGGTGCGCCACTGGTGAACTCCTACAGCTCATCCGTGAGGCAGGCAATCCGCGCGTCCGAGGTCTCGAACCCGATGCCGAAGCCGTGCAGCTGGCGCGTGCGCGTGGGCTTGAGGTGATCGAAGGAACGTTAGACGACTTCAACAGTTCAGACAGGAACTATGACACGATTCTCTTGCAGCACGTCCTTGAGCACCTTGCGCAGCCTCAGCAGGCACTCAGCCGAATCGCCACATTGCTCCGCCCCGGCGGAGTCGTGATCGCTTGGCTGCCGAACGGCCACTCTTGGGCAGCCACGTTTTTCGGCCCGGCCTGGATGGGTTACGACCCACCCAGACATCGAAGTGTCTTCACGCCCGAAACGGTACGCCGTGCATTTACAGCGGCCGGGTTCACGATCGTCAGTGAATATCACGAGTGGCACGGGCTGGAGTGGGCATGGGGTTTGCGACTTCTGGCGCGGGTACGGGGATGGAAACGAACTGAACGTCTTCTTACTCGACTGCATTTCGTCCTCATTCTTGCAGCCACGCCCATCGGTATCCTGGCTGCTCTCTTCCGCCGATCTGGGCGGATCCGCATCATCGCACACAAACCACCCGTTTAGCTGCAGGGCTGACTAGCCGGCAAGACTCCCTGTCTGGTACACTACTCTGAGGGCGTGGGCCCTCGTAGCTCAAGGGATAGAGCGCTTGGCTTCGAACCAAGAGGTTGGGGGTTCGAATCCCTCCGAGGGTACGAACGAGCGAGCAGGAGATCGTCCTGCTCGCTCGTTGTTTACTATGTCGCAGAATCGTCAGTGGAGTTGAGGAACGATGGACGCTGTCATCCTCTCAATTGGCACCGAATTAGTCGACGGACACTTGACAGATACCAACGCGACGTTCCTTGCTCAGGAACTCGCTGCGCTTGGCATCCCTGTACTCTGGAGTAGCCAAGTCGGTGACGACCTTGACCTTCTCCTGCGTGTCCTGCGCCGGGCTTGGGACGATGCCCAGATGATCGTCACCACCGGTGGTATCGGTCCGACCGACGACGACCTCACACGCGAGGCAATCGCCGCGCTCCTAGACGAGTCACTTTCCCTTGATCCAGAGCTCGTGGAACGGATCCGCTCTTTCTTCGCCGCGCGGGGATTGCCAATGCCGGAACGCAATGTCAAGCAAGCGTACCGCATCCCCTCCTGTGAGCCGCTCCCCAATCCGATTGGTACCGCACCCGGTTGGTTCGTCCAACGTGAGGGGCGGATCATCATCGCCATGCCTGGTGTTCCGCGAGAGATGATGCGGATGTGGCGCGAGCAAGTGGTCCCCCGCTTATCACCGCAGCTCGGCGGTGGCATTATTCGCTTCCGCACGCTCAAGACGATTGGCCTCGGTGAGTCACTAGTCGAGGAACGGCTGCACGATCTCATCCAGCGCGGTACACCGCGTCTGGCGACGTACGCAAAGGATGATGGCGTTCACGTACGCATAACGGCACAGGCGAACGATATCACGACTGCGGACGCCCTCCTGGATGATGCCGAGCGGGAGGTGCGGGCACGCCTTGGTCTTTACGTGTATGGCACTGACGAGACGACGTTAGGCACAGCAATTCTTACTCCGCTCGCGACTGTCGGCTGGACACTCGCGCTGGTCGAGCAGGGTAGTGCTGGACGCCTTATTTCTCTCCTTGCTGAAGAGCCCCTTGCGACCACGCTCTTGCGTTATGCGACCGTGCTCACAAGCATCCCCAGCACTGCAACGGCACTTGCGGAAACTGCTCGTACCCTGGCGGAAGAGGCACAGGCCTCGGCTAGTACAAGCTGTGCCTTCGCAGTTGTGCTGCGTATTGATTCCCACGAGTCACTTGATCAGTACCGCGGCGAGGCCGCCTTCATCACTCTCACACCTGTCACGACAAAGGTCCGCTTGCACGAGCTTATCGCTCATCCCCTGGAAATTCGTCGGCGCGTCACACTCTGGGCTGCTGAGTTCTTGCGCCTATCGATCTTGGAGGCGACGCAACAGATTCTGGGATCGAGCGCCACGTCCGTCTAAGACCATAGTGACGCCACCGCCACCAGAGCCCAACCGGATAACCAAGTTGCTTTGCAAGATCCCCGACCAGCCGCACAATTGGAACGAGAAACCCCGCCCGCACGATCCACCCCGGTGGGAATTCCCCTCTTCGCCGCCAGAGACGGCGGTAGGGGCGGTGAAGATAGACTGCAGCACCGGTAAGGGCAAGCGCGACGATCGGCCAGCGTCGGATCCACGCCACGAGCGGCAGAAAGATGAGGTAGGTTGCGTACCGTACAGCATGACGCGCTGTAAACAGCCCTGCTTTCCCATCACCGCGCGCATAGCGGAAATACTGCACGGCAAAGGCACGGAGCGAAGACCGCGGCCGATAAAAGACGAGCGCCTGTGGCTCGAAGGCAAAATGGGCTCCTGCCCGCAGAAGTCGCAGATCAAAGACTACGTCCTCACAGTAGTCGAGCCACTCAGGATAGCGGATTCCTGCCACAAAGAGACTTCGGCGGAAAGCTACCGAGCGGCTCGATGGTAAGAAGCGAGCAGGATGAATCTCCTCGGCATCGGGTAGTGTCGTCACAGCCAGAGCAAGCTCAGTCGGCGTCTCTGGGGCACCACGGAAGAAGCCACTAACGACATCCGGCCCATCGTGATACCTAAAAGGGGCAATTAAGCGCTCCAGCCAGTCCGGTACCAGCACCACGCCCCCGTCTGTCACCGCAACGATATCGCCCCGTGCTTCAGCAAGCGCCAAATTGCGGCCCTGTGCGATCGTCGTACCAGGCGCTTGCAGGATACGTAGTGGAAGGCGCTGCTGCCACGCGCGTAAGATATTGACCGTCGCATCCCGTGATCCCCCATCGACAACAATTACTTCGTCAGGGGGGCACGTTTGCTGCTCCAGTGAACCAAGCAATCCAGGTAGCGACTCCGCCTCATCCTTCACCGTAAGAACGACGCTGACGCGAAGCTGGTTCCCAGCTTCCTGGTTCTTCTTCTTCGAACGCACGGAGTAGTTCCTCCTGACGCTTGAGCATGCGTGACCGATCCAGCTCACTCAGATCATCGTAACCAATGAGATGAAGGAAACCATGGAGGACCAGAAAGGCGATTTCCCGACCTACCGAATGCCCCATCTCGGTAGCCTGGAGCGCAGCCGTATCAGCCGACACGGCAATGTCCCCCAAGTACGGTGGATCGCCAGGGAAACTTAGCACATCAGTCGGTCCAGGAACGCCCTGGAAACGCTCGTGGAGTTCGGCGATTTCGTCGTCACGACAGATCCACACGCCCACTTCACCAGAGACACCTTCTCGCTCAGCGGCAGCGCGCAGTAAACGCGCTAACCGCCGCACTGAGACTAATCGACCGAGTCCCTCACTTCTGCGAATGCCGACACGAAGCGATTTCCTCGTCATGCTTCAGCTGCCGCGCGCTCGTCGATCGCCTGTGCGACGGGCTCACGGGTCGGTTCTGGGTATTCGATTCGGGGATGGTAGACACCTTCTAGCATGGATAGGAAGACACGGCGAATCTCGCTGATCTGCCGGAGTGTAAGGTCGGCTTCATCCAGCTGCCCATCCTCAAGTCGGTCCCGGATCACCCGATCAACAATTGCTGCCAGGCGTTGGGAAACAGATTGTGGATCCCCCGGCTCGTAAAGTTTCCCAGCCTGCGCCGCTGCTCGTACGGCTGCTTCCACACTGTCGGCAAGCAGCACCACCGCCGCTTCCTTGGACTGTGGACGCGGTCCGGGATAACGGAACTCTCGTTCATCGACCTGAAGACCAGAGTCCTGTGCTTTGACGTAGAAATATTTGATCAACGTCGTACCATGGTGCTGCTGCACAACATCGACAATCGGCTTGGGCAGGCGAGCCCGCTTCGCCAAGCGTACACCCTCGGTCACGTGTTCCTTGATCAGCCGCGCACTTGTCCGCGGATCGAGCGTTTCATGAACGTTGATGCGGTTCGTTTGGTTCTCGACGTAGAGTTCGGGATGGAGGATCTTGCCAATGTCGTGATACAGGCAGGCGACGCGAGTGAGGAGCGGGTCGGCCCCTACCACTTCAGCCGCCGTCTCCGCCAGATTTCCCACGACAAGACTGTGATGATAAGTCCCTGGTGCCTCGCGCGCTAACCGTGCCAAGAGTGGCTGCGTCGGATGCGCCAACTCAAGTAGCTGCAAGTGCGTTGTAATCCCCAGCAATCGCCCAAGAAGGCTGAAAGAGAGGAAACAGAGGCTCGCTGAAAGGGCCCCGTTTATTCCGCTCTGCAGCACCACGTTCCCCGCCAACGAGAGATCCACCGGCTGCCGACCGAGCGCGAGCAACCCCGACAACGCGGTCACTGCCGTCGCTGCGGCAACAGCGACTCCGCTCCAAAGGAACGTTATGGTTCGTTCAGCACGCCAAACCACCGCGGCTCCGGCCAGACTTCCGAATCCCGCGACGAGCGTTGTAAGCAGTGAAAAGTTGTCGAGAATGCCGAGCGCTAACGCGAGCATCCAGCTGGCCAGCACAGCGGTCCGGAAGTCCAATAAAACTGCCAAGAGCATCACCGTCCCCGCAACGGGGAAGGCATAGCGCAGCTCCGGAACGGGAACGAGCAGACGACCGGCCAACAGGGTGACCACCACAAGACCAACGATAAGCAGAAGCTGCCGTGACTGGCGTGTGTGCTGGGTCGAGCGATAGAGAGCGAGCACAAACGCACCCGCCCACAACCAGAGCAGAGCCAGTAAACCGAGGAACTCCGGCCAAGACTGCCGTGGGGAAAGGAGCCCGTAGAACTCCAGTTTCTCAAGCGCCTCAGGAGTGACCGGATCCCCATCGCGCACGATCACCTGCCCCTCCTGCACGGTCACCGTGATCGGCGCAACAGCTTGCGCCGCCGCTTCGCGAGCAGCGCGTGTTGCTTGTTCGTCTACCCGGACGTTCGGTCGCACAAAGGAGCGGACGAGGACAACAACCAACCGGCGTTCGACTGCATTCAAAGCCAGCGAGACCCGATCGGGCAGTTGTTCCTTGACCTGAGCAACATTGTCGGAGCGGACTTCTTCGGCCAGCACCCCCGCCAAGACCCGGCGAGCCTCTGCTTCGATCCGCCCCCAACTGGCGTCGGACAGACTGACGAGGAGTTGCGCATCTTCTGGACTCAGCCCCTCAAGCGCAGCTCGCGCCTGCTGTGTCGCGGCAGCTAAGTCCGTGTTCCGTTGACTGCGAATGTTCTCGAGCTGTGTCAAGACGCGGTTAAGCGCCTCGAGCTGTGCAGCTTCCACTGACGGATCACGCACCAGCACAACGTTCCGCGCGTCGTCATATGCCTCTCGCCGTGCTTGCTGCGTGAGAAGCTGCGACTCAAACGTTGCCGTGTACGGAGCCTTGATTGTGCGGTCAGCGATCTGTCCGGGGCGCAGGTGAACGCCACTGGCCTCCCAGGCTCCAAACACGAAAAGTCCTAACGGGAGCCAGAGGGTCAACGCGACCGTGATCCAGAGTAACCATTCGCGTACCCGAGGAGGCAGCGCCCGCAGGGGAGACGTTGTGCGATCTGATAGGCGCCGAAAGAATGAACGCACTGCCGCTCGTCACCTCGCTTGCGTGAGCAGCTCACCCCGGAGCTCACAGCCCCGCGACCTCGGCGAGCGCCCGTTGCGCTGCCTCCGCGATCGCACGCCCTTCTGCACGCGGGCCCACTCGCTCGCGCAGTACCGGCATCACCCGTCCCATGTCACGTGGGCCAGTAGCACCAACTTCCTGAACGACGGCCCGCGCCAGTTCGAGCAGCTCTTCTGGCGAGAGTTGTTGTGGAAGATATGATTCAAGAACGCGGATCTGCGCTTCCTCGCGCTCGACCAGGTCTTGTCTGCCTCCTTGGGCGAACTGCTCAATCGCTTCACGCCGCATCTTAATCTGGCGGCGGATCACTTCAATGATCTCGTCATCGGTCAAAGAGCGACCCCGCTCGATCTCGCGATTCTTGATCTCAGCACGCAGAAAGCGAATCACTTCGCGTGTCGTAGTATCTCCCGATCGTACCGCGTCTTGTAGATCAGCGAGAAGTCGTTCGGCGAGTCCACTCACCCCTGACCTCGCATTCAACCTCGCTACTTCTGGACCTACTGCCTATGCAAAGCAACGGTGGCATCGGCCAGGTTTCCGGCGCAGTATAGTGGAGCACCACGACCTCTGTCAAATCGCACAAGACGTCGACAAGTTTGATGACCAGAAGAAGTGTACCTGCCGAAATCGCATAGCTTCCTACTAGCGTCGTACGGGTGGACTTCTCACACCCTCCGCTCTCAAAACCGTCAAAAACAGTACAAGTGAGTCAGTTGCCAATCCCTACGAGCACGTTCCCAGTACCGATCATCAGACGGTGGGCATAATGAGCAGTACATTGTTGCCGATAACTTTCTAGCCCCCCAGGTCACCAATAGCCGGTCTCCGGCACTTCACCACAATGAGAACGGCCGAACGGCCGGAGTGATCTCCACAGCCATGTCGATTGCCCGTCGCAGGTACTCTTCCTGGCAGACTACACTTCCAACGCCGACTGAAGAGTGAGGCATGGTCTTTTGCGAAATCCGCCGCACAGCGCACCTAGACAGCAGTTCACCAAAACTGCTATACTCGTTGCGGTGCCGCGGCGCATTCGTCTAGCGGCCAAGGACACCGCCCTCTCAAGGCGGAGATCACGGGTTCGAATCCCGTATGCGCCACGTCTTTATGCCCCGCTGGAGCGGGGCTTTGTCATTCCATCACCTCAATCCGATCACCTAAAAGCAAGGGTTGCTCAACCTCCTGTCCTGCATCATCGTTGAAGCGGAGCATCGTCCGCGGTCGTCCCCAGACAACTACCGTCACACCTTCGCGCACGACGCTCGTATCGACCGGATTCCGGTACGTGGGAAACATCACCACGATCGCTCGCCAGTCATCTGCTCCCTGTCCGAAAGACACCTTGACTTGGACGAAGACGAGCTCACCCTGCTCCACGACCGCCCAGACCGTACCGCGATATTGCAGTGGGACGTCTGCGTAGGTCGCAAGATCCCGATACAACTCTCGGACATCTATATCGTCCCGGTAAGCCGCCGGTTCGGGCATTGGCGTGACTACCTCCGGTGGTCCGAAGACCGAAAACGTCCCTCTGTCACCACCCGGTAAGGCGAACGATGATGTTCCGGCACGCTGCGGGGTCGGGCTTGCCGGGATGCGCACACTCACAGGACCACCAAGTGGTTGGGCGGCAAGGCAACCTGCGCAGACCAGCGCGAGGATCAGGCAAAGGACCAACCGCACATGGACTCTCCTTTCGCTGCGAGATTTCGTCACCACCAGTGTACGCTACACGACCTGGTTGTGCTTCCGTTTAAAGATGAGCGCCCTACCTGTACGTCGCGTCTTGAATACGCAGTATGGCAGGGAGACGCCGCTGGTCATGCTCAGCGTGCCGATAGGACACCCAGGAGTCGCAACACCGCGCTTCTCATCCTCGTGCTCCGAGAACTTGACAAGCCTCCTTACGGACCACGCGACGTGGACCCTTGTAGTCGAGGCGTGAAGACTTGGATCAATGCCATGCCATTAATGGCCAGCCCCTAGAACTGCTACAACCTCTAGGTGGGGACGGAGCCATACCGGTAGATACGCGACCGGTAGCTGCTGGGCGAGCCGTCGCAGAAACCGCGAGGGGATTTTCCGCAGCTGGGCCGGTGTCAGCCCTGGTTGTGGCACGAAGGTGACAGTAAAGCCGTGGCGAGCAAAGACCGCCCGAAGCTCTCCAGGAGACAAGAGCGACGGATGCCAGAAGGGGTAGTCATTCAGTCCAACAAGCCGATAGTACGCCTCGGCGAGCGGCCGGTTCGGGGTCTTCACAAGGTACAGTCCGCCCTTGCGTAACACACGTGCGACCTCAGCCAGGTGTTCGTCAACACAATCTACGTGCTCGATGACATCAGCTGCCAGTACAACATCGAAACTCTGGTCACGGAACGGCAGACGCTCGGCCTCAGCCAGGACGAGGCCAGCCGGTGTCGTTCGTTGGCGTGCCTCGACAAGTGCAGTGCGCGCGAGATCAAGTCCGACGAGCTTACCAAATCCTCGGGCCGCCAGCTCTCGAAGCAGCGCACCACCACCGCACCCGAGCTCAAGGATCTGTACTGCTCGCGGCAACTGCTCAAGGACACGGAGCAAGCCAAGCGGTATGTTGTACGAGCCATAGGTGTTCGCCCAGCACGGATACAACCGGTCGACTCCTTCGTAGAACTGTCGCCGCAGCTGACGACTCGGGCGCTGGCGCCGATAACGGGCGCTACAGGCATGACAGAGAAAGCTCCTCCCAATAAATGACGTGCCACAGAGGACACACTCACGACGGGAGCGCTCGACGACCACGCTTCCTCCAACTCCACCCAGTGAGTGCTACGACGCTCACCGAGACCAGCAGATAGCTAACCGTCAGCAGCGGATCGTTCAGGAACAGCCGTATAGTGCGCGCCACCCCGGAACGGAGCAACAGCGCGACGGGAACATCGTTAAGATAGCGCGCGTTAAAAACCACCGCGCCCCAGATTCCTGGGTCATCTTGGCTCCTCAGCGGAAGATTTCCGGGTGGTCGCACCATCGACCAGTGCACCACAAGAGGCCGTTCCCCGGCTTCAATCACGAGCCGAAGATAGGTGTCACGCGTCGGCCGAATAGGCGGAAAGCGCACTTCGAGCGTGTTCTCCACTCCTGACCACCGTCCGGAATCAAGTGACACTTCAGCCATGACCACCGGCTCATAGCTTGGACGAAAGATCACTCCGCCGGTGGATGGATCACCCCATAATGTCACGGCGTGGCCAGGAGCAGAATCGACAGCTTCAATTGTGAAGCGGTACTCAACACGATATGAATCTGGCAGCGGTGCGAAACGAAAGGTGACATGGCTCTCATCGCTCAAAGCCCGAACATCGAGACTTGACTCGCGGAGCAACTCGTCATCATCGGCGCGGTAGAGGCGCAAGACGAGCATGCCGGTGTTCCAGCGAGCCGGTGGCGGGAGCTCGGCGAAGAGTGCACGATCGATATACCCGATACGACCATCCGGCAAGCGAACACGGATCCATCCCTCACGGCTGCCAATCACCTCGACCGCTCCTCCGCCTGGGAGCGTTGTAAGTTCCCGGCCAGCGATCGGGGCTTCGCGAACGATCGCCGAGATATCCGCTCGCAGATGACCGGTACCTCGGCCGACATCCGCGCCGTACGTCCCCACGCGAACAATGATCCCGTCAAGATACGGGTATCGTGAGAGAAACGTCTCTTCGACGAGCTGACCAGGAAGAAGTTCGCCAATCCACCCCTGTGACTCCGGCCAGGCATAGAAGTCGGTGTCCGGATAACGCGGATCCTGGTCAGGTGCGTAGAGTATCCGAAGGACACCACCTCCACCAAGCGAGGGGCGCTCTTCGGGACCAAAACTGGATGGGAGGTTCATCCTGATTGCAATTGCAGCCAAACCATCGGCGGTGGAGTAGAAGGGTTGCTCAAGTCGTGTCCGCACCGTCAACGTGCTTGTCGACTCCGGCAAACTCGGGGCGAGCGCAAGAGGGACGCGACAAGCCGCCAGTGATGTGGCTAGGATGCAGAGGACACAGAGAACATTCCACCGTCGGATGCTCATCGTTCCCGCCTCGCCAGCTCTATTACTTCGTTGGTCATTTTGCTTGTCATGCTCATGTGCTCCCGCAGTACCAGCCACCCGATCCACAATGTCACGGCAGCGAAGACTGCACGCAGCGCCGGCTGCCAGACTACAGCAGGTACGAGCGCTGTGGCGACGAGCTGTGGATCGGGCAGTGTCGACACAAAAGTTTCTCCAAGCGGCAAGAACAACCCAGTCGTTGCCGCTGCACCCCAGCGGGTCAACCAAAGAAGAAAGAGTCCGGCCTGAAGGAGAGCAAGCACACGACCTGAACGCTGCCGTGCCAAAACCGGAACCGCGAAGGGAAGAGCCCAAATTACATACTGCGGATGAAACGGCGTCAGCGCGACAACTCCGCAGAGCGTCGCGCCAGCCGCCGCCTGGTAGGCAGTCCAGCCCTGTGGAGCCGCAGTCAACCACCAGCAGAGGAACAGGGTGTAGGCCAGAGGGAAGATTGGAAGCGGAATGTCCTCACCGACCGGAAGTGAGAGCGCTACCAAATATCGAACATGCGGGTAGTCGCCTAAGAGGGTAAGTGTTGGGCTTGTGCCGCTGCGGACAACGATGAGGAGATCGATGAAAATCCACATACTGACAACCACCACGCCACCAAGCACAACACTGCGCCACGAACGCCGAAACGCCACTAGATAGAGGGGGAGCAAGAATACCGGGAAGAATCGCGCGCCGGCCGCGACTGCGCTGCATACAAAACCAGCCCAGCGAGACCCCTGTCGAGCGATGAGCGCACCAGTAAGAAGTATCGCCACCCACACACTATCGTGCCGACCGAATACCGCACTGGTGTAGATCACGATTGGATTTAGCCACCACAGGGCCAGTGCCCATCGGCGCTGCTTCACTGGCATGTCACGGCTCACAAGCCATCCCACCACCGCATCGGCAACCACATAGGGAAGCTTGAGCAGCACCAGTGCACGTGCCAGATACGGATACGCCAGGAAGCGAGCAAGATCGTGCGGCTGGGCACCGACCCCTGCCACTCCTGCTGTAGCAGACCAGATGGCATCACTGCCCGGTAACAGCGGGGTCACCAGCAACAGCCAGACATCATGGAACAACTGTGCGATGAGCTGGGAACTCCAGGCGAACCACACACCCGTCGTGACCGCCAGATGGGAACGCGAGTAAATTTGGTAGAGGTCGCTATGCAGCGTTATTGGCAAAAGCACAAGCCGGACCACCAGGCCCAGACTCCAAATGCTAGCCAGGATGGGATCCGGTAATGCCGGGACTCGCAAGACCGGGGCACTGACCAGCCTCTTCACTGCGGGTGCCTCCGGACTAAGGAACTCCCCACACCGACAACCGCGAGGCCGGCGAGTACCGCCAGACGTTGCCAAGTGAGTACCGCACCAACGCCCACGGCACTCATGCCGAGCGCGGTCGCCAGCACTACTCCCGTTGCCTCCCGCACCCCAAGTCCACCAGGAACTGGTGCGAAGAGACCGACCAATCCTGGTACGCCCAGCAACGCCAGGATCGCTGCTGTGGAAAGATGCAGGCCGCTCGCCCACGTCAGGAGCGCAAGCAGCACGAACTCCACACTCCAACGACCGGTCGTCGCGATCCAGATGATCGGATCACGCCAGAGCGTGCGCATAATCTGGTACCCGTGCCGAGCACCCACCAGTACCAGACGACGTCCCCACCGAAAGATCGCAAGCACGACAACAGGAGTGCCCAGCACTCCTGCCAGCAACACCGCAGACAGTCCGAACGCATTGCCCGGAAGGCTTATCGTCATCACTTTTACCGGAACGCCAAGTGCGACGAGACCCGTCAGTCCAAGAAACAGGAGCACGATCATGTCGAGCGCATGCTCAACCAGCACAGTGAGAACAGAACTTGTCGCCTGAATTCCAAGCCACCGCTGGGTCACGACGACTTTCGCAGGTGCCCAACCAAAAGCAGGAAGAGCATAGTTCGCAACTGAGGCCGCTACTGTGACGCGCAGCGCATCAAGAATTGACACTCGTCTTCCGGAAATCGCTAGTAGCCGACACCATCGCCAAGCGTGCAACACGGGCGGTACACACGCGATCATCACCGCTAGTATGAGGACAAACGGTGATAGTGCGGTGAGAGCCGTGAAGAGCTCGTGCGGACCAAGGCGCCAAACTAGAAGTATCACGACGGCGGTTCCCACGAGCAGCCGCCAGCCGCGCCCGAACGTTTTCCGCCGATGAGCAGTCCGAGTCATCTGTTTGCCTTTCTCCGCCTCCTGGAACGTGCAAGCGACAAATCCTCCAGGAACCGCCGAACACAAGAAGCTCGGGCCCGGTCAGATGCGACCGCCTCGTAGCGCGCGCGTGCGACAGCTGCTAGCATCGCACGACGTTCTGGTCTCTGGAGCTCGCGCAGAGCCTGGGCAAGAGCGTCAGGGTCCGCCGGCGGAACGAGCCGGGCAATCTCCTCCTGACCAGCCAGCCAGCGTATCGCTGGGCTATCACGCGTGACAATCGCCGCACCCATTGCCATAGCTTGGTAGACCTTATTTGGCACGACCCGAGCTGCCTTCGCCGTCGCACCAAAAATACCCAACACAACGTCAGCCCAAGCGATCCAACGGACGAGCTCCACTTCAGGAACCCATGGCACAAACTTAACCGCATGGAGGCCGAGTGCAGCGGCACGTCCTCTGACAGCAAGTTCCAGTTGTCCCGAGCCGATCATCACGAGCGACACCGGCTCACCAGCACGTTCGAGTCGATGCAGGGCATCAACGATCGTCTCCGCGCCATGCAAGGGGCTGTATGTCCCATAAAAGAGAACGCTGAGACGATCTCGTGCCTCGTCTCGTGCCTCAACAGCGTGGTGCCCATGAGAATGGAAAAGTGATTCATCTACGCCGACCGGAAGCACTACAAAGCGTTCAAGGGGGACTCCAGCCAGCGCTGCCCAATAGGCAGCCTGCTGCGGCGTATCAGTAAGAATCAGATCAGCAGCGCGTAACGCCCGCTGATCCAGCAGCCGCAACCAGCGAGCTTGCCAGGATCCCGGGGCAACAAGTTGACGATCCTCCACAAAGGTCTCGGTGAGCGTCACAAGTGGATCGAAAATAACCCAACGGCCAGCAAGGCGCACAAGTGAGGCCCAGAGTGCTGCATCCCACTGCCCTGGATAGCCGAAAAGAACGGCGTCGGCCCAAGCGAGCGGCCGCGGAGTAGCTAGCGCGAGCCGGAGTTCGCCGCGCAGGAGTTGGATGCCAAGACGTGCCAGAGCACTGACATCACGCGAGGGCTGCAGGCGGTCACGGACGTCAGCCAGTGCCGGAATATGTAGGTCGCGTAGTTCTGCCCCTGCCAGAGCGAGCGCCGTAGCGGTCGTACGATTGCGCGGATAGCACGCGTCGAAGAGGCCAAAGCGGAGAATGCGTGGCGGCCGCACAACCATCCCCTCTCGGCTTCCTTTCGCCCCAACTACACTAACGATCCCGCTGCTCGGACCCGAGACCACTGCCAGGAGTGTACCCGTCCGACGCGAACGAGCGAGAAGAGAAAACCGGGTGCGCTGGCCTGCGCACCCGGTCCGTGACTGGTTTGCCTTGGGAGGGATTAGTACTCCATGCTCGGCGCCGGAGTCTTCTCTTTCTCCGGCTTCTCGGTCACCAGCGCCTCGGTCGTGAGAATCATCGCCGCCACCGACGCCGCGTTCTCCACGGCTGAGCGAGTAACCTTCACCGGGTCGATGACACCCCACTCGAGGAGATCGCCATACTCCTCGCGAATGACATCGTACCCCATGTTCGGGTTGTTCTGCTCCTTCTGCAGGCGGCGCACCGTCTCGATGACGACTGAGCCATCAAGCCCAGCGTTCTCCACGATGCCTCGCAACGGCTCCTCAAGCGCCCGCTTGACAATCATAACACCAGTCTTGATGTCTCCCTCGGCCTGTACCTCGTCCAGCGCCGAAATGGCATTCAGCAGTGCTACACCACCACCCGGGACGATGCCCTCTTCAACCGCAGCACGAGTCGCGCTCAGTGCGTCCTCGACGCGGTGCTTCTTCTCCTTCAGCTCAACCTCGGTGGCAGCGCCAACCTTGATGACCGCCACGCCACCCGCGAGCTTAGCCAACCGTTCCTGCAGCTTCTCGCGGTCGAAGTCACTAGTCGTCTGCTCGATCTGGGCCTTGATCTGATCGATGCGCGCCTTAATGTCTTCTTCACGACCATACCCTTCGACGAACGTTGTCTTGTCCTTGGTCGCGACCAAGCGCCGAGCACGACCCAGATCCTCCAAGCGCGCTGTCTCGAGCTTGCGACCAAGCTCCTCAGAGACAACTGTACCACCAGTGAGGATCGCGATATCGCGCAGCATCTCCTTGCGACGGTCACCAAAGCCTGGTGCCTTCACGGCCAGCGCATTCAGTGTTCCACGGAGCTTATTGACTACGAGCGTAGCCAGCGCTTCGCCCTCAACATCCTCGGCGATGATCACGAAGTTCTTGCTGACCTGAAGCACCTTCTCCAGGATCGGCAAGATGTCAGAGACTGCCGAGACCTTCTTATCTGTGATAAGGATGAATGGCTCCTCGACCACGGCCTCCATCCGCTCGGGGTTGGTCACGAAGTACGGGGAGATGTACCCGCGGTCGATCTCCATCCCTTCGGTGTACTCAACCTCAAAGGCCAGCCCCTTGGACTCCTCGACGGTAATCACTCCGTCCTTCCCGACTTTCTCCATCACCTCGGCGATCAGATTCCCAATCTCCGGGTCAGCCGCCGAGATCGTGGCCACATGGGCGATATCCTCACGGCCGCGGACCTCCTTGGCCATCGACTTCAGCCACTCCACAACCGCTTTCGTCGCTAGCTCAATACCCCGCTTGAGCAGCATCGGATTGGCGCCCGCGGCTACGTTGCGCAGCCCCTCGTGGACGATCGCCTGGGCCAGGACAGTCGCCGTGGTCGTCCCATCGCCAGCAACATCGTTGGTCTTCGTCGCGGCTTCCTTCAGGAGCTGCGCCCCCATGTTGGCAAAGGGATCCTCGAGCTCAATCTCCTTTGCAACCGTTACACCGTCATGGCTCACCGTTGGAGCGCCGTACTTCTTATCCAAGGCAACATTGCGCCCCTTCGGGCCCAGCGTGGTCTTTACCGCATTGGCAAGAATATCGACGCCTTCTTTCAAGGACTGCCGAGCCTGCTCATGGAATCGGATCATCTTCGCCGGCATCGTTTCCCCTCCTGTTCCTCGTTTCCACCGCCTAGTACACTACCGACACTTATTCGGTAAGTACAGCCAAAATGTCTTTCTCACTGAGGATCAGGTACTCCTCGTCATCAATCTTCAGTTCCGTACCTGCATATTTGGCGAACAGCACCTCGTCGCCAACCTTGACCTCCATCGGCAGGCGCTTGCCGTCGTCCGTCATCCGACCCGGCCCCACTGCGACGACCTGGCCGCGCTGCGGCTTCTCCTTGGCCGTGTCGGGAAGCACGATCCCGCTCTTCGTCACCTCCTCGCGCTGGATCGGCTTCACCACGACCCGATCACCCAATGGCCGGATTTTTGTTGCTGTCGCTGTCATCATCGTCCCTCCCTCGCTTAGCGATCTCCCTCGCCGACTGGTTAGCACTCTCCACTGCCGAGTGCTAACCGGCATGTATCGTACTCAGCGCACCGCAAGTTTTCAAGGGTCCAGTATCGACTCTTTGCGCTCAGTCATGTCAGGACGATGAACGTCTTCACAAGGCATAATCGCCACGAAAGTGGATCGGTCCTGCCGGAGAGGAGGAATCGTGCTCCAGTATCATGTCGCTGCACGTGTCCGCCAACTTCGCCCATCGCCGACTCTGGCCGTCAGCGATCGCGCACGCGCTCTCCGCCAACAGGGTATCGACGTCATCGATCTTGGTGGCGGCGACCCCGATTTCCCAACCCCTCGCCATATCTGCCAGGCTGCAGCCGACGCAATGTTCCGTGGCGAGACGCACTATGTGGCGAGTGCGGGTATTCCGGAGCTCCGCCGTGCCATCGCGCGGAAGCTGGCGAGCGAGAACGGGATCCACGTAAGCCCCGAGGAGATCATCGTCACACCTGGCGGCAAAGCAGCCCTCTTCGTCTCCATCCTTGCACTGGTTGGTCCAGGCGATGACGTGGTCATGTTCGACCCGGGTTGGGTCTCGTATGAGCCGATGGTGATCATGGCGGGCGCTCGCTGCCTCCACGTCCCCCTGCAACCAGCCGACGACTACCGCATTACCCGGGAGGCGATCGAGGCGGTTCTCACGCCACAAACGCGCCTCCTCATCGCCAACAGTCCGAACAACCCCACTGGGCGCGTGCTGACCCGAGAGGAAGCGGAGGCGATTGTCACGGTCGCTTTGGAACATGATCTGCTCGTTATCTCCGATGAGATCTACGAAAAGATCATTTATGATGGACGAGAGCATTTGAGCCTTGCTGCTTTCCCGGGCATGGCCGAGCGGACGCTTACTGTGAACGGCTTCTCTAAGGCTTACGCGATGACCGGCTGGCGCCTCGGTTACGTTGCCGGCCCTGCTCCACTTATCCGCCAGATCATGAAGGTGCACAGCCATTCCGCGACTTGTGCCACATCCTTCGCGCAGTGGGGCGGCGTTGCCGCGCTCGAGGGGCCACAAGATGCTATCGCTGAAATGGTCGCTGCCTGGGACCGGCGCCGCCGGTTCGTGACCGAGCGGCTCAACGCAATTCCCGGCTTCCGCTGCCCGTTACCAGAAGGCGCCTTCTACGCTTTTCCGGATGTCAGTGGCACCGGGTTGTCTGGCCAGGAAGTGGCCCAAAAGCTGATCGAGGAAGCATACGTTGGCGTGACTCCCGGCGACGCGTTCGGCGAGTCCGGCTCCAGTTGTATCCGCCTGAGCTTTGCGACAGCGGATGACCTCCTCGAGCGTGCAGTCGAGCGCATCGCACGCGTCTTTGGCGGCTAGATTCCGAGGCGGATGACTTCGAGGCCACGGCGCTGAAGTTCCGCCACATAACGCTCAATCCCGATCCGGTCTCCGGCAACGTGACCGACGACAATGACCGTGCCAGATTCCGTGGCCCGAAGTCGCTCCGCCTCCTCCGGCGCCAAGTGCAAGTAGATCACTGTGTCCACGCCGTGCGCGAAATAGGCCTGGGCCACAGAGGCACCACCATTCGTTCCCGCCCCATGCACAACCGCGATACGCTTCGCTGGGCGATCGATCGCGCCGACCGGGACCATGATCTGTGTCGCTGCCTCAGCGATCTCCGGAAGGGTTTGCAGTGCATCAATGACGTCCTGAACAGTCAGCTCCCGACCGAGCTCACGCTGATATCGCTCAAGTGCCTCTACCATTGTCCGGCGCCCGATCTCGTCCAACGGGAGATGGAGATTCAAGAACGGCACACCGAGCAGTCGTGCTGCCGTGGGAACTTGATTGTAATTGGCGGCCTGTGCCCGCAACACCGCCCGGTTGACCAGCGGCTGCAGCGCGGCCTTGGCCGCCTCCGGTGCTACCCCATGTTCGACCATCAACTCCACGTGCCGGGCCAGCACTTCTGGGAAACGAAGTACTGCACGCCCGCCTGCCGGGTGATGTGCCAGTACCCCATCACAGCCCAGCTCACGCGCCAGGAGTAGTTCTGCAACACCAACATCGAGTGCGACGAGTAGTCGCCGGATCTGCTCCCCCGGCACATACACCTCACTGTCCGGAGGAAGCTTCCGTAGGCCCGCCATCTCAAGAGCAATCACCACAAGCTCATCCGTGCTGATACCAGCCATTTCTTCCCCTCTTCTGGATTCTCACACTGACACCGTCATGCCCCATGCTGACCCGTTTTCCGTTCTGTACCCCTCTCGACCGCGTATCGAAAGCACTGGACTGACCGTACCACAGCCAGAGCAAAGCACGCGCCAGCACGCTACCGGCAAGCCAAATTCACAACGCACCATCCCCTGTCAGCATCGGTTCGTCCCGGGCACGCGGCAGGGCATGATAGCGTGGACTGGTGTCATACAGCCGACTACTGCCATCCCCGGTCGATTGATTCGTCCCGCGAGCGTCGAAGGAGTACCATTTCTTTCGGGGACCGTTGCAGAACGGAGTACGGGGATGAGCGACCGCCGTGAACTCGTTCGGTTGACCGCGCTGGCCAGCTGCGCCGGTTGAGCGGGGAAGTTGGCCCCCGCGGCTCTGGCGCAGGTGCTGCGCCCGCTCCAATTCCATCATGATCCGCGGTTGCTCGTCGGTCTGCAGACGAGTGACGACGCTGCGGTTTACCTGCTCGACGGCGAGATCGCAGTTGTCCAAACTGTCGATTTTTTCCCTCCTGTTGTCGATGATCCCTATATCTACGGCGCTATCGCGGCGGCAAACGCGATCAGCGATGTCTACGCCATGGGTGGCGAGCCATTCTTGGCCCTGAACATCGCTGCCTGGCCGAACGACCAACCACTCGAGCTCCTCTCCGAGATTTTTCGCGGCGGTCATGACAAGGCGCGTGAGGCGGGCGTCGCGATCGCCGGTGGACACACGGTTACGGACAATGAACCGAAGTACGGTCTCGTTGTGACTGGGCGTGTCGATCCAACACGCATCCTCACGAAGGCAGCCGCGCAGCCTGGGGAACTACTCTATCTCACCAAGCCAATCGGCACCGGCGCAATCACTACCGCTTTGAAAGCCGATGTCGCTGAGCCGGAGCATGTTGAAGCAGCCATCTCATGGATGCTGCGTCTCAACCGGACAGCGAGCCAGCTTGCGCTGGCGCACGGGGTACGCGCCTGCACCGACGTGACCGGCTATGGTCTTGCCGGTCATGCAAGCGAGATTGCACTGAAGAGTGGTGTTCGGCTTGTCATAGCAGCGCGAAGGGTCCCAGTAATCGAAGGGGCAGAATCGTATGCCCGTGCCGGGCGCCTGCCCGGCGGCGCGCACCGCAATCGCTCCTATTATGCTGAGGGGCCTGAGGCGGTCGTCCGGCGCGGCCGTGGCATTACGACTGTCCTGTGGGACCTCCTCTTCGATCCAGTGACGTCGGGTGGCCTTCTCTTTACGATCGCGCGCGAACGCGCCGCTGACCTTGAACAGGCATTCGCCGCAGCGCAGGAGCCGCTGTGGCGAATCGGCTTCGTGGACGAGGGCACTGGTGTTGAGATCGTTGCCGAGCTCCCAGACTAACGCACCATCCGCCGCGACACCGCCAACACGCGTGCGGCAAGTGCTCCAGGTTCTGGGAATCCGACCGCGGAAGGCTCTGGGACAACACTTCCTGCATGATCCCTCCATTGTTCGGCGCATCGTCGAGGTCGCCCAACTCCCACCGGATGCGCTCGTTGTCGAGATCGGGCCTGGGCTTGGCACGCTGACTGAAGAACTGGCTCGGCGAGCAGGTACAGTCATCGCGATCGAGCTCGATCGACGCTTAGCCACCTGGCTTGACGAGCGATTCCGCAGCACGAACGTGCGCATCGTGCACGGTGATGCCCTCACCGTCGATTTCGCGCAACTAACCGATCGTCAACCGTATATCGTCGTCGCCAACCTACCCTACAATGTCGCGACGCCGATTTTGCACCGGCTTCTGACGAGCGAGCACCCGCCAGAACGTCTTGTCGTTATGGTCCAGCGGGAAGTCGCCGAACGGATGGCAGCTTCACCACCAGCGATGAGTTTTCTCTCCATACTCGTCCAGTTTTTCACTCGGCCACGTATCGCTTTTCGGGTGGGACCGGGAGCCTTCACACCACCTCCAAAGGTTGAGAGCGCTGTTGTCCTGCTCGATCGCCGAGAAACGCCGCTCCCACGCAGCGAGTGGGAGGCATTCTTCGAGATCGTCCGAGCTGGCTTTGCCCAGCGCCGCAAACAGCTGCTCAACGCACTCTCTGCAGGGCTTGGGCTCGCGAAGGACCAGGTGCGAGCTGCCCTCAACCGCGCCGGAATTGCTCCAGATCATCGAGCAGAGACGTTGACGCTCGAGGAGTGGCTGCGCCTCTACCACGCGCTCCACGAGGAGTCCGAGTGATGCTCTATCGTGTCACTGTGCGGGAGCCCCTCGTTGTGCCTGCTCCGGCCAAGCTGAACCTTGGACTTGAAGTCCTTGGGAAGCGCCCCGATGGGTATCACGAACTTGTGACGATTCTGCAAACGATCGACCTCTCCGATCGCCTCATACTCGAGCCAGCTCCCCGCCTGGCCTACCAGCCGCCGCCTGGGATTAGCGACGACCTCGTTGCCCGCGCCTTGCAGTTCCTTACTGAAAAGGGGGTGGTGATCGAAGCACACCTTAGCCTTGAGAAGCACATTCCGGTCGCAGCAGGTCTCGGAGGGGGCTCAAGTGACGCGGGGACGTTACTTGGAGCCTTTGTCCACGCTGGACTCCCACGTCTGCTTGCCGTCGCGATCGCCACCCAACTTGGCAGTGACGTACCGTTCTTTTTGGATGGGGGAACCGCACTGGCGCGCGGCCGTGGCACAGATCTGGTGCCCCTCCCGCCACCAAACGGCTGGTTTGTCCTCGTCGTGCCTGAGCTGACCCTTGCGCACAAGACACGCCAGCTCTACGCTGCTTTGAGCCCTGCCGACTACAGCGATGGCATGGCAACCCTGCGCCAAGCAGAACGCTTGCGGCTCGGTCAGAACCTTGACCCACAGCTCGTGCGCAATGCGTTCCTGCGACCTTTACTGACTTTCGAGGCGGTTCGGCGTACACTCGATGCCTTCCTGACTGCCGGAGCACGCTGGGCTTGGCCAAGTGGAGCTGGCCCCACAGTCTTTACGTGGAGTCCGCAGCGTGCGGCCGCAGAACAGCTCACCCTGGCGCTGGAACGCAGTGGCCTTCGCCCCATCCTTGCAGTACCCCTCCAGCCGAGCTGGGAGCAGGTGAGGGCAGGAATCACCGTGGAGCAATACCACTAAGCGCGCACTGACACCCCGGTCAGTCGTATCGCGCACTGAGAGCAAAGCCAGCGAGTCTTCTGGCATACGTATCCGCCATACGTATCCGCATCGTCGAACGAGCTGACGGTCACTGCTCTTTCCCACTCACCGGCAGCTCTCATCCCCTGCATCAGAAGCCGATCCACCATATCGTGCCCACCAGGCACGCTCTTGCTCTACTGGAGGATGCAGAAAGATTCCATGGGCTTCGGCCAGCAGCCGGCCATCCGCTGCATCGCTAAGCTCTGCCCGGGCACGAACAAGGCGACCACGGTCTTCCTCAACCCAGCCGCGGACCACGACAGGCTGTCCCACAGCCACAGGGCGCCGAAAGGCAAGTTCCATTCGTGCCGTGACCATGAGACGCTTGGTTGCGGTAATCACTGACCAGCTCATCGCCTCATCGAGTACAGTCGCCAAGATACCACCGTGCACGAGTCCGCTGTATCCCTCATGTTCTGGTCGCGCGGTGAATAGTGCCTCAACCGACTCACCCCGCCGATAGAACGCGAGGCGCAGGCCGATCGGATTGAGTTCGCCACACCCAAAGCACGCGTGATCCGTCACGCGATTAACGCGTTCACTCTCCATACGAGATTCCTTCCGAGCTGCATCGGCGGTACCCCGATCAGGTACAATCGCAGTATCTATGGCTCTCTCGTGCACTTCCCTCCAGTGCACGAGCCTAACGCGGAGGACCGATCAATGGCCAGACGATATGAACAGCTCTTCCAAGAGATCAAGCGCGCAATTCGCGAAGTCGACGTGCACCAGGTGTACCAGCAGGTGCGTGCTGGGCGGCGCCCAGTGATTATCGACGTGCGAGAACGGGAAGAGTGGGAGCAGGGATACATTCCCGGTGCTCTCTTCATTCCTCGCGGCTATCTCGAGATGCGCATTGAGGAAGAGGTGCCGGACAAGTCCACCCCGATCTACGTCTATTGCGCAGGCGGTGTCCGCTCGGTATTTGCTGCCAAGACGCTGGAGGAGCTCGGCTATCAGAACGTGTATTCGGTGGTCGGTGGATTCAGTGCCTGGAAGCATGCTGGCTACCCATTCGTGACACCACGGCAGTGGACGCGTGAGCAGCTCCAGCGGTACAGCCGGCACTTCTTGATCCCTGAGGTCGGGGAAGAGGGGCAAGCGCGGCTGCTTGACTCGAAAGTGCTGATCATTGGTGCAGGTGGTTTGGGCTCGCCGGCAGGGCTGTATCTCGCCGCAGCTGGGGTGGGCACCATTGGTATTGTCGATGCCGATGTGGTCGACCTCAGCAACTTGCAGCGCCAAATCCTCCACACGACTGACCGTGTGGGACGTCCGAAGACCGAATCGGCTCGGCAGACGATCGAGGCACTCAATCCAGACGTCAACGTCATCACACACGATGTCTGGCTCACCAGCCAGAGCGTGATTGACGTCCTTCGCGACTACGACGTGATCGTCAACGGCGCTGATAACTTCCCCACCCGATACTTGGTGAACGATGCGGCTGTGCTGCTTGGCAAACCGGTCGTTGATGGCAGTATTTTCCGCTTCGACGGTCAGGTGACGGTCTACAAACCTGGCGAGGGACCGTGCTACCGTTGCCTCTATCCAGAACCACCGCCACCAGAACTTGCACCCAGTTGCGACCAAGCCGGTGTCTTGGGGGTCTTGCCTGGTGTAATTGGCGTTCTCCAAGCCACCGAAGCAATCAAGCTCCTGCTTGGGATTGGCGAACCACTCGTTGGTCGCATGCTCCTCTATGATGCCCTGGCGGCAACATTCCGCGAACTCCAGGTCGAGCGGGATCCGGAGTGTGCTGCGTGTGGACCAAATTCGACACTCACTGTGGAAACGATTGGTCACATCGACTACCAGCAGAGCTGTGTCCTGCCAGTGCGGCGTAGTGTTGCCGATTGACCATTCTGTTAGGCGTTCCTTCTGAAAGTGGCTGGGCCGCGAACGATCGCGACCCAGCCACACCTGGCAGTGCTCGCTTAGCACTTAATCCTCGACGATGATGAGTTCCTCCTGCACCCGACCATCAGCCACTCGGAAGGCCCTGATCACTGGTTGCGACGGGTCAGCCAGCGAGCAGATCATCAGGAGCATGTTCGGCCAGAACGCTGCTAGCTCGATGTCGGTCCGCGAGGGATACGCCTCGGTGGCTGGATGGGAATGGTAACTGCCAAGGTGTTCCAGTCCCGCCGCTTCAATAGCGCGGAGCGCCCGGAACTGCTCTTCGGGATCCATAAAGAACCGTTCGACTGCGATCGTGCCCGGTGCCTCTGGTCGGTAGTCGCGCCCCGGTGGAATGAGACCGCGCTCTGCGAAGAATTCCACCGCGAGCTCGGCCCGATTGGAGACAGGATAGACCTGCTCAATCCGATCCCCATGCCCAGCCAGAAGGCCGCACGCCTCCCGTGGAGCCTCCTGCCGGGCATGGGCGACGATCTCCTCGTACTGTTTGCGCGCAATCCGAATCATCGCCCGCCTGCCATCGCCGGGATAATCCCGACTTCGTCACCGTCCGCGAGCGGCGTTTCGACGCCCTGCAGCGACCGGATATCCTTCCCGTTGACGAAGATGCTGACAAAACGTCGCACCCGGCCATCCGGCTCACAGATCCGCTCGCGGATACCAGGGTAAAGTTCATCAAGCTTGGCCAAGGCTTCGCTAACCGTCTTCGCTTCAATCTGGACAGAGGCACGATCTTCCGTGAACCGCCGCAAAGGTGCCGGAATTAAAATTGTTACCGCCACTGCTCCTTGCTCCTTTCACCGACTCTCAGTGTGCTCCTCGCCACGCTCTGGATGCCACAAGGGGGTGCTCAAATATTTCAGCCCGCTATCAGGCAGAATTGTCACCACAACACCGTGATCCAGCTCACGTGCGACACGCAAAGCAGCCACGACTGCTGCTGCTGCCGACGGCCCAACCAGGAGCCCCTCGACGCGCGCTAATTCCCGCGCGAGCTGGTACGCCTCTTCCGTATTGACGAATTCCATGCGATCGACAAGGGTTGGATGGTAAATCGCTGGCACCAGTGCCGTCGGAAGATGCTTCAACCCTTCAAGCCCGTGGAACGGGTCATCGGGTTGGACACCAATCAGGACGATAGCAGAATTCGCTTCCTTGAGCCGGCGCCCTGTCCCCATCATCGTCCCTGTTGTGCCAAGTCCGGCGACGAAGTGAGTCACTTGACCATGTGTCTGCTCGAGGATTTCGACACCAGTACCCTCATAATGGGCGAGCCAGTTGGCTGGATTGCTGTACTGATCGGCATAGAAATACCGGTCCGGTTGCTCTGCTGCGAGCTGCCGCGCAAGCCGAATCGCACCATCGGTTCCCTCATATGGATCACTAAAGATGAGTTCCGCACCGTAAGCTTGCAGAATCGCTCGCCGTTCTTCGCCAAGACTCCCGGGAACAACCAGAGTGACACCAAACCCTAGCGCTGCACCTAGCATCGCATAGGCAATCCCAGTGTTGCCCGAAGTGGCATCTAACAGGCGCTTTCCTGCACCAAGCGCCTTGGAGCGGAACGCCTCCTGAACAATGCGCCAGGCTGCACGATCTTTGACCGACCCACCCGGGTTGTACCACTCTGCCTTCACGAGGAACTGCACGCCAGCAGGAACACTAAGGGCAGCCGGCAGGCGTTGCAGGCAGAAGAGCGGTGTTCGCCCAATCCGCTCCGTGATCGCTTCGCCCAACCAGCATCGCATTGAGGAGCCCATGGCTACTCACCCTCCGCCTCGCTTCAGCGCTCCATCTTGCCACAGGACCGCTCGGGTCGGACAGCCTACTGGAAATTCTGAGTGCAGACTCGCACGAGATGACTTACAGAGCATCACCTAGTTCGTCGCCAAACGCCCATTCTTCAAGCTTCCTCAGTCACCGGCAGAGCACCAGGGAGTGAGGCAGGGAGGGATACAGACGAGAAAGGACCCAATTCTTACCACTCGCCGCGACCGATCACGTTAGAGCACATGGTAGGTCCCGAGATTCCTTGGATCGCCCGACGGTGATGTCCTGGGAGCAACATGGCATACGGCGTAGTAGGATAACCCTGGTAGCGAGCCACTGGCGGGAGTACGTTCTCGTCGGTGGGGAGAGGCGGCATCGTGTGCAGACACGAATCCTGAATGCCCGTTACCGACTCGACGAACCGATCGGCGAAGGCGGTATGGCGGTTGTCTACCGCGGTTATGACCTTGTCCTCGACCGCCCCGTGGCGATCAAGGTTCTCCGAGGGCAATTTGCTGCTGATGCGAACTTCCTCCGTCGGTTCGAGCGTGAAGCCCAAGCTGCAGCACGACTCAGCCACCCGAATATCGTCAGCGTCTACGACGTTGGCCGGGATAACGGCACACGCTATATCGTCATGGAATACGTGCCCGGTACAACACTCAAACGACTTATCCTCGAACGAGCGCCTTTCTCGCTTGATGAAGCCATCCCCATCCTGCAGCAAGTTGCCGCAGCGCTCGACTATGCGCACCGGCACGGTCTAGTGCACCGAGACATTAAGCCGCAGAACATCCTGGTTGACCAGCGTGGCTTTGTGAAGGTGACTGATTTCGGCATTGCCAAAGGCCTTACTGACGTGAGCCTCACCGAGGCCGGCTTCGGCATGGGGACGGTGCATTACGTTTCACCGGAACAGGCACGCGGCGAACCCGCCACCCCAGCCAGTGACATCTACTCCCTTGGCGTCGTGCTCTACGAGATGCTCACCGGCAGACTCCCGTTCGAGGCCGACAGCCCGATCGGTCTCGCCATGAAACACGTCCACGAACCTCCGCCCTCACCCCGGCAGTTCAATCCTACCCTCCCACCGGCCGTCGAGGCGATCATCCTGCGGGCACTGGCTAAAGATCCACGGCAGCGCTTTCCAGCCGCCAGTGCACTTGCCCAGGCGCTCGCCCAGTGGCAGCACTACTCCCCAAGCGGTGCGATACCCTCGCCGCGGGCAAGTGGTGGCTTCTACCGACCCGCTGCCAGCCGGAGTCGCGCTCGCGGCGGGCCACCACGCACCACAAACCCCGCAAGTGATATCGGGTGTGCAACCTGGCTTGTCGGGAGTGCGATCCTCGCCGGGATCGTGGCCTTGGTCGTTCTCGCGTTCCAGCTTGTCGACTTACGTGCCCTCACCGGCACCACGAATCAGCCCCCAGCTTCCCCGACACTCGTCGCGGTGGCCCCAAGCCCCACATCCGCTCCTTCACCGCTGCCCGCCGTGTCACCGACGGTTGCCCCAACCCCAAATCCTGAGCCGACACCAAGTCCGTCACCGACGCCGGAAGTGGCACGGGTCCCGGACCTTGTGAACTCGACGCTTCGTCAAGCGGAAGCTGCAGCCGCAGCGGGCAACTTCCAGATCATCGCCGAGGAGGTTTTTGACAATGTCATCCCAGCCGGGGTGATCGTCCGCCAGGATCCCCCGGCCGGTCAACTTGTTGAGAAGGGAAGCACCATCCGAATTTGGGTGAGTAAAGGACCGGAGTGGATCACGTTGATTGGACTTGCTGGGCGACCCTATACCGAAGTGCTTCAGCAGTTGCAAAGCCTGCCGGTAACCGTCGAGAAGGTCGAAGAGGGAAGTCGCACCGTTCCGGAAGGCTACGTAATCCGGACCGAACCAGCGGAGCAGGTCCGCAATGGCGGAACCGTCACGGTCTACGTCAGTGTGGGCGACCGCGTGCGGGTCCCAGACATGTATGGCAAGCCCTATCAACAGGCGATCGTGACACTGCAGCAGGCCGGACTGGTGGTCCGCAGTGTTCTGCCCCAAACCTGCGATGAGATCCGGAAAGCATTTCCGACCTTCGACTGCGAGCAGTTCCCCGATGGTGGTGTGGTAAGCGCAACGCTGCAATGGAATAGCTGGGTTCCGCGAGGCTCCCCAATCGACATCGCCTACTACCATAAACAGACCACCCAGTAAAGGGCGGAATCCCGATGGGGTGGCTGCAATCACTTCGCTGGCTTCCCCTTGGTTTTCTGAGTGGGCTCCTCTTTGGCAGCCTTGTCGGAAGCTACCAACCTGACAACCAGATGATTGTCGGAGGTACCGGACGCACCCTGAGTGTTGTCCTGCTCCTTGCAGACCACGAGATTATCATCGGCGGCGGCTCTGTCCCCAACGATGTCGTGGAACTTGCCGATCGATCGACTGTCCCGTGGCAGCGTCCATACGAGCTTTTGATCCTTCCCAGTTGGGATACGGAGCACATACCAGGAGCGTTGAGCCTTATTGAGCGAGGTGCAATTCGGTCGGTGGCAGTTGTCGGACCGGCAACCAGCGATCCAGCCTGGAGCATTCTGGAACGCCAGGCAGAGCGCCGCCACACTTCCGTACGTTTCGTCATGGAATCATCACGCCTCCCACTTGACCAGAACACGACCCTTGAATTCTTTCCCACTAAGGCAGGGCTGGTGATCTGCCTACGATCCGGTCCACTCTCTCTCGAAGTGCTCGATCACCAGGCAAAGACACCACGTCCGCTCCACTGTGGCCAATCCACAGTCGTGATCTCTCTGCGACAACCATCGCTGACTGACGCAGCACTTGTCATCCGGCCACGACCACGTCGCGCCCAAGAACTCGCGAGCTCAGCCCGCTACGAGATTCAGCTCGACCGTGGTGAACGAGTGACACTTCGGCTCGGGGCAAGCGAACTCCGCGTTCGGCGCGACAAGGTGCTCACCGCCCCGACCACTGTTCCTGGGAGGACACAGTAACCGCTATGGCTTCAGAAGACGCCGGACCCTCTTGGTAGCCACGCAACTTGGGCACGTCCACCCGCTCACGCGGGTGCGCCCTACCGAAGGGAATTCGGGCACGGAGTGTGCTGAAGCGCAGCAAGGCACCGAGGGTGAGGAGGAAGACCCTGATAGCAAGCAGCTGTGGCTAGGTGAGCTCTACCACGCCACGCAAGACAACTTCGCGAAGCGTGGCGGCAAGACCTCACTCGGCCGTGAAGTCGACGGCAACCCGGTGCTCTTCCAGATAAACCACCAGCAAGCGCATCAGCTCAACCATCACCAGCATAAAGAGCACTTCAGCGATGATACTGCGAAAGTGAAGCCCTGGGCCCAACAGGTGCTAGACAAGAATGATCAGTGTCCGAACCATGAGTTCGAATAGCACCACAACCAGGGTGACGATAAGCACGTCCTAGGCTGGTTCAGGGAATCGGCGCGAGAAGTGGTGAATTTCAGTGTGTGGAACGTATGCTCGCTCTGTCTTGCGCATCCTTGTTTCCTCCCCATACTGCCAAGATTGTCACCGTCGACCGGTTTCTCGATGCAGGCTAACAAGGTCTATGAGTGTTCACATCGAGAATCCGAAACGATGCTGACTTCATGACATTCCATGATTTAACCATCCTTGGTATCAATAAGGTAATGTATCGATGGCTACCTGCTATTCTAGATCTGATTTTGAACGTACGCCTCTCTTTATCGCTGAGATTTATGCTGACCATTGCATTCCTGGAGAAGTACAGGTGTTGTTTCCTCCGCCACAGTGCGACGCCTCATCACTCGGTCTGACGGAGCACGTCACCTCACATTGGGCCGCACCCGGGCGACGAACGGAGCGTTCCCAGCTTAGGTACAGCCAGGGTATGTCTTCCGGCACAGCACCGAGGCAACGCTGAGGGGGGGCGCCAGAGCAGGAGGCTGCTGCACTGGTAGGTCAGACATTTTGTCGATGACCTCGGTTGCGCACAACCGAACCTCGTTCGGTCCCTTTAGGGAAACATTGTTCTGTCTCCTGATTAGCCCAACGGGGTGAGTGCAGCGCAGCCGCACCAACCTCCGAGAATCTCCACCGAACTGGCCCCTTATTGACAAAGCTGCTGGCGAAGACCAGGCTTCCGACCAGGAGAGCGGGTAGCAATCTGGGCACGGAGGGAGAACCGACTGGTGGCCAGTAACCTGGCTACTCCGCTATAGGCCGGAGAGACGGATCAACACTCGACCTTATTGTCCCGTTGCCACCACACCTCCAATGTCCGCTATCAATTCCCGCGAGATTCTCAAATCTATCCAACCCGCGATAGCTCGCAAAGTCAGTAGCTCGCCGGGTGATTACAACAGTGAAATTCCGGTTACCATCTCCACCCTTCCTGGTCGGCTAGGAGCTCGCCGGGTGCTTGCGACCGGCAAGCTGGTACGGCCACAGCTGCTCAACGATTGTCAGCACAGTGTTTGCGCACGTCGGTTCCGCATCGAGGCGGAGAGCCGGGACAGGATCGCTCTCATGCTGACCCCACAGATTCAATCCAGCAAACTAATCCATTAAGGATCATAAAGCGTTTTCCATCAGAGACTTGCTTCACGGTCAATGTCGTGCTACCATACAGACACCAGCGTATTCCATCCCAAAAGATACATAACACTTGCGACACAGCTATATTTTCTAACCATGTCGTTTTCGTATATCCCTTTGTCGTCGGTAGTGACGTGAGAGGCGCAGAACGCCATATGAACGAGCCAACAGGAGGTGGACCATGCCTTCCCTGGGAGATCCACTCGGTGCACTCCTCCTTGCTGTGGCGGTTGCCATCGTCTTGCTCGCCCTCGGTGCAGCAGTTCTCTTCCACGGGCTCCGTGGTGGGAGCCACCCGGCCCACCCGTGGCTCGTCCGCGGAATCTGGGTGGCACTCGTGACCTTATTGGTCGTTGGTCTCAACCTTCTCAGCGAGACCTGGACACGTGCCGAG
>CALIMB010000018.1 GCA_938028665.1 uncultured Thermomicrobium sp. | reverse complement strand
GGAGAGCCGATCGTCTTGGCATGGATGCTGACGGTGTCCGGTGGCACGGCTCAACTCGGTGAGGATTCCAAGCGCGGCATCGAGATTGCGATCGAGGATCTGGGCGGACAACTGCTCGGCCATAAGATTGAGCTTATTGGTGAAGATTCGGGCTGCAACCCTGAAGGTGGGCAAGCCGCTGCAACCCGCCTGGCTGCGAATCCACGGATTGTCGCCATCGTTGGCTCGTCCTGCTCCTCGGAGGCCCGCGTCGGTGCCCCCATTATCGACCAGGCTGGCTTGGTGATGGTCTCTCCTTCCAACACCGCACCAGATCTAACTGACCCCGCAAAGCACGTCAATGCCTATCTGCGCACAGCCCATAACGACAAGGTTCAGGGGCGGGTCGCAGCTGAGTTCGTCGTGAATAAACTCGGCTTGAAGCGTGTCGCCACAATCCACGACGGAAGCCTCTACGCTGAGCAGCTGGCCAATGTCTTTGCCGAGAACGTCAAGCAGCTCGGTGGAACGGTCGTGGCCCAGGAAGCAGTGAGTCCGGACGACACCGATATGCGGCCGGTGCTCACCCGTATTGCCACCCAGCAGCCCGAGCTAATCTACTACCCGATCTTCAACCCGGCTGGTTCTTTCATCACCATTCAGGCGAAGGAAATTAGCGGGTTGGAGAATGTCAAACTGATGAGCGCAGACGGTCTCCTCGAGCCACAGACAGTCCAGAACGCTGGGCAGGCCGCCATGGGCCTCTACCTCAGCGGTCCGGACCTGACGGTGCTCGGCCCCAAGTATCAGGAGTTTGTACAGAAGTATGAGAAGAAGTATGGCACCAAGCCGGTTGCCGGCTTCCACGCGCACGCCTACGACGCGACCATGATGATCGCGGAAGCGATTAAGAAGGTCGCTGTGCAGGCTCCGGACGGCACTCTCTATATCCCGCGCAAGGCGTTGCGTGACGCGCTCTATCAGACCAAGGACTTCCCAGGGCTGACCGGAAACCTGACGTGCAACCAATACGGCGACTGTGCCGATCCGAAGATCGCTGTCTATGAGGTCTTTAGCACTGACACTGCTGGTTGGCCGGACAGCGCAATCCGCAAGATCTACCCATGAGCGCTTGCCGCGCGACTGCCGGGTCGGGAAATCCCCGACCCGGCAGTCTGCCTGATAAGAACTCCGTCTCAGGATCAGGAGCGTGCTGTGACGATCGCCGCACCACAACGGCTCACCGGAGGTCGTCGGATCGATATCTCGCAGCTGATCGTCTGGGGGATCGGCGGTCTCTTGCTCACCATTGTGTTCCTCGGTTCCATCCTCACCCTCCGCGCCGGCCATTACAGTGCCGCCCAGTGGCGTGACTTCATCGTCTTCGGGATCGCCCAAGGTGCCATCTACGCGCTCATCGCTCTCGGGTACACAATGGTCTATGGTGTTCTCCGCATGATCAACTTCGCTCACGGCGAAGTGTTCATGAGTGGCGCGATGACTACTTTTTTCCTTGCTGATTACCTCAATCGGAGCGGTTTTCTGAAATCTCATCCTTGGGTCAGTCTCATCGCGATGCTGCTGTTCAGTGGACTCGTCTCTATGACCGTCGCTGTGCTCGTCGAGCGCATCGCGTACCGACCGCTGCGCGGTGCACCACGCCTGGTCCCACTCATCACCGCAGTTGGAGCTTCCTTCTTCCTCCAGTACACCTTCCGCGGGCTTTTCGGCAGTGGTGTGCGTGCCTACCCAGCGATCCCCGTCCTCCAGGGGAAACTCTGGGTCTTCCAAAAAACGCAGATTGCGGTCTTTGTCGGCGTCCTGATCACTCTTGTTCTCCTCGTTCTCTTCCTCCAGCGCACACGCGCCGGTCTGGCGATCCGCGCTGTTGCTGAGGATCGCGAAGCAGCCGCTCTCATGGGCGTTGACGTCGACCGCGCCATTGTTACGACCTTCGCGGTCGGTGGCTTCATGGCTGGTATCGCTGGTGTCCTCTATGCACTCGTCTTCATTCAGGTCCAGTTCTTCATGGGTTTCCTACCCGGAATCAAGGCCTTCACCGCCGCTGTGCTTGGAGGCATTGGTAATCTCCCCGGGGCAGCCGTTGGTGGTCTGGTGCTGGGTGTTATCGAGTCGATTGGACCGAGCCTCTTCTTCGATGGCTACGGTATCCGCGCAGCTCACCAGCTGAAAGACGTCATCGCCTTTACGATCCTTGTGCTCATCCTCATCTTTCGTCCGACTGGCCTCCTTGGCGAACGGCTGGGTGGAGAGGAACGCTTATGATCGTCCATACTGTGCGTCGTGCTGTCTTCATTGGCTTGGTAACAGGTATTGCTGCGTGGCACCTCAGCCTCGTCGGACTCATTCCGGCTTTTGCGCAACGAAGGCTTGTTGGCGATACAGTGACCTTTAGCTATGCCCTACTAGTTACGCTCCTCGTCCTCGCTGCCTACGCAACAGGTCGACGTTATCCTGGGGCAACCCAACGCATCCCCTGGGGAATGCTCAGTGCACTCAGCGCGGGCCTCATGTTTTTCCTTCTTGCGCTCGTGCTCACTCATCTCAACCTCCGTCAGATCCTTCTGAACGCCACTCCCGAACTTGCTCGCGTCTTGACCTTCGGCAGCGGCGCAACCATCGTCGGTCTCGTTCGAGTCCTGCTGATTAGTCTCCTCTCTGGCTTGTTCACCGGTGCACTTAGTGCGCTCCCCTATCCCTGGGGACGCGTGATCGTCTCAGCCGCTCTGATGACGCTGCTGCTTGGCCTCCTTCGGGACGTCCTCGGTCCGCTCTTGCCGCGGGGAGTAACGTCTTTCCTCTACGGACCAGCTGGACTCTCACTTGCCGGTGCTCTTGTTGTCTTCCTCTTGGCCGCAGCGCTCTTTGCTCTCCGTTGGTCTCGACGTGCCAACGGTGTGACCGCGCGCGCAGCGGCCGCCGTCCCCTCAACATTCCGACAACCCGTCACCCGGGCAGTCCTGCTCCTGATCCTTGCCAGTGTCCCTTTCTGGGCAGGACTCTTCTTAAGCAACGTTGCAGATTTTGTCGGCTTCTACATTTTGATGGGCCTTGGCTTGAACCTTGTCCTTGGCTTCGCTGGTCTTCTCGACCTCGGCTACGTCGCTTTCTTCGCTGTCGGTGCCTACACCATGGCCGTGCTGACATCTCCCGAAGTCGGCCAGCGGTTCACACTCGATTTCTGGGTCGCGCTTCCCATCGCCGTTGTCGCCACGGTGTTCGCAGGACTCCTCGTCGGGTTGCCCGTCCTGCGTATGCGTGGTGATTACCTCGCCATCGCGACTCTCGGCTTTGGTGAAATCGTCCGACTGCTTGTTCTCTCCGACTGGCTTAAACCTTACCTTGGCGGTGCACAAGGTGTCACGCGCATCGCCCGGCCCAATATCGCCTCCTGGCGTATTGATTCCCCACAAGAATTCTATTTTCTGATTCTCGTATCCTGTCTGTTCGCCTGGTTCCTCTCCATACGCCTTCGTGATTCCCGTCTCGGCCGCGCTTGGTTTGCTATCCGGGAAGACGAGCACGTTGCCCAGGCTATGGGCATCAACCGTGTCACTGCAAAACTTTCTGCGTTTGCCATCGGCGCGTCTTTCGGTGGCCTTTCCGGTGCTCTCTTCGCCTCGCTTGTGGGCTCGGTTGTTCCAGCGAGCTTCTCCCTGCTCGTCAGTATCAACGTCGTTGCCTTGCTTGTCCTGGGTGGCATGGGCAGCCTCCCCGGAGTCTTGGTCGGTGCACTCGCCTTAGTTGGGATTCCAGAACTCCTCCGAGAGTTTCAAGAATACCGCCTTCTTCTCTACGGTATGGTGCTCATCGCCATGATGCTGTTCCGTCCGGCCGGTCTTTTCCCCGAGCGCATCCATCGCCGTGAGCTGGAAGAAGCCGTCGAGGAAGCGCGCGAGATCGCTCCGGCGGAAATCGCCACCGGGCGCGGATAGGAGAGTTGACTGATGGTGCTGCTGGAAACTTCCCACCTGACCAAGCGCTTCGGCGGCCTCGTCGCTTTGCGCAACGTCGATCTTGCTGTAGAGGAGCGCGCCATTCATAGTGTTATCGGCCCCAACGGGGCCGGGAAGACGACACTTTTCAACTGTATTACCGGTTTCCTCATCCCAGATACTGGCGATATCCGCTTTTCGGGAAGCTCCATCGCTGGACTCCGACCAGATCTTGTCGCTCGCCTCGGAATCGCCCGTACCTACCAGAACATTCGGCTCTTCCGACACCTTTCAGCCCTCGATAACGTCCTTATTGCCCTCCACCCACATATTCACTACTCGCTCCTCGACGCGATCCTGAGAACACCTCGTTTTCGCCGAGCTGAGCAGGCAGCCGAGCGTGAGGCTCGCGAGCTCCTCGCCTTTGTGGGCCTAGCCGGTAAAGAGTTCCTGACCGCTACAAATCTCCCATATGGCGATCAGCGTCGCCTGGAGATCGCCCGTGCGCTCGCTCTTCGACCCAAGCTGCTTCTTCTTGATGAGCCAACCGCCGGGATGAATCCGTACGAGACCGAGGAGATGATTCGTCTCATTCGGCGATTGCGCGGCGAACGGGGCATTACTATCTTATTGATTGAGCACGACATGAAGGTCGTCATGAACATCAGCGATGTGGTCACCGTTCTCGACTTCGGTGAGAAAATCGCCGAAGGACCCCCTGAAGAAGTGCGACGCGATCCACGGGTTATCGAGGCCTATCTCGGCCGTGGCGCCGCTAGCGGACTCGGTCCGGCATCGATGCCGCTTCCTGGGGAGGCTTAAAGCTATGCCGCTACTTGCACTGCAGCGCGTCCATGTGCATTATGGCCTCATCGAAGCCCTCAAGGGAGTGTCACTGACAGTGGAGCAGGGCGAAATCGTCACACTGCTTGGGGCAAACGGTGCAGGAAAAACCTCAACACTCCGCGCGATCTCTGGCCTTGTCCGGCCCTCGGCAGGCCGCATTCTCCTCCACGATATCGATCTCACCCACCGCAAACCACACGAAATTGTTCAGTTTGGTGTCGGTCATGTTCCTGAAGGGCGTCGCATCTTCCCTCGTCTGAGTGTGGAAGAGAATCTCCGCCTTGGTGCCTTCACAATCCGCGACCGGGCCGAGCTTGCCCGCCGCCAGGAGTACGTCTTTACTCTCTTCCCTCGCCTCGCCGAGCGCCGTAAGCAACCTGGTGGCACACTGTCCGGCGGCGAACAGCAGATGCTAGCGATCGGCCGCGCTCTCATGATGCAACCGCGCATTCTCCTCCTGGACGAGCCATCGATGGGGCTGGCACCAGTGCTGGTGGAGAGTATCTTCGAGGTCCTCCAGCGCCTGAATCGCGACGGCACAACAATCTTGCTGGTCGAGCAAAATGCGCGAATGGCTCTCGACATCGCCCATCGTGGATATGTTTTAGAAACAGGGCAAATTGTTCTCTCCGGTTCTGCCAGGGACCTTGCCAATGACCCGCGCGTCCAAGCTGCCTACCTTGGGGCAGCATGAGCCTCACTCCGCCGTCAGAAGTTCACCATCAGCTTGTGGCATCGTACCAAGCTGCACATTCGCCAGTCGTCCCACCAGTCGAGCCACCTCGTGCGCTGGCAATCCACCCCAGCCACGCGCCATAGCTGCCACGTAATACTGATGGGCAAGCGCGGCAAGCGGCACTGGCGAGCCAACGTCATTCCCCATTCGCATGGCCAGTTCCATGTCACGCTTCAGCAGCTCTAAACGGAAGCGCACCTCCCGCACTCCGCTCAGAAGCTCCGGTATCACCTCGTTCCAAAGCTTCCAGCCACCACTGCTCGATCGGATGGCCTCATACACTCGTGTCAGATCGGCCCCCGCATTCGCCGCAAGCGCCAGCGCCTCCCCAAAGAGCACCAGACTCACGCCAGTCATCAGATTGCTCACAAGCTTCACTACTTTCCCCATACCAGGGTCACCAACAAGGTAGACAGCACTTCCCAGTACCTGCAGAATAGGCAGCGCACGCTCGAACACGGCCGCATCAGCACCAACCATCACCGTCAACGCTCCAAGAGCTGCCTCTTCCGGTCCACCCCCCACCGGTGCATCCACCACATCGATCTGCCGAAGGCGCCCCTCCTGGGCAATACGCTGGACCATCATGGGTGAAGCAGTGCTCAATTCAATCACCAGAGCACCGGGACGAAGATGTTCCAGTGCCCCCTCCGGACCGATATAAACTTCCAGCAACTCATCATCCCCAGGCAGGCAAGTCAGAAAAACATCAACTTCGTCTGCCACCATGAGCGGGGTCGGCACTGCCTCTGCCCCATGCAGTTCCAGCGCCTGCGCAACGTCCCACCGACGATCACTCACGAGCACCCG
Source organism: uncultured Thermomicrobium sp. (assembly GCA_938028665.1). Taxonomy (GTDB): domain Bacteria; phylum Chloroflexota; class Chloroflexia; order Thermomicrobiales; family Thermomicrobiaceae; genus Thermomicrobium. Next base: position 18,585 of record CALIMB010000018.1, on the reverse strand, counting down.
ATATCCTGCCTTGAGGAGACGCAGCACCATCGGGCGACCCATGTTCCCAAGCCCAACAAATCCAAGTGTTGGCTGTTCTCCCACGGCTCCGCCCACCCTTCCTTCGCTTTCCCCCTACATCGCTGATCATGCCGAACCACTGATCACCTCTGCAAGCCTGCCCTCCCAGGAGCACCTACATACTCGCAAATTCCGAAAGTATCGCGTCACCGAACACTCAGTCGGTGCCGAGCCCTTTTCCTACACCGCACTATCCCTGCCCGGTGCCCCTTTCATCACCTCTCACCAGACCGGTCTTCGGTCGACTAATCGGCGGCGAGACGTCACTGGCCCACGCATAAAGCACACCCACCTTTTCCTGTTACGCTTGAGCCAGACCCTGTTTCTTGCTAGCTGTCTTGCCTCTCTGACCTCCGTCAGCTCACCCAACAACACTTGGAGCCGGCAATACATCTCTCGTTCGTACAACCCTCGATCTACGCTCCTCACTTCTCAACAGCAGCATTGCCGTGTGGACTCCAGCCTTGTTCAACACTGCCAAGGCGGCATCGCACGCTGCACTCATACCCTCAGCGCTCAAGCAGGGCAAGTGACGCACAGATCACCTGATAACCGCATTCACACGGAGCAACGTATGCTGTCTCCTCGGCCTACACAACGAAGGCAGGCTATCAGCAGCCCGATGCTGGAGACACCCAATACGTTTCTGCCTCTACGGAAAAGCACAGCCCCCTTCGACCTCCCTTCGCACGCTTTCCTCCGTTCACCTTTCCTTCCGCCGCTCCGGACCTGTGTGGTATCTTCTCCGCTCGACTCGAGCTCATCCGGCTACTCCAAGGATAGGTCGTCATCTTCCCACTCAAACCACGTGACTGCGGATTTCTCGTGGAGGCCTCCAGTACGCCCAGTGGGGCCACCCCTTTAGAGAGACGTACGGCACGCCGCACCCCTCGAACTCCAGGAACCGGGGTGTCTGGCGACCCGTGTACGATCGCTCGGCAGAGATTGAACTCGTGCCTCTGGGAATTTACTCACGGAGCCACATACTGTGCGCCTGCCACATCCTGTGCGCCTGGACAGCACAACCGGCAGCTGTGTGCATCGTCCCCACCCTACCGTCTATTGATCTTCCTGCAAGCACCTTTCCTTAGTTCTTGAGCGTACGCTCTCGAGCTTTACCCTCACACCCAACCCTCGCCCAAGGAGGTACTCGCCACAAGAGACGTTCACTCCAGGTGTAAGCACGGCGAACAACGCTGACGTTGCCACTTATTCGGACACTTTGCACCTCAACTGTCAGATGTAGTAGCGCATCAATGAGGTGGCAACTGAAGCAACATAGCGGGTTTTATTGACTGAGGCGGTCCTCTATCAACACGAGGGTGTCCGCTAACACACCACGGGACGAAGAGCCAGCCATGTGTCTAACACTGCTCAGTTTCCCAGTGCTCTCATCTGCATCCCGTCACTCAGCCACGCAATCGAGCACGACTGTCCCGAGAGCGCCACTCCCAGAGAAAGACACAGTCTGTGTCACCGATCCTCTTCCGCGGCGCTATCAACCTTCCAGTTTCTTTTTCACGTGTATCCCTTCGAAACACCAAAGCGAGAGCCAGCGCATACTCATGCGTTCACCAACCAGGGGGAGATACACTACTGGCTCATCGCCGTACTTCACGGCCTCGCCGGCTCCACCCCACCGATCGGAACCGCCGTCACAATTAGCCGCTGATCATAGCGCCCCGTCGCCGGGTTGTAGTTGCCAGCACAGGTAATCAAAGTGAGCCGTTCTTCGGACGTCGACCCCACGATCCGCTCAACCGGAGCACGTACCTCTTCCACTGTCTCTAACCCGGTTACTCGGTAACGAGACACGCGTCCGTCCCCTAACTCCAGTTCCACTACATCCCCAACGCGCAGTCTCCAGAGATCCCAAAACACTGCTGGACCAACACCGACAAAGTCAACATGCCCTGCCAGGACAATGTTGCTGCCCTGTCCCGGCAGCGCGGTAAAGTCGTACCACGCCACCTGGTCTGGTAAGTCAGGCGCCATCATGCGTCGCCCGGCATCGAGGCCCTTGACCACCACGGGCGCATCAACACCAATCGTCGGGATCCGAATACGCGTGATCAACGCGTTGACCGTCGTTGGCGTGAAGACAGGCGTCGGTTTGCTTCCCACCACTGGACTGTCCACCGCACGAATTATCGCTGGGGAGCTACGCGCCGTGGAACGCGCCGACGGCGTCGATTGCTGCACGCGATCGTCATCAAGCGCGGCCGCTCCGAGGAGGCCCACACCCATGCCAAGCACCCATGCTGCCACCACCAGGATCACCAGGTTCGCCCCGTAGCGCACCGCTCACTCCGCCGCACCTCGCCGCCTGCGCCGGTCAAAGTGCACGAGCCCTACTCCGCCAGCTAGCGTTCCTGTGATGCCAAGCCCGATGAAGCCAAGCCCAAGCAAGCGAACACCGCGGCCACTATCCGCTGTGCCGGTATGAGGTAAACCGATGGTCGGTGTTGGTGTTGGTCCACGGCCGACAATCGGTGTTGTTGGACCGCTCAGCGAGCCTCCTGCTGTTGGGGTCACACGTGGCGTCGCGACCGGCGTCGCTCCCGCTGTCCCGGTCGGGACCGCCGGCGGCACCGGAGTGACCTCTGCTACCAGGTACTCGTATGCTCCAACGTCACAGGCCGACCCCTGCGGACGCTTCGTATGCAGCTGATCCTCACTCGGACAGCCTTGCCCACCCGCAGCATCAATCGCTGGGCTCCCCAGACTGAGTCCATGGAACAACGTGCCATATGTTGAGTCCACCCGCAACGGCTGAAGATTCGGCGCCACGTTCGCTTGATCGCCACTGCCGCGCAAGACACAGCTGTCATGGTCTTCCAAGTTGCCGCCCTGTGAGCTCGGCGCAATCCCACCGCAGTTACCGCCACCTGGGCTAGCCGCGATCACCGTCCCGCGCAATGTCACGGTACCACCGTCATTGTAGAGCGCACCGCCAGCTGCCGCGGCGTTGGAAGCAATTGTCACGAATTGCAGTGTCACGCTGCCCTGCGGGCCAACCCAGAGACCACCGCCCTGCCGCTGACTCACGTTCGTGCTCACCGTCACGTTGGTCAATGCGACCGATCCGAGGGTTGCGATCCCGCCCCCATAGGACAATGTTTGGTTTTCCGTGACGGAGCTCGTCTGTGCAACCAGTTGTCCCCCACTGCGCACAGCGATACCGCCACCGAGCTGGCCAGCGGTGCTCCGACGGATCGCCGTATCATTCAGGGTAACCTTGCCAGCTTCGCCAACGAGCACGCTGCCACCGTCGTTTGCTGCCTGGTTATCAATCAGCTGGACACTCCGGAACTCTGCCTGATTCGCAACCAGGACTCCACCACCAGAACCACTCGTTCGGTTCCCCTCAATCGTCACGCCGCTCAAAACCACCTTGCCCAGCGCAGCGATTCCCCCACCATCGAGTGTGGCCTGGTTGCCTCGCACCACGCTGTTTCCCTGAAGCGTCAGGGTTTTACTCCCATTGTGGTAGATTCCGCCTCCTGCTCCGTCCGTCTGATTTCCATCGAGCGTCACGCCATCCAACAACATCTCGCCACTGTTCCAGAGTCCTCCACCGTCTTGCGTTGCCACATTGCTCTGCACAATCAGGCTCCGCAACCGTGCGCTTCCAATGCTCGCTACTCCTCCTCCACGTCGCGCGCGGTTTCCGCGAATGATCACCGTCTCCGGGGAACTCAAGTCGAGTATCCCGTTGTTTAGAATCCCTCCACCCGAACCAGCCTCAGCCGTATTCCCTTCAATCACCGTCCGCGACAGTGCCAGTGTCCCTGCATTGGCGAGTCCACCGCCATCACCCTCCAGCGCCGCATTCCCAGCAATCGTGCCCCCGATGACCTGCCCGCTCCCACGGCCGATCATGGCCAAGCCTCCCCCACCCTGCAGCGCCTGATTCTCACGTATCTCACTGTCCAGTAGCGTGATGACCCCGTCAGCACTCGCAACTCCGCCACCCAAACCAGCTCGGTTACCAACGACCGTCGCGCCACGCAGCGTGACCTGTCCCTTCGCTACCCAGACTCCACCACCCCGCCCTTCACGGCCTTCGGCGACATTCCCACGTACGAGCGTTCCTTGCAGTTCTACCTGTCCCCCCTCAACAGCAACGCCACCCCCATCCAGTTTGGCACGGTTAAGGTCACCTGCTCCCGCACCGCCGATGCTCACTCGGCTTCCCAGTACCAGCCGCCCGTCCTTGACCCAGATTGCACCACCCACGCCACTGGCCTCATTCTTCGTGAGACGCACTACCCCATCAAGAAAGGCTGTCCCCTGCACGGCCAGCGCCCCGCCGTTCCCCGTCTCCTCCGTCGTTCCCGCCCGATTTCCCTCAAAGACAATCGACCCCGCATCTGACGCCACTATCAATGTCCCATTCGGCGCCACAAAGACCGCCCCACCATGCTTCTGCGCCCTGTTGTTCACGAACTGCACATCACGGAGCTGCAACACTCCGCCGACCCAGACTGCTCCACCGGCGAAATCACGTTGATCCTGATAGCTCGCCATCCCGCCAGCGAGCGTCAGCCCCTCCAAGACCACAGTCGCACCACTACCAATATCGATGAGCCGGTCAGGTCCAGCCGCCCCCCAGGCACCCTCGATCACCGTCTGGCCACTCCCCTGCCCGCGCACTCGCAGAACACCACCCCGCTTCGTCACGTCGAGGTCTCCTGAGTTAGCCGTGTCGTCGGATGGCGAAAGAGAGAGTCTGTAAGTCCCCGAGTTCAGCAACACCGTTACCGGGTCGCTCAACCCGTTCGCCTCGAGAATCGCTGCCCGCAGCGTCGGGCAGGTGCGGCTGGTGCCAGATCCCGTACACGACCCTGTCCCATCTCCTGTACCGGTCACGGTGATCTCCACTTCCGCCGCACCAGTCGCCGGCACGAACAATAGCGCACTACCGCCCGCTGTCATCACCAGCGAACTAAGGAGGAGTATCACCGGCCACCCAGGCCACCGCACCACAAGAACCCTTCCCCCCGCACGGAGCACTTCCTGCGGGCACCTTCACCGGGACACCGGTCCCGATCTCCCGTTCAACTTCCCTATCGCCGCAAGTTGACGAGTTCCTGCAAGATCTCATCACTGGCCGTTATGACGCGGGAGTTCGCTTGGAAGCCTCGCTGGGCCATGATCATGCTGGTGAACTCCTGAGCCAGATCCACATTGGACATCTCCAAGTACCCGCTCGCAATCCTCCCGCGCCCACCCGAGTCAGCCGGACCGATAATCGGCTCACCCGAGTTCACTGTTGGTAAGTACGCATTCCCGCCTACCTTCATGAGACCACCAGGATTCGTGAACAGCGCCAATGCCACTTGGCCAATCGCCTTGGTAACCCCATTGGAGTAAATGCCCAGCACTTCACCGGACTGGCTCACCGTAAAGGTGGTCAGCGAGCCAGCCGGAGCACCATTGGCCGCCGCATTCGCCGTAGATGGAGCAGCCAGCTGCGTCAACCGACTGAAGTCTGGAGTCACCCTCACCAGACCTGCACCGCCAGCACTCGCATCCAGGTTGATAGCCCCGATCGTTGATGCACCAGTGTCCAGGTTTCCATCCACATCGAAGACCAGCGTTCCTGTAGTTGCCCCACTCAGTGCAAACTCCGGGTCATCTTCTGTAGCAGCAGTCCGCGGATCATCCTCTTGGATGGTATAGTTCCACGTGTTCGGCGCTGTCTTTTCAAACAGAATGTAAAACTCGTGTCGCTTCCCTTGTGAGTCAAAAATACTCACTTTTGTGACATAATGCGGCGTCGGTGCTGCTGGGTCTTGATTTGCATCTAAATTTCCTTGCACGGTGATCTGAGTTGTTGGTACTGCATCAAGCTGTTGCCCAATAGGGATGGTGATCGGACCTACTGGCCCTGCCGGGTCAACCTTGCCGTTCGCATCCGCCTGCCAACCGAGCACATAGAACCCATTCGATGGATTGACCAGCCGCAAATCTGAACCGATATCGAAAGCACCGTCCCGTGTATAAAGCGTCTGGGTCCCATCACTCACCACGAAGAAGCCATCCCCCTGAATTGCTAGGTCACTCGGCTTCCCCGTGAGTTGTAGTGCTCCTTGTGTGTGGATCGTGTCAACTGCCCCGAGGACAGCTCCTAGCCCAATCTGCAATGGATTAATCCCACCACGCTGCTCCGTCGGCCCACTCGCCCCACGCACCAGCTGGCTCAGGATGTCTGTAAAGCGGGCACGTCCTACCTTGAACCCTGTGGTGTTCACATTGGCGATGTTGTTTCCAATCACATCCATCCAGGTTTGGTGTGCTCGCAACCCTGAGATCGCCGAGAACATGGATCGCATCATCGTTTGTCCCCCTTCGTCGCCCCATCACCTGTCATCACACTCTTTCACCACACACAACTGGCAAGGTCGGTAGCTCAGACTCCCCGGAACTCCCAGGGGTCTCCGCCCCGCTCCTCGCACTCTCTCACGTCCCTTCCCCGTCCCCCTCCAGCGCTACACTGACAACGTCACGCACGTCAACGTTGTGCCCACTGTCCAGCTTCAGAACTGCTGCCCCGTCCAGGATCGCCACCCGCACAACCGTGCCGCGCACCAGCTCACCGCTGGTGCGTTCAAGACCGCTCACCACTTTCCCTAGGTATCCCGCCACCTGTCCCAGGACGGCGTACTGCGCCATTCCTGCCAGCGTCTCATTCATCTGTTGCATTTGCTCCAGCGTATTCAGTTGAGCTAGCTGCGCGACGAACTCGCGGTCTGGCATCGGATTAAGCGGATCTTGGTTCTTCAGCTGCGCTATCAGCAGCATGAGAAACGCCTGCTTGTCCAGCCGCCCTCCCGGGACACTCCCAATCCCTCCTGCTTCACCCGCCGTTCTATTTCCTGCTGTGCCAGTGCTGATCCCGCTGACGCTCATCGCTACACCTCCCACTTACGCCCATGTATCAACGAGATTGGCCGACTGAAAACTCTGTCGGTGTTCTTGCTCTGAAGAGCTGTCCCACGATGGCAGGTGAGGCAGCATCACATTTCCGCGCGTCCAATTCGGGTCGCTAGATGTTCCCTGTTGACCACCACTCCACCCACCCCCATTCGGCGCTCCACCGAGCAGGTTTTGTCCACTGCTGCCTGCCAGCGGCTGAATCTCCAGCCGCTGCAGGCTGAAACCACCTGCCACCAGGGCAATGCGGAGTCCTTCACGCCCATGCTCAAGCGCCTGGCGCACCTCCGGATTCCCCGCCGCAAGTATCACTTCGAGCCGTCCGCTTACTTCCCGAACCCGCACATCGACCACCCCGAGCTCCGGTGGCTCCAAGCGCACCCGGACCTGTCGCACACCTCGCTCTAAGGCCTCCAGTACACGCTCTTCAACCTGCGCTCTCGGATCGACAGAATCCGCTGGCTCGCTCGTACGCACCGTCGCCTGCTCCGCACCCTCTCTTGCCGCAGCAAACAAAGAGCCAACCGGTTCCATCTCGTGCAGGGCATGCTGCTCGCCATTCTTGCGCGGGGTCACCGCCGTGACCTGCTGCGGGTACTCAGCGGCAACCCCGCTCCCGCGAGAGGACACGACACTCACCGCCGCAGACAGCAACCCCCTCGGTGGTATCTCGTGCTCAACTGCTCCCGCTGGTCGGGCTCCCGGAATTTCCCGCGGGACTCGTCCCTGGGAACGATCGACCAGATCCGTTCTCCCACTCTCCACTCCGGGATCCGGTCGCACGATCGACGTCGCCGCCACACGATCGCTACCCCCGTACTCGAGCACGGCACTTGCCGCTGGCAGGCGAGCCATCCGCAAACCCTCGCCAGCACTGGCCTGCGCTCCTTGCGACTGTCCTAACGATTGCTCTCGACTGACCGCAAGATGGCCAGGACTCGACACTTTAGCAAGGTGTTCATCACCCACCAGCCCCGGCACACTCACCTTGGACAATCCGCCCGCGGCTTGCGGTACTGGCAGAGGCAGACCAGCATGATCGGCAACGCGCTTAACGGCGGGAACCTCGCACGCCACCTCACTCGCTGCCCCCTGCTGCACGGCCCCTGAACACTCTGCCTGCTCCCCAGACAGAAAAGTGGACCGCTCTGGAATAGCTCCCAGCGCAAATGGTGCTCCCGCCAATGAGGACATCTCGCTGCCCGCCTCGCGCTTGCCTTGAGACGGTCTATGCACCGACACCACGTGCTCTTCGCCCACGGCCGACTCTGCCCCTCGTGGCCGCTGAATCCCTCCCAAAAGGGCTCCCAAAAGCGCGAGGAAGAGATCCGCAGCACTCCCTGACCGTGTCAATTCAGGAGGCCCAATAACCCCTTGTCCTCCCACCTTCTCACCGATCACCGGGAAGACCACTGCTGCACCTCCTCACGCCGCGTTAACCACCTTGCCCACCATTCGCCATCGCGCGAAGCATTGCCAACCGTCGCGCCAATACCTCGCTCAGCGCGCTGTACCGCAGCGTTGTCTCTGCCAACAACCCCATCTCCCGTTCAATATCCACGTTGTTACCATCGTTCCGGTAGCGCGTTCCGGTGAGTTCGACTACTTGCGGCCGCACCGTGCTTGCCGAGACCGGCGTTGTGGCAATGTGCCGCGGATCGGTCCGTGCCAGCGGCAAAGGAGCAAAGCGCCCGGTCAGCATTGACTCCAGCAGCTCCTCAAAGCGCACCGCCTGCGCTCGAAAGCCCGGGGTGTCAGCATTGGCCACATTACTCGCTGTCACCTGCTGCCGCAGGGCCAGTGCGTCGAGCGCTCGAGTCAACACGCCAATTGGATCGATCGTTCCCGCCATTGCACACCTCTCAGCTTGCTCGGCTCAGCATCTGCCAGGTTGCCATGACCGCCTCCACAAAGCGCTGTGTTTCCGCATAGGGTGGAACTCCGCCAGCCTCGCGCACCGCGTTCGGTCCAGCGTTATAGGCGGCTAGGGCCAACCGCACATCACCACTGAACCGGTGCAGGAGGTCCCGGAAATAGCGTGCTCCCCCGTCCAGGTTCTGCACTGGGTCGAACGGATCCCGCACCCCGAGCGCTGCTGCCGTTCCATCCATCAGTTGCATCAGACCCTTAGCCCCCGCCGATGACACCGCTCGAGAGTCGAAACCGCTCTCCGCCTTCACTATCGCAGCCAAGAGCGCTGGATCCAGACCATAGCGCTGTGCGGTGGCGACGATCAGATCCCCAAACGGCAAACGCAGCACGTTCTGCGCACTGTAAGCGCCCGATCCGCTCGCCTGCAGAAACGGCCACGGATCGATCGGCCGTCCGTTTTGCCGGATTTCATAGTGGAGGTGCGGTCCGGTCGACGCCCCGGTATTCCCAGACTTCCCGATCGGCTGGCCACGCTCGACCCGCTGTCCAGGAACCACATTCGCCTCGCTGAGATGCGCATACAGCGTTGTCACCCCATTCCCGTGATCGATCTCGACCCGCAGCCCATACCCGTCTGTATTCCCGACAAACCGCACGATACCGCTCGCCGTGGCTCGCACCGGTGTTCTCTCCGGCACTCCGATATCGATGCCGGTATGGAACTTCTCGCCCGGCAGCAGCGATCGCGGTCCAAACATCGATGTAATCGGCCCATCAACTGGCCAGACACCGCTTAGATTAGCCAGCGGATCATGGGCGGCAGCCCCTGACGTCCTCGGCACCACTCCCCGCTGTACCAGGAGTGTCCAGAACTGTGTGCTGTTCGCAGTCGGTCCCCCAAGTTGCGGTGAGCGGATGCCGAATCGTGCCGGCATCGTCGCCAGGATTTCTGGAGGAATGGTGATTCCTGCCATGCGTGCCTCCTATCCCAGCCGCTCTGCGCCGAGTGCCCGTCGCGCTGCTTGCCCGTTCGCGATCTCATCGAGGAACTTCGCTTCGACCACCAGTTCCGCTCGTCGTAGCTCACCCAGCCAGCGCGCCTGCACGAGCTCCAACTTCTTTGCCTCGCGACGCTGTGCCACCAACGCTGCACGCGCAGCTTCCGCCCGACGCTTCGCGTCGGCAAGTGCGGCCTCTCGCTCGTCTCGCCGCTGCACGAGCCACGCAGAATACATCTCCGCACTGCTCAGGAGCGTAGCCTCCACGGATCTCCCAGCCAGGGTTGCCAGACTCATCGCCAACGCCTGTTGTGACTTCTCAAGCTGAGCTAACGCTGCCTCGCAAGCTGCAATGGCACGCTGTTCTTCCGCTAGACGGCGCTGCGCCTCTTCAACGAGCTGCTCGCGGTACTCCAGCAACCGCTGTATCCGTGCCGCCCGCTGTCGTAAGGTCCACATCATACGCGCTGACCCCCTCTACCGCCTGCAGTCTTAAGCCCGAGCAGCCTCCGCAGTCCTTCCTGCGAGCAGCCGCTCAAGCCAGGCCAGCGTCTCCGCAAACGTGGTGCACTCCTCTGGCCGCTGCTGCAGGAACCGTCGCAGTTCCGGTAAAAGCGCCAACGCTCGATCAACCGTCGGGTTCGTTCCGCTGACGTAGGCACCGATCTCCACAAGATCTCGTGCGCTCTCGTAAGCAGCCAGTAGTTCACGGAGCTCTGCCGCGAGCGTCCGGTGGCGCTCCGACACCAGGTTCGGCATCAATCGGCTGACACTCGCCAGAATATCGATCGCTGGGTAATGTCCCCGATCAGCCAACGCACGCGAGAGCACAATGTGTCCGTCCAGAATACCCCGCACCGTATCGGCGATCGGCTCATTCAGATCGTCCCCTTCCACCAGCACGGTGTAGAGGGCTGTGATACTTCCGCGTTCCGAGTTCCCTGCTCGCTCCAGCAACCGTGGGAGCAAGGCGAACACTGACGGCGGATACCCTCGGGTTGCTGGCGGTTCTCCTGCTGCCAGCCCTACCTCACGCTGCGCCATTGCCAAGCGCGTCACCGAATCCATCATGAGCACAACACTTGCCCCACGGTCACGGAAGTACTCTGCAAGCAGGGTTGCCGTCCAGGCCGCCTTGATTCGGAGTAACGCTGGTTGGTCTGACGTTGAGACCACCACGACCGTTCGCTCTAGCCCCTCCGGCCCTAAATCACGCTCGATGAATTCCTGAACTTCGCGCCCACGCTCACCAATCAGCGCAATGACTCGCACATCACAGTCAGCTTTCCGGCTAATCATCCCGAGTAACGTGCTCTTCCCCACTCCCGACCCAGCGAAGATTCCCAGCCGCTGGCCTCGACCACAGGTCAGAGCGGCGTCGATCGCGCGCACGCCAGTCGGAAGGACCTGCCGAATCGGCATCCGCTGCAGCGGACTCGGCGGCGCGCCGCCGAGCCGTACACGCCGCCGACTGCGCAGTGGCCCCTTCCCGTCGATCGGCCGCCCAAGACCATCGACCACGCGACCCAAAAGTTCGAGGCCAACCGGTATATGCAGCGCCTCTGGTGCCGGCACCACACGACTCCCATGCCGTACACCCCGCAGTTCGGCCAGCGGCACCAATACCAACCGTTCGTCATGAAAGCCGACCACCTCGGCTGCCAGCCGCCCTTCCTCCGCAAAGGTCGGAAAGATGTGGCACAGATCACCAATCTCGAGGTCAAGCCCGACTGCCTCTACAGTCAGCCCAATCCCGCGCACCACTCGTCCCTCGCGCCGGATCGGCTGTACCGCTCGCATCCGTTGCCGGAAGCGCTGGAGCAGCACCTCAGGACTCATCCACCACCTCCAGGAGTGCACGGCGCAGTTCGAGAAGCTGCGTCGAAAGTCGCGCGTCAACGAATCCCACGGGTGTCCCCAGCACACAACTTCCACGATCCACGTGTGGGTCGCCGACCACCTCCAGCAACGGGTGCCCGTTGCTACTCAGCCGCACCCATTCCCGCGCTCGCTCCACGTCCTCTGGATGCACAATGACGTGCGTCACCGGAGCACTCGGCACCTGCTCAAGCGCCACTTTGAGCAGCCGCCCAAGTAGTGCCTCATCGCGTGCGATCTCTCGGCGAAGCACGGCCTCCGCCACGAGCACGGCCAGCTCAACAACGAGCCGCGCGTACGCCTGGCACACCTCCTCCTCGCGCAGCACAGCCCGCTCAAGCAGTTCCCGTAACCACGCCAAAAGCTCCCGCTGTTCAGTCGCCAGTTCGTGCTCAAGCTGGGCCCGAGCCTCAACCAGTGCCGCCTCCCATAACTGCTGCCGCAGCGTTTCCACCTCCCGCTGTGCAGCCTGCACGATCGCTGCTGCCTCTGCCTCGGCTGCAGCAACGATCGCCGCGGCCCGCTTTTCAGCCTCCGCCAAGAGTTGCACCGCCACCGCTCGGTCATGCGGGGAAGGCTGGGGAACCACCACCGCGCTCCCCATCGCTGCTGCTGCCTCCCGCTTGACCACTCGCACACTAGCCAAGGATCGCCTCCTCGCCACGCGAGATCACAATCTCTTCGGCTTCTTCTAGCCGTCGCACGACCGCGACGATCCGCTGCTGTGCCTCTTCTACTGCCCGAATCCGTACCGGCCCCAGGTAACTGATCTCTTCCCGAAGGAGTTCCGCCGCTCGCTGCGACATGTTCCGGAAAATCTTTTCCTTCAATTCCTCTCGCGCCGCTTTCAGCGCCAACGCCAAGTCGCGCATATCCACCTCACGCAACACGCGTTGGAGTGACCGGTCGTCAAGCAGGATCAAATCGTCGAACGTGAACATCAGCTTGCGGACTTCCTCCGCCAGCATCGGGTCCACTTCAGTGAGCCGCTCCAGGATGTGCTTTTCAGTACTGCGGTCGACTTTGCTCAGAATAGCTACCAGATGCGGCACACCGCCAACAGTGCGCGAGTCCTGCGTCAACAGTGACGACAGCCGTCGCCGCATTATCTCCTCCACCCGCTTGATGATTTCTGTCGGTGTCCGATCAATTGTGGCGATGCGCCGTGCAACTTCTGCTTGCAGATCCTCATTGAGGTGGCTGATCACCGCTGCCGCCTGCACCGGTGGAAGATGGGAAAGGATCAGCGCAATCGTCTGCGGATGCTCGTTCTGCAAGAACATCGCCATCTGCCGAGGATCAGACTTGCGGAGGAACTCAAACGGAGCAGGCGGATTCATCGTGACCACACGATCAATCAACGCGTTCGCTCGTTCCAACCCCATCGCCCGTGCCAGCATCTCCCGCGCATACTCGATGCCACCGACCGCCAGGTACCGGTGCACGACTGCCATCTCATGTGCCTCGTCGAGCACTTGCCGCACCTCATCCTCATTGAGACGCGGCATCGTTGCGACCTTCACCGTGATCGCCTCAATCTCATGCTCCTGCAGATGCTGAAGCACCTTTGCCGAATAATCCGGCCCCAGTGCCATCAACAGCGCAGCTGCCTTCGCCGCTCCCTTCAGCGGTTGGACCTGATTCCCCTGTCGCGGAGATATCGGCGCCGTCATTGCACCGCTACTCCTCGTTCAGCCAGGCCCGGACAACATGTGCCACCGTGGCAGGATCTTTCTTGGCTAGCTCCTGAAGTTCTCGCAGTGTTGGCGGAGGTCCACTTGGCGGTTTGAGTGCTGCCTCTGCCTGCCCCGGCAAACCCACCGCTGACCCGCCTAGCCCTGCCGCAGCCGCTGGCCCCGGCAGCACATCGGTGGCCACGTCATACCGTGGCACTGGAGGCAGCGGGGTACGCTGCGCGGCTAGTACACGCCAGGCAATGAGCAGCGCCAACAATGGAATCAGCACCATTGCGCCGATCCGTGCCACCTCCAAAACACGATCCATTAGTGCTGGACCAGCCACCGCCTCCACTGCCGTCGCTGTGTTGAACGGCACAACGCTCACTGTGACTTGATCACCGCGCTCCGGAACGATCCCTGCAGCCGCCGCCACCAGCTCCCGCACGTGTTCGGCTACGGCTGGATCCACCGCCGCGCTGTTCAGCACCACCGCCACCGAGAGCCTTTGAATCTTCCCAGGTGCCTGGACCACGCGCTCCACCTGTCGGGACAGCTCGTAGTTCACCGTGCTCTCCCGCAACTCGCTACGCTGCTGGTGCTGCCCAGCGGCTCCTTCTTGATAGGTATCCACGTTGCTGTCTACCCCTGGCACACCAATCGGGCCAGTTGCCGTCCCTTCCGTCGTCTGCACGCGCTCCTGTTGGCTGCGCACCTGCGGCTGGGTACCATTGGGACTAAAGATTTCGCTGTCGACCTGGCGCTGGTCCCAGTCGAAGCTCGCACTCACTTGCACCGCGGCGTTGTTGTTCCCGACCACTCGCGCCACGATCGTCTGGAGCTGCGTCGCCATCGCTGTCTCGAATGCACGCTGTGCCTTGAGGTGATCGCTCATCCCGCCAGCCGCTGCCACGCCACCGCCCGACCAGAGCGCACTTCCACTCTCGTCTACTACCGTGACGTGTTCCGGCTGTAGCCCAGGCACAGCAGCGGAGACCAAGTGCACGACACCGCGCACCTGCTCATCAGTCAATCGACTCCCCGGTTTCACCTGCAGAACCACCGCCGCCGTCGTCGGCTGCTGCTGCTCGGTGAACAACGATTGCTCGGGAATCACAAGGTGGACACGGGCCGACCGTACCCCGTCGAGCTGACTGATCGTCCGCGCTAACTCTCCCTCCAATGCCCGCTGATAGTTCACCCGCTGCTGGAAGTCAGTCACCCCGAACGAGGATCGGTCGAACAGTTCAAAGCCGAGTGTCCCACTTTTCGGCAGTCCCTGCGCTGCCAACGCTAATCGCAGTTTGGCAACTTGATCGGCCGGTACACTGATCGTAGTCCCGTCATTCGAGAGCTTGTAGGGTATCCCCTGCTGCCGGAGCTGCTCGATGATTGCCGCGGCGTCGTCCGCCGAAAGTCCCGAATACAGCGGCGCATACTGCTGCGGTGGCTGAATGAGGAGCAGAAGCGCGACAGCAAAGATCGCCGTCAGACCAACGGCGACAATCGCCACCCGCCGGTTCTGGCTGAGCCCATCCCAGCGCTCTCGCAGAAGCTCCCAGTATGGCATGAACCGTCGCAGCATGATGCTCACTCGTTCTGTCCACTAACTAGATCGGCATCGACATCACTTCCCGGTAGGCCTCAAGCGCCCGGTTACGGATCTGCAACGCCGCCTGCAACCCAATCGACGCCGTCTCCAAAGCGACCATGACCTGGTGCAGGTCCACGTCTTCTCCGGCTGCCAATGCCAATGCCAGCCGGTCAGCCTCGTTCAACTGCTCGTTGAGTGTTCCGTATGCTCTTTCCAGGATCTCGCCAAAGGAGGGACTGCCCGGTTTCGACGCCGGCGACGTTGTTCCGCTCCCTATTGGAGCAATCGCTCCCGTGATCGGGGCAACCGGTGCAATGCTCATCCCGTCCCCCTCTCCACCGTGCGCTTGCAACTCACGCTCGGCCGATGCTCAATGCCCGCATCGCCATCGCCTTCAGCGATTCCAGCACCGTCACGTTCGCCTCATACGCACGCGTTGCAGCAAGCAAATTCGCCATTTCGCTCACCACATCGATGTCTGGGTAGCGGACAATACCGTTCGCATCCGCATCCGGGTGGCCCGGATCGTACACCTCGCGCACAGCCTGCCGGTCGACGACGATGCCAGCCACGTGAACACCGCGTGCAACACTCACGGATCTCTGCACAAACCCCGTCCGTGTCTGCAGAAGACGGGCGAAAGGACTAGGTTGCTCCGTTGCAAAGACAACCTGCCGCCGCAGGTACGGCCCCCCTTGCGGCGTCCGTGTCGTGTCAGCATTCGCCAAGTTCGACGCCGTCACGTCCATCCGCACCCGCTGTGCCGTCAGAGCCGACAGGCTTACCCGCATTGTCTCGAAGACCCCCATCGGCAACCGCCCTTCTCCTGCCCTGTACCTCGTTTGCACAACCAAACACTACGCATCGGTCGGCACCTTGCCGATACCCTGACAGTCGGAAGCAGCAGAGGGACAGAAGTCCACATGACCCTGGTACCGAGTGGTGAGTCCCCGGCGCGTGGACTTTCGCTTTTCCCACCCGTCTCTTTTCCGTTGACCCCTCACTCCCGATGAACAGCACACCTCTTTGGCGAAAGACCCTCATGTTCGATAGCTATGTTCAACCGCTCCAGCGACGTCAGTGCATCTCCACTCGACCGCACCAAGCCATCCCTCCGTCACGTGCGTAACGTGCTGCTTCTTGTGAGGCAGAGGCATCTCCTACAACCTTGCAGATGAAGGAGGCAATCGGTAGGGGATTCTGAACGAACTGTATGAGACCAGTTCTCCTCACGCCCTGCTCGACAAAACTCTCTCCGCCACCCATTGTTTCGGAGAATCACCGGTCGCCTGCCAGGCCTACCAAAAGGGAGCGATCTTGCCCGTACCCTCTACCGCGCGCACTCTGCCAAAGGCATTCCCTTTACGCCACTGCTTGCGTTCTCTTTAACTTCCGATCACTGCTGAATCTCGGGACGCCTTGGGTTTGCACACTACACGGTGCCCGTCCCACCGCGGGGATCCTCTGACATGGGACAGCAACACAGTGACGATGGATCTGTAACTTGTGCCCGTTCGACCTGGGGATCTTCTGACCGTGACGCCAACACTTCGACAGCCTTGTCCCCAACGGACATCTTGCCGCTACAAGACGATTCAGCAGAACCGAGCACCACTGATCTTCACCTCAGAACACCACTGGACGGCGCCGCGACAGAACGGCTTCCCCTGCATCTGCACCGCCTCAGCGGCATGATTGGTGCTCTTCCCCAATGGACGACCACTCGCCACCGTACTGCCCGTTTGGCCCAGTGCGGAGCTCGGGACAGCAAGTGCAGGATTTCAACGCCCGGGCACACTGCACCCTTACACGGCAACCTTGATCCTCCCACTGGTGCTTGTCCCTGCGTGGTATGGAAACAGAGAGATACCCTTTAGCCTCAGAGTGAGAGTCTATCCCTGAATAGCTCTCTCACTACGGCATGGTACAAGAACGAGGTGACTTCTCTGCTGATGCTTGCTATCTCAGTACGATTCTCCTCATGCCTCCGGCTTCGGCACAAGATAAATCCGGACACCCTGGTGAATGAGATAGTTGAGGAGGCGGACACGAGTCTCCAGGCCAATCCGTCCCAACGGCGGAATGAGCGGTACCCCATGCAGCGCCGCCTTGGCCACAATCCATTCCCGGAACTGCCGGTCAGTCATCTTGGCCACTGGAATATTTTCGTCACCGTGACCGTCCTCCCTCGGTACCAGAACGTAGACGCGCCACAAATCTTCCACCGTGAGATCCGGCTGCGGTGCCCGCGCGTATCGACCGTATGGAAAGCGTCCGATGTACATGCCGTTTCCCTCATCTGAACCCACGACCTCAACCCCCTTACGTGTCACCAACAGATCCGGGAGACGTCCGAGACCAGGTACTGCCAAAACCCTTGCTCCTGTCGAGTGTCGCCAACAGATCCGGGACACGTCCGAGACCAGACACGCGGCCGCGCCATTAGCCAACTCCTCTATGTCCCCTGATTGAACGCTCGTGGTACTCGTCTCACGATCCCCTATTATTTCTCCAGAACAAGATCCGCTCAGCTACTTCTGAGAGTCTCGCCCCCTGTACGCACTTTCCACCGCCTCAGCAAGACTAGTGGATGATCGATACGATCGGCACCGCGTCTTCCTTAGAGTGGTCCGTAGCGGATCCTACGCCATAAAGCGGTGCTTGGCACCATTCCGCTCCACTCATTCGCCTCTGACGCCAAGTCGACTTTTGCGGTTCGGACCCAATTACCGCAGAGTGCCCAGCCGAGCACCACCACCGTCTACCGGTAAACACGACTCCCCAGCGGCTGTGTGATCCCCCAAGCTTCTCGCGATGCCATCCCATTGCAGTCTTTCTCAGACATATCTGACCGAGTACGGCAGGAGACGACCGCTTCTCTACGCTGCCGAACGCTCGCCTCACGTTCCGCCCACGCTTCGGCACTATTTCCTCCTCCATGCCGCACCCTAAGCAGCGTACGCCGAACGCCTGGGCTCCAGTTTGTCCGGTCACCTTCCGTGGCAGTAACCCTTCCGACCGACTCGGATGGTACGATCACCCCCGACATGCAATGAAGGGAGAGCGCGATGCAGTGGGATCAACTGGTGCAAGTCACACCGGAGCTCGACGCCTGGTTGCGCGAGACGCGCCGCTACCTCCATATGAACCCGGAGCTTTCTTTGCAAGAGGTTAATACAGCGCGTCTCGTCGCTGGACATCTGCGCGAACTCGGGATCGAGCACCAGACGGGCCTTGGCGGTGATGGACGGCCGCTCTTCATGTCACCGGAGGCTCTCCGGGCTGCCGGAATTGAACCAGGGCCAACAACCGGCGGCAACGGCATCCTCGCCGTGATCCGTGGCGAGCAAGGCCCCGGACGCACCGTTCTCCTCCGTGCTGATATGGATGCGCTCCCAATCGATGAGCAGAACGACGTCCCTTATCGATCAACCCGTCCTGGCATCATGCACGCCTGCGGCCACGATGCGCACACAACCATTCTGCTCGGGGTCGCTGAACTCCTGCACACCTTGCGTCATCGTTTTGCTGGCACCGTCAAGCTGATGTTCCAGCCAGCCGAGGAGGG